>CAMYJX010000027.1 GCA_947258825.1 uncultured Pseudomonadales bacterium
ATTGCCGACGAGCCCACCACCGCCCTGGATGTCACCATCCAGGCGCAGATTCTGAAGCTCATGGCCGACCTGCAGCAGCGGCGAAATACGGCGCTGCTGTTCATCACCCACGATCTCAGCGTGGTCGCGCAGATTGCGGACCGTATATCGGTAATGCAGCTCGGGCGGATCGTGGAGACAGGCACCCGCGACCAGGTGCTGTATCGACCGCAGCACGCGTATACGCGCCAGCTGCTGGCAGCGCTGCCCAGTCGGCTGCAACGACGCAACGAGATTCCACGCCCCGAGGGTGAAGGCCCGCTGGTGAGCGTCAGAAACCTGAAGGTCTATTTCCCGGTACGTCGCGGCGTGCTGCAGCGGCATGTGGACGACGTGAAGGCGGTGGATGACGTCTCACTTGATATCCGCAAAGGGCGGGTGCTGGCAGTGGTCGGAGAGTCGGGGTCCGGAAAAACGACGCTCGGTCGAGCATTGCTGCGACTGCTGCCCGAGACGTCGGGAGAGGTCCTGTTCCGCGATGCCGATCTGGCCAGTTTGTCGCCGCGACGAATGAAACCCTACCGGCGTTGGCTGCAGATCGTATTTCAGGATCCTTATTCCTCGCTCAACCCCCGCCTGAGCATCGCCACAACGCTGACCGAACCGATGGCTACCCACGGCATCGGATCCAGCCAGGGCGAGAGGCTGCGGATAGCCGGGGAAACGCTGGAGCGGGTGGGGTTGGATCGCGCCATGCTCATGCGCTTCCCCCATGAGTTCTCCGGCGGCCAGCGACAGCGAATCGGCATCGCGAGGGCCCTTGTGCTGGGGCCCGAACTCATCGTCTGTGACGAGGTGACCAGCGCGTTAGATGTCAGCGTGCAGGCGCGGGTCCTGGCCCTGCTGGACGAGCTGCGCGGCGAGCTCGATCTGACTTATCTGTTCATTACCCATAACATCGACGTGGTTCGCTACTTCGCCGACGAGGTCGCCGTCATGTACCAGGGACGCATCGTGGAGCAGGGTTCGGTGGCCGCCGTATGTGACCATCCTCAACACCCCTATACCCGCAAGCTACTGGCCGCGGTGCCCAGCTTCGATCCGCCGCCGGATGGGTCAGGTGAAGCGGTGCCCCGCAGCTGAGCGACCTGTCAGCCTGCGCGCACCGCGTGCCAGTGCTCGCTGATGCCGTAGCCGGTTCGTCCCTCGGTCTGAAAAACAGCCAGTCCTTCGTTTACGAAGGTGGCGCCGCCGGCCATGGGGATCTTGGTCGGGCAGATGGTGAGAATTTTGCCGGTAACGTCCACGCCCCTGCCACCGGCCGTTTCCCCCCGCAGACGAACGGCCGTGTGCCAGAGGGAGCCTTTTCGGTACTCGCTGTCGATCACGACGTCGCGCAGATCCTCGGTATGGCCATCGCGAACGATCCAGCCGGAACCCCGCATGACGCCATCCGGGTGCCGGAAACAGGATCCCCCTAAAGCCAGGTCAGGGCCGAAATTCATGGAAAACCAGTTTACGAACGGGTGAGGAACGTCCGCTCCGGTGCCTCCGCCTTCTCCCGTCTGTTGCTGGGCCGGCGCTTGCTGCTGGCCGGCGCTCCAGTCTCTGGGCCCCCACGATTTGTCGCGCACGCCAAAGCCCGAGGGATGAAACACCTCCGTTCCCCTGGCGCCCTCCAGTCGGATCTCGCCGCGAACCTGGCCAGTCTGCTCGAAATGACCGCGCGACCCGCTGGTAGCGTAGTGGGGCTCGGTCAGGGCGTTGAAATCCATCTGCATGCTCAGCGTGGCGGGCTCATACCAGCCTTCCGGCCTGGCCTTTCGACGTTCGAGCAGTATCGATGCGTCGGCAATATCCTGGGCGGGGCCGTCGTAGCGCACCTCCCAGTTCTGAAACGGCACGACGCATACCAGCTCCAGCTGTCCCGCGCGCAGATCGTCGTTGTAGGCATTCAGGTCGCTGGCGATCTCACGCCTGCCGTAGGTAAACGCGACTCTGTCGCCGCCCAGGTAGACCACATGCAGACCGTCGGCCCAGCCGTCCCCGGGACGAAAGCCCATGCGGGTGAACATGGCGATTCGGGATTCGGGATCGACGAAGTTGAAATAGAATCAGTATCGGATACATAGGCGCAATTGCCGTGAACGGCTGCGCCGCCTGCTTCAATCGCGGGCGGCGTCGAGATAGTCACGGATGCGCTGCAGCTGTGGCAGCTGGCGGCGGATGCGCGCGATACTGAACTCTTGGAGAAAGGCCTGCAGCAGAGGGAAGGTCGCTGCCACCGCCGCGTCCCGCGCCTGGCGACCGCTCGGTGTCAGGCGCACCAGCTTGCGTCGGCCGCTGGTCGGGTCCGCGGCAATGTTCACGAAGCCTTTAGCCGCCAGCTTGCTCAACGTATTGGTCATGGCACCCTTGCTGACCTGAAAGGCTTTCGCCAGCCTTCCGGGGGTGGCTACCTCATCGACTCGCACAAACCAATTGAGCACGCCGAACTGAGACTGGTTCAACCCGGCAGGCATCTGCTTGTCCATCTGGTTCGCGGACAGCTGCGCGATGATGTTGATCTCGTTGAAGAAGGCATAAGCGTCATTCAGGTCGGCCGCGACGTCGCGGCTCTCCTGCTTCTTACCGGTTGTCGTCCTGCGCCCGGCGGCCATAAGTACTACCTTAAACAGTTTGATATTAAACATTCTACTGCTTATCATGCGATGGGTGAAGACGGTAGGACGTGAAGTAGCATGCTGAAAACTGCAGCGTGGATTCTGGGAGGGCTGCTGGCGCTCGCCGCGGTGGTCTTCGTTTCTCAGATGGTCGCGTCAGAGACCGGCGAGGTCGTGGTGCTGACCACCGCGGGGGCCGAAAGTACGCCCGTTGAGACCCGCCTCTGGGTGGTCGATTTTGAAGGCAGCCAGTATCTGCGCGCCAGCGAAGGCTCGGGCTGGTACGGGCGGCTGCTGGCGGAACCGTCAGTAGAGCTGGCGCGTGGTGAGAAATACAGCGCCTACATTGCGGTACCCTCGCCGGACGTCAGGGATGCGGTCAACGATCTGATGCTCGAAAAGTACGGCTGGCGCGATGTCTATATCGGCTGGCTGGTGGGTGATCGGGACGACGCCATTCCCATTCGGATGGATGCCAGATAAGCGGCGAGGTTTGCAGCGCGTCTCTAGAAGAAGCGCACCAGCACGAAAAGGCTCACCATGGTGAACGCCAGGCCTACCTTTACCGCTGCGCCCACAACCAGGCCTACCGTCGCGCCCACCCCGGCGCGGCCAGCCTCGCCCAGCGAACGCCTGGCAGACAGCTCGCCAATCACCGCGCCGATGAAAGGTCCCAGCAGTATGCCCGCGGGGCCGAAGGCGATGCCCGCCAGCGCGCCCAGGAGGGCGCCCCATGCCGCTCTTGGCGAAGCGCCGAAACGGGAAGCGCCCACGGCGCTGGCGGCAAAGTCCACCAGATAGGTCAGGACGGCCATTCCGGTCAACAGCGTCAGGGTTCCCCAGCCAGCGTAGACGAAATCGTCGATCCATGCCCCGAGCAGCAGACCCGCAAATAGTATCGGCGGCCCCGGCAGCACGGGCAGCAACAGGCCCAGGATGCCTGCCGCGATCAGCAGCACGGCCAGCATCCACAGCAGCACGTCGAGGATCATCGCGGTGTCCATTGTCGACTTCGCCTCGCTAAACGTTTAACCCCGACGGTTAAGGCCGCCGCCAGCCCGCCGCGCCCCATCTGTTCGCACCGGATCGATGCGTCGGCTTGTCATGCTGCACAAATTGGATGCAGCTTCGGGTGCTTTGCGTCCGCAAAACTGGCGTGGAGCCCTCTGAATGCCAATTCTTCGAGAGTTGGCCTGTGATTTGCAAATCTCTGTTCGGAAAGCGGGTTCGAGAAACGTTTTGGTGAGCCCGCCATGGAGAACGTGAGCGTAATAACTTTTAACAGCAGATAACGGAGATGATATGACGGCGCAAGTTGCTACAAAGTTCGTTGAGACGGATTACGCGGGACCGCACCACTGGCAGACGCAGGCCTGGGCACGTCTGGTCAGGCGCGCCATGCGTCAGCGCGCTTACACCCGGTGGGTCGACCGCTACTGCCAGTCTCTGACGTTGAGCGGACGCGAGCACCTCTCTCACCTGGACGGGCCATGCATCTTCATTGCCAATCATCAGAGCCACATGGATTCCCTGGTGCTGCTGACGGCGTTGCCGGACGAGGTCAAAAACAATTTTTACTTCGGCGCGGCTGCCGATCGCTGGTTTGTCAAAGGGAAGAAAAAGCTGATCCTGCAGCCCTGGTACCAGTCCCTGGTGCTGGGCAATTTCCCGATCAGGCGTGGCGGTGGATCACGGGCGCTCGACTACGCGAAGACCCTGTTGGAGAAGGGCTGCAACATCGGCATCTTCCCCGAAGGCACCCGGGCTACGAACGGCCGGCTGGGACAGTTTCGCAAGGGTGTCGCTCTGCTGGCACTGGAGCTGGATGTTCCCGTCGTGCCCGTTTATCTGTCGGGTCTGCGGGAGATGCGCCCGAAAGGCCAGCTGGAGGTAACCCCCGGCCACGCCAGCGTCGAGATTCTCGAGCCGCTTCGGTTTGCCGCCGGAACGAGCGTGGCGGAAGCCACAGAAGAGATGTGGCAGCGTATGAACGAACGGCATCTGGCCCACTACCCGCCTGCACCCATTCGGCAGGCGGCTTGATGTGCGAAGCGGCACGCGATTTGATTGCGGGTCACTCCGCTGGCCGGCGCTCCCCGCCCAGACCTTTCAGCATGAGGCCCTCGGCTGGGAGCCCCAGCAGAACCCTGCCCGCGTCGTCGATGTGATGAGAAGCCACGGTCGCGTGCTGGCGGACGACCCTGGCATCTCTGGCAAGCCGTTCCAGCGGATGGCCTTTCTGGTTCGCCGTGGTGCCTGCCGCATCGCATAGCCGGTCCACGGATTCGGTGCATCCGGCCACCGCGTCGGAGCATGCCGCCTGGAAGATGGCCAGCTGCCGGCCGGATATCTTTCGCCCGGCCAGCACGTCGGCCCAGAGTTCCTCGACCAGTTCAAAAACCAGAGCCCGCGCCCCTCTGACCCGTATTTCCGCTTCTGCGGCGGCTCGCTGAGCCCGACCCCGGTTGCGCAGTGATCGACTGGTGAAGCGCGGCGTCTTGCCCTCGGCCAGGTCGATGAAAGCGTCGATAGCGGCTCGCGCGATGCCCAGGGACACGGCCACCTTGTTGTAGGCCAGCCGGGCGCCCAGCGGAAATCGCAGCAGTGGCGAAGCGTCGCGGGTTCCGCCAATGGGCGCAACGATGCGATCTTCCGGAACGAAGGCGTCGACAACGCGAACGTCATGGGATCCTGAGCCTGCCAGGCCGGAGACGTGCCAGGTATCCAGTATCTCGAAGTTGCCCTTGTCGATGACCGCGTACACATTGCCTCGATCGGCATCCGGCTCGCCATCGTGGTACAGGCACACGGTGGCACCGAACAGCTGGCTGTTGTGGCAGCCGCTGACGAATTGCCACTGACCGTTGACGAGATAGCCGCCGTCCACCGCGTCGGCGCGGCCAACGGCGGCGGTCGAGCCGCACAGAACCACCATGGGGTCGGCGATCAATTCTGCGCAGCGGTGAAATCCCGGCGCGATCAGGCCGAAACTCTCCACGCCGATCATGAGGTTCCAGCCGGCGCTCCCGTCGGCGCGGGAGATCGCTTCGATGGTCCGGATCTGGGTAACGGGATCCGCGTTCTCACCGCCGCAGCTTTCCGGCGCCGCAATGCGGTACAGGCCCTCGCGAGCGAAAGCCTGAGCGACGCTGGCGGGTAGATGGCGCTGGGATTCCGCTGCGTCGGCGCTCGCGTGCACCAGGGATGCCAGGGCGGTTGCGCGCTCTACCGGATCTGACGCGCGTCTGGTACCAGCGTTCATGCTTTCTCCTCACCCTCGGAACGGAACACGCGAACCCCGCCAACCCAGGTCTCCAGTACTCGTATCTTGCCGATCTGGTCAGCTTCTACCTTGCGCGGGTCGGCGTCCAGAATGACGAAGTCCGCCAGCTTTCCCGGCTCCAGGCTGCCAACCTCGTGATCCGAATGGCATTGCCAGGCGGCGTCCCGGGTCATGGCTCTTATGGCCACCTCTACAGGGACGGCCTCGTCCGCGGCCAGCAGGTTGTCGGGATCCCGCCACATCGAACGGGTGACGGCGTTCTCGATGCAGCGCAGAGGGTTCATCTCGGTAACCGGCTCGTCAGAGTGGATGGTCCAGCGGATACCCGCTGCCTCGCAGGCGGCTGCCCGGTCCAGCTTTGCCGCTTTCTCCGGGCCGAAGATCTCGTCGCGGAAAGCCTGTCCCCACCAGTACACGTGGCCGATCAGAAAACTCGGCGACAGGCCCAGGTCCTGGATTCGCGTGATCTGCTCGTCGTGCAGAATGGAGCAGTGCTCGATGCGGCATCGGTTCGAGGCAGGATCCAGACCTGCGGCTCGAGCAGCCTCGAAGGCGGCCAGGACGTTGTCGATGGCCTGGTCGCCGTTGGCGTGAACCACCACCGGCCAGCCCTGGGCCAGCCGGGTTGCCACTTTTTCTTTGAGCGCTTCGGGCTCGACGTAGGCAATGCCGCGGCTGTCGGCACACAGAAAGGGCTCGCGCTGCAGCCCGGTCAGGCCCTGATTCGAACCGTCGGAGACGATTTTCCACCCGGCCACACGCAGCCAGCCGTCGCCTTCGCCGAACGCGATGGAAGCGCGATCCCAATCCTCGGCGCGCGGGTCTCCCAGCGAGTAGCGGAAACGGCAGGTCATTGCGTTGCTGTCCCGCAGCGCGCGGTAGAGATCGAGCTCCGCCGCGCCCTGCATCAGGCCGGTGCCCTGATCGCACACCGTGGTGAAGCCCACGGCGTTGGCGTGGGCAAAGACCTCCAGACAGGCGCGGGTGATATCGTGGGCGCGCATAGCCGCGTTGTGCCTTGCCACGCTGCCCATGGCGCCGCCTCCCTGCAGCACGCCGTTGGGCATGCCGTCGCTGTCCCGTTCGAAGCGAGAGCCGGGCGGGTCCGGGGTGTCCCCCGTGACGCCCGCGATCTCCAGCGCCCGGGTGTTGCAGTAGCCGAGATGCAGCGAGGCGTTGTAGACGAAAACGGGCTGGGTGGTGGAAACCCTATCCAGCATCTGCCGGGTCAGCACAGGAGGCCCCTGCTGCAGGGACGGGTCGAACTGGCGCCCCACTACCCACCTGTCCGGGTCGCCGTCGAGGGCTATCTCCTCCGCCACTTCCCGCAGGCGTTGCAGCGCTTCATCGACGCTTGGATAGCGGAACGGTCCGACATTTTCGTACAGGCGTAGAACGGCGATGGGCACCAGATGCATGTGCGGCTCGATGAAGCCCGGGAGCAGGGTCCGACCCTGACAATCCACAACCTGGGCATCTTCCGTGGCCTGCGACCGCGCGTCCTCCCGGGACCCGACCTGGATGATCCGCCCATCGCGGATCAGCAGGGCGTCGGCCTCGGTCATTTCCTCATCCATGGTCATTATCCGGGCGTTGACCAGCAGATGCTCCCCCGCGATAGCCGGGGTGAGCGGAAAGTCGGACCGCGAGCGATACGCATCCGCCTGGCGCCTCAGGTCGATGCTGCCCGCTTGCAGCAGGTTTGGCAGCGCTTCGGCGCAGCACGGGCAGCCGAACAGGCTGTGGCTGAAAGGCGGCCGCACGGGGGCGCCACCGCTGAATCCGCTATGGTGATCAAACATCTGCATTCTCCCCGCAAGCGGCAGCCGGGTCGCCGCCGGAACGTCGATCGAGACCTTCATCCTACGCCCGGCGCGGTGTGAAAGCCCAGTGCTGCGCGCGCCCAGCCGAGTTCGGGCACAATGGCCGCCTTGCAGCTTTCACCCTGCCGGATCTACGCAAACGCTTTCGCGTAGTCGGCTCGACGTAGAGGAATCAAAATCAGCATGGGCGTCGAGGGTCACCCGTTTGGTATGTCAAGCTGCGCATCTGCCCCGCGGGTCATGGGGGTCCTTTGAGTCTGGCCGGACGTGTCAACGGGCTGCTGCGACCCCAGGGCAAGATTTTCTACGGCTGGTGGATCGTAGCCGCCAGCGGCGGTGTTCAGTACCTGGCCAGCGTGCTCTGGATGCAGTCCTATGGCGCCTACGTGGTGCTTCTGCAGGCAGACTTCGGCTGGAGCAAGACGCTGCTCGCGGGTGCTTTTGCCCTCACCCGAATCGAGAGCGGCATTCTGGGCCCTTTGCAGGGCTGGCTGGTAGATCGGTTCGGACCGCGTATCGTGCTCAGCGTGGGCACCGTCCTTTTCGGTATCGGCTTCATGCTGTTCAGCCAGGTGGATTCGCTGCTGACTTTTTATCTGACCTTCGCGCTCATCGCTCTGGGCTCGAGCCTTGGTGGCTTTGCGACCCTGATGGTCTCGCTGGTGAACTGGTTCAGCCGTCACAGGGCAAAGGCCGTCGCGTTCTCCCAGATCGGGTACGCGCTGGGCGGCTTCTCGGTGCCTCTGGTGATCCTGCTCCTCGAGGCGTACGGCTGGCGCAGCACGGCGCTCATTTCCGGTTTCGTCGTGATTCTCGTGGGTCTGCCTCTGGTGCGGCTCGTACACCATCGTCCCGAGGATATCGGCGAGCGTCCCGACGGCGCTCCGGCACCGACGGATCCAAGAGATCGCCCCAGCGCTGCCAGCAACGATTTTACTGCCCGGGAGGCAATGCGCACGCCGGCGTTCTGGCTGATTTCGGCCGGTCATGCCGCCGCGTTGCTGGTGGTTTCTGCCGTCATGGTTCATCTGGTTCCACATCTTACTGAAGGCCTGAACTACTCTCTGGCGGAAGCGGGCGGCGTGGTGGCGCTCATGACGGCGTTTCAGATGCTCGGGCAGCTCTCCGGCGGTTATCTGGGAGATCGCTTCAACAAGCGGGTGATATGCGCTCTGTGCATGGTGGCCCATGCGGGGGGGCTGCTGCTGGTAACCTTTGCCACCAGCTGGTGGATGGTGTTGGGCTTTACCGCGCTGCATGGCGTTGCGTGGGGTACCCGTGGGCCGCTCATGGTTGCCGTGCGGGCCGACTACTTCGGCCCCTCCTCTTTTGGCACCATCATGGGCTTCTCCTCTCTGATCGTCATGTTGGGCATGTCTGGCGGACCCATCGTTGCCGGATACATGGCGGATGTTTCCGGAGACTACGAGAGTGGTCTTGCCCTGCTCGCAGGTTTGTCTCTGCTGGGTTCCCTGCTTTTCCTCGCCGCCACGCCGCCGCTGCCGCCCAGTCGCACGGTTGACGCCGTTGCTCTGGATTGCAGGTCAACCTCCCCGTGATGTTCCCGCGTTTGCGCTGCGCGTTGATTGCATGCCTGATGGTCATTGCCACCTCAGGATGCGGCGAACCCCAACGGTTGGGAGAGCCCTCAGCGGATAAAGAGCCCTCAGCGGATAAAGAGCCCTCAGCGGATAAAGAGCCCTCAGCGGATAAAGAGCCCTCAGCGGATAAAGAGCCCAGCGGATAAAGAGCCCTCAGCGGATAAAGAGCCCTCAGCGGATAAAGAGCCGCCGCTGGTGAATTTCTACAACTGGTCGGACTACATTGACGATCAGACATTGCCCGGCTTCGAGGCCGCTACCGGTATCGAGGTGAATTACGATCTCCTGGATTCCAACGATGTCCTGGAGGGAAAGCTGCTGGCAGGCAATACGGGCTACGACGTCGTCGTTCCCACCAACAATTTCTTCGCGGTGCAGCTGTCGGCCGGCCTTTTTCAGCCGCTGGATAAAGAAAAGCTGCCCAACTACAGGCATCTGGACCCGGAGATTCTGGGCAAGCTGGAACCGCAGGACCCAGGTAACCGCTATGCGGTGCCCTACGCCTGGGGAACCAACGGGCTTGGTATCAATGTCGACAAGGTCCGTGCCCGGCTACCCGACGTGCCGCTGGACTCCTGGGATCTGCTGTTCAAGCCTGAGCTGGTCAGCCAGCTGGAGGACTGTGGGGTAACCCTGCTGGACGCCTCGGACGAGGTCAACGAGATTCTTTTGAACTATCTTGGATACGCCGTCGATTCAAACGACGAACAGGCGCTGCGTGAATCCATGGCCGTGCTGGAGAAGATCCGTCCTTACGTGCGGTACTTTCATTCATCGCAATACATGGATGATTTTGCGAATGGCGAGGTCTGCCTGGTGCTGGGGTGGTCCGGCGACATCTATCAGGCCATGGACGATGCCGCCCAAGGCGTGAACCTGCGCTACGTGATTCCGGAAGAGGGCACCATCATCTGGTTCGACCTGCTGGTGGTTCCCGCCGATGCGCCCCATCCCGACAACGCGCACCGGCTCATCAACTACCTGATGACACCCGAGGTGGCGGCGCGCAACACCAACGCCACGTTCTTTCCCGGGGGCAACAGGGACGCGTTGCCCCTGGTGGACCCGGCCATCCGCGACGATCCCGCGATCTATCCCTCGCCCGAGGTCATGGCCAGACTTTTCCCGAACCAGGTCAAACCGCCCGGCTATGTGCGATTGCGCAACCGGCTGTGGACGTCGGTGAAAACCGGCCTGTAAAAACCCTGTTGCTGCTGCCGGGCAAGCCTCGGGCTCAGGCCACCTGTCTGTACGCCCCGATTATTGAGTGGGAACCGTCATGTAGATGCCGTTGGACTGCAGGGTTCTGATGGGGGCGATGCCCCCCAGAAAATTCTGCAGCCAGTCCGAACTCATGGCGTCCAGCAGCGCGGCTACCCGAGCCTGACTCGGCAGGGACATGAGCACCTGCAGCTGGCCTGCGCCGTCTCCGGCCGCGATGGCGCTGTATACGCTCAACTTTGCATCGTCCAGCCCGTTCGCCGACATCAGCTTGTCCAGGTTGCCCATGGCTTCCAGATAGGCGGCTGTGTCGGTGGTCTTCACGAAGGTGGCGTAAACCACCCCGTCGTCGTAAACGCCGCCGTCAATGAGGGCCGTGTAGAGCGAGTTGTCTAACCGGGTTCGAATTACATCCGCTGTGGCGATCACGTCCGCCACCGCTTTGTTGTTGGCCGCAGACGTCCCCTGCGCCATCCAGTCGGCGCTGTTGTCTGCAAATGACACGTAATAGGCAACGCCTACCTGTTCCCCGGCCTGAGCAGGAACGTAGACGCTTCCGGAAGCGTTGACCTTTTCGGCTTTCCAGGTTCTGTTGAGCTTGCCGACAAAGTTGGCGTAGGCGGCTACGTCATCGGTTTCCACTGTGATCACCGTCATGAACTTGGCGGCATACGCAGACGTGCCGGTAAGTGCGGCAAACGCTGCCAGCAGCGCAGCGGCAAATAGTGTTCTCATGATTCTCCCTCGTTTATATCGATCTCCCGCTCGCATAATGAGCTTCAACCATTGGCCTTACAAGCAAATAGTAAGGCAGATCTCATTCGGGATTCGCAACCTCCGACTCGTCTACCGAGATGCTATGGGGCGACAACGGCGACGTGCAGACAGGCCGCCAGGCGTTGACCAAAGACGGTCGTCAGCGGGGTGAGCCCCGCTCGCTGATCATGTCGCGGCGGCCGGCGAGCAACAGGGCCACGGCGACCCCGAGCAGAACGGCGAGCATCAGCAGGCTCGCAAGCGCGTTTATCTCTGGCGACAGCCCCAGCCGGACCTTTGAGAAGATCACCATGGGCAGGGTGGACGCCCCGGGTCCCGAGACGAAGCTGGCGATCACCAGATCGTCAATGGACAGCGTGAAGGCCAGCAGCCAGCCTGCCGCCAGGGCGGGTGCCAGCAGGGGCACGGTGATCTGCAGGAACGTCCGCCAGGGGCTGGCCCCCAGGTCCAGGGCGGCTTCTTCCAGAGAAGGGTCCAGCTGGATCAGCCTCGACTGCACCACCACGGCGACGTAGGCGGTGCAGAAGGTGATGTGGGCGATGCCGATGGTGATGATGCCTCGACCAGGGGGCCAACCGGTAAGGTCCTCGAGAGCGACGAACAGCATCAGCAGCGAGAGACCGGTGATCACCTCGGGCACGACCAGCGGCGCTGCCAGCATGCCTGAAAAGAGCCCCCGGCTGCGGAATCGGCCGAAGCGAACCAGAACGTATCCCGCCATGAGGCCCAGCACCGTGGCCAGGCTTGCAGAAGCTGCGGCGATGCGCAGCGACAGCCAGGCAGCGTCCAGGATCTCTTCGTTGTGCAGCAGCGCCGCGTACCAGCGGGTCGAGAACCCGGCCCACACCGTGACCCGATCACCGGCGTTGAACGAGTACGCGATGAGGGTCAGGATCGGCAGGTAAAGAAAACCGTAGCCGAAGGTTACAAGAGCGATCAGCGTCCAGGGCTTACCCACGGGCGGCTCCCCGGTCCCTGTTCGCGTTCTGCAGCAGAGCGATGGGCAGCACCAGGATCACCAGCATGACCATGGCCACGGATGAGGCGATGGGCCAGTCGCGGTTGGTAAAGAACTCGTTCCACAGTACCCGGCCGATCATGATGCTGTCCGGTCCGCCCAGCAGCTCCGGGATGACGAACTCGCCCATCGCGGGTATGAAAACCAGCAACGTGCCGGCGATGATGCCCGGCAGCGACAGCGGCAGAGTGATTCGGTAGAACGCCTGCCAGGGTCGGCATCCCAAGTCCATTGCCGCCTCTACGGTGGTGTAGTCAAGGCGTGCAAGGGCGGCGTACAAGGGCAGCACCATGAACGGCAGGTAGGCGTAGATGATACCCACGTAGACGGCGCCGTCTGTGTAGAGCATGTTGAGGGGCGCATCGATGACCCCGAGGGAGAGGAGAACGCCGTTAATCAGGCCGTTGCCCTGCAGCAGCATTTTCCAGGCGTAGACGCGGATCAGGAACGACGACCAGAATGGCAGAATGACCAGCATGAGCAGAAGCAGCTGCAACCTCCCCCGGGATCTGGCGATGGCGTAGGCGATTGGGTAGCCGAGCAGCAGGCTGAGCATGGTGCAGACGAAGGCCACCTTCAGCGAGGTCAGGTAGGACAGCAGGTAAAGAGGGTCCCCGAAGAGAAATCTGTAGTTGAGCAGGGTCAGCTGAAGGCTGGTGCTGCCGTCGGCGGCCTCCTGTAGCAGCGGCGTGTAGGGCGGCTGCGCGATCACCGATTCGGCAAGTGAAATCTTCAATACGAAGAGAGCGGGCATAAGCAGGAACAGCGTCAGCCACAGCAGTGGCAGCGCGTAAAAAAGGCGCCTGCCCCAGCTCATGACGGCAGGATTACGGTGCTGGCCGCTGACCAGGTAACCCATACCGACTGCTCCAGCTCGAAGCCGTCACGGTTGGCGGTGTCGACCATGGGCAGCGTCACCTGCAGCAGTTTCCCTGAGGCGGTACGTACGTGGTATGTGGACTGCGCTCCAAGATAGGTTATCTGTTCGATGCGACCGTGGATCGAGTCAGCGTCGGGAGGCTCGGGTCTTCCCCGGTGCAGGCGCATCTTTTCCGGTCGGATCCCCAGCAGAAAGGGTCCGCGCGTTGTCGGGTCGGTGGCGTCTTTGCCGTTCAGCCTCGGCAGACGAAGATGGACGTCGAGCGTTTCGCAGTAAGCGTGATCAGCCTCGTCTTTCCCGCTGGGAGAGCTGCATTCCAACAGGTTGATCGAGCCGATGAAGTTAGCGACAAAGCGGCTAACGGGCGCTTCGTAGACTTCCCGGGGCGTGCCCACCTGCTCCAGATTTCCCTGCCGCATGACGGCGATGCGCGTCGAAAGATTCATCGCCTCTTCCTGGTCATGGGTAACCAGCACGAATGTGATTCCCACCCGCTCCTGAATGTCTTTCAGCTCCAGCGCGGTGCGCTCTCGCAGCTTTTTGTCCAGCGCCGCCAGGGGCTCATCCAGCAGCAGCAGCTTCGGCCGCTTCACCACCGCCCGGGCGAGGGCTACCCGCTGCCGCTGCCCACCGGAAAGCTGATGTGGTTTCCGGCGGGCGAAATCAGACATCTCTACCAGCGCCAGGGCATCCTCGACCCGCCTTGCCAGCTCCGCTTTCGGTATCCTCTCCTGGCGCAGGCCGAAGCCGACGTTGCTGAACACGTTCATGTGTGGGAACAGAGCATAGGACTGGAACATCATGTTCACGGGCCGGCCGTGGGGTGGTGTCGACGTCATGTCCTGGCCGTCGATGAAGATCTTGCCAGTGCTCGGACGTTCAAGACCCGTCAGCACGCGCAACAGGGTCGTTTTGCCGCAGCCGGACCCCCCCAGCAGGCTGAAAAACTCTCCCTCGCAGATGTCCAGGGATACGTCGTTCAGCGCGACGACGTCGCCGAATCGTTTGCTGACCCCCCGAATGCTCAGAAACGGTCGAGCATCCGGGGGCTGCACGCGCGCATGGACTGGCGCATGAACCGATGGGCCTCGAGCCCCTTGAGGCGCTTCAGGATTGGACAAGAGGGGGTTTCCGTTTTTGGGGCTATCATAGGCCAGCCTGCATACCTGTGGTACGGGGTTTCATGGGTTCTCCGAGCCCGGTCTCCTGGGTCAGAACCTGGCGCTGCTGCGCCTTTGGGCTGGCCTATCCTGCGCCCGTCCATTAAGGTCTGACGCCTTACGAATTCTGGAGACGCTCCATGAAGCTGCACGAAGCCTCCTCGCCCAACGCTCGCCGCGTGCACGTATTTCTCAAAGAAAAAGGTCTGGACGCCATTGACTCGGTGCCGGTCGATATTCGGGGTGGAGAAAACCTCAGCCCGGAGTTCAGGGTAAAGAACCCTTTCGGCCGGGTTCCCGTGCTCGAGCTGGATGACGGCACCCTGCTTTCGGAATCCGTCGCCATCTGCCGATACCTGGAAGGGCTGCATCCGGAACCTTCGCTTTTTGGCACGACGCCCCTGGAGCTGGCAACCATCGAGATGTGGAATCGCCGGGCCGAGATCAACTTCATGCTTGCGGCCGCGGGCGCGTTCCGCAACCTTACAGGCTTTTTCAAAGACCGGGAGAAGATCTCTGCGGAGTGGGGAGCCATCAGCCTGGAGAATGCGGCCGACGCGCTGGAACGATTCGATGCCGTGCTTGCGGATTCCGAGTTTCTCGCCGGCGACCGCTTCAGTATTGCCGATATCACCATGGGCTGCGCGCTGGACTTTGCAAAAATGGTCAAGCTCGAACTGCCGTTCGATCTGCCCGGCGTCAGCCGCTACCACCAGGCGCTGCAGGCCCGGCCCAGCTTCCAGAACAGTTAACGGTCCAATTGCCCGCGCCTTCAGGGCGCATTTGGTCTATGCTCGCTCGCCTCGAATCCGGCCGGATTCGAGGCGGCAGCAGAACCGAACCAAGCAGGAGCAGACGTGAGCGCACCTCTTGAAGACGTAACAGTCCTGGAAGTTGATAACTATATGGCGGCGCCCAGCGCGGGCGCCGTTCTGGCCGATCTTGGCGCGCGGGTGATAAAGGTCGAGCCCCTCAGCGGCGACCCGATGCGGGGAATCGGCCGGCCAGCGAAAGTGGACGGTGAGCTTGCTGAATACGACCTCAGCTTCGACGTCGACAACCGTGGCAAGCACTCGATTGCTATCGCTCTGGACACCCCTGAAGGCGCTGCGTTGGTGCATCGGCTCGTACAGCAGGCTCAGGTTTTCATGTGCAATCTGCTGCCGCACCGGCAGGAACGGTTTGGCCTGGATCCCGACTCGTTGATGAAGTTCAACCCGCGGGTGGTTCACGCCACCTTGACGGGTTACGGGACCAACGGTCCGGACGCGCTTCGACCCGGCTACGACGTCACCGCGTTTTTCGGCCGCTCCGGTCTTTACGACGCCATGCGTGAGGGTGACGACGGCGATGTACCCATGGCCAGGCCGGCTCAGGGAGATCACACTACTGGTCTGGCCCTTGTCGGGGCGATTCTCGCCGGGCTGCGTCTTGCGGAGCGCACAGGTCGGGGCCAGGTGGTGGAAACCTCGCTTTATGAGACGGCCATCTGGACGCAGGCGACGGATTTTGGCGTCACCGCGGTAGATCGTGCACCGGTGCGTCGTCGCGCCCGTCACCAGATGCTGACGCCGGTGGCAAACCGCTACCCCTGTGGCGACGGCAAGTGGATAGTGCTCAACACCATGGGAGACAGCGCCTGGACCAAACTCTGTCGCGCGCTGGACCGGGATGACTGGCTGGCAGACGAGCGGTTCAAGACCGGCAGGGGCCGCTATGATCACATGGCAGAGCTGGTGGATGGTATCGATGCGACCCTGGCGGCAAAGAGCCGCGACGAATGGGGAGAGATCTTCGATCGTGAAGAATTGATATGGGGGCCCGTGCTGACCCTGGAAGAGGTAGCTGACGATCGCCAGGCCAAGGCCATCGACATGTTCCCGGTCATCGATCACCAGCGTCTTGGAACCTATCGCAGCGTGCGCATTCCGATGCGTATTCGCGACGCCGATATCCGGCCCAGAGGCCCGTCGCCCGATCTCGGGCAGCACACTCTGGAAGTCCTGGCAGAAGCGGGCCTGAGTGAAGCCGAGATCGAGCGGCTGATAGAGCAGGGCGCGATCGCCGGCATCCGGTAACTGAAACGAGCGATCGAACGAGCATGCCGAGGAAAGTCATCCATACCCAGCTGCGGGGTCACCAGGTGCTCCGCGACCCGCTGCTGTACAAAGGCAGCGCGTACACCGATGGCGAACGCCAGCTGCTGGGCCTGACGGGCCTGCTGCCGCCGACGTACAACGATCAGGATCAGCAGGCGGTGCGTTTCTACGATCGCCTGTCGACGGTTGCCGAGCCGCTGGCCCGATATCGGGAGCTGGCGAGCCTGCAGGATCGCAACGAGCATCTTTATTATCGCCTGCTGATGGATCACCTGCACGAGCTCATGCCCATCGTCTACACGCCGACGGTCGGGCTGGCGACGCAAAAGTTCAGTGAGGTATTTCAGCGTGGTCGCGGTGTCTGGATTACCCCGGCGGAACGCGGGCGCATTCGCGAGGTTCTGGAAACGGGAACCGAGGGGCGCAATATCCGCTTGGCGGTGGTGACGGATAACGAGTCCATTCTTGGCATTGGGGATCAGGGCGCCGGTGGCATGGCCATCTCCATCGGCAAGCTGTCGCTATACACGGCCGGCGCCGGAATCGATCCTGCCCAGACTTTGCCGGTCAGCCTGGATGTGGGCACGAACAACAAGGCCCTGCTGCAGAACAACATGTATCTGGGGTGGCGCAGCGATCGCCTTACCGGCAGCGCTTACGATGAGCTGGTGGAAGAGTTCGTGGAGGCGTTTGATGATCTGTTCCCGTCGGCACTCATTCAGTGGGAGGATTTCCGCAAAGACAACGCGCTGGCGATTCTAGAGCGCTATCGGCAGCGGGTGCTTTCGTTCAACGACGATATTCAGGGTACCGGCGCGGTGGCGGTAGCCGGCGTCTTCAGCGCGCTGCGGGTGCTGGGGGAGCCGCTGGCGGAGCAGCGGATCGTCATTCACGGGGCCGGGGCTGCCGGTCTCGGCATCGCGCGGCAGATCAAGGCCGCTCTGCGGGAGCGCGGCGTCAGCGACGACGACCTTCACCAGCACCTGGCCCTGCTGGACAGCCGGGGGCTGCTGGTGGACGATCGGGCCCAGACGGACGCCTACAAGAACGAGCTTTCCTGGCCACACGCCCATGCATTGGCGTCCGGCATCGACGAAGATCGCTCATTGGAAGCCCTCGTGGCCGCATACAAGCCCACGGTGCTCATCGGTACGTCAGGCCAGCCCGGCGCTTTCCACGAGTCGCTGGTTCGGCAGATGGCGGGATCCGTGGCACGCCCGGTCATACTTCCCATGTCCAACCCCACGGCCAATACCGAGGCTACGCCGAAAGACCTTCTTGAGTGGACGGACGGGCAGGCGCTGGTGGCAACCGGCAGCCCGTTCGAGCCGGTTACGCTGGGACAGCGCGTTGTTCACATTGGCCAGGGCAACAACGTGTTCGTGTTCCCGGCGCTGGGTCTGGGCGCCCTGCTGGCCGGCGCGCGGGAAGTGTCTGACGACATGATTACCCGCGTTGCGAAGACCCTTGCCGGACAGATCACCGAGGCGGAGCTTGGCCGTGGATCTCTCTATCCCGCCATCGCCCGGCTGCGCGACATCACGGCCGTCTGCGCGGCCGCCGTCTGCGAGCAGGCCTTCGACGAGGGGCTGGCTACCGCCGAACGGCCGGATGATTTCGAAGCGGCCGCGCGTGAGGCGATGTGGTGGCCGGAATATCCGGAGTTCGTTTAGCCGGAACCGAAACCGAGGCCGAACTCAGGGCGGCGCTATCTGTCTTACTGAGTGCAGCCTGATGATCAGAGGTGGCGAGTCATGATGAAAGTATCGGCCATATTTTTCTGCCTGGTAGCAGTGTGCAGCTGCGCCACATCCCCCACCGGTCGCAGCCAGCTGATTCTGTTTCCGGATTCGGAGATGGATGCAATGGGGGCGGCCGCGTTCAAGGAGATGACGCAGCAGACCCCGGCGTCAGCGGACGCAAAGGTCAACCGCTACGTGCAGTGCGTGTCGGACTACATCGTCAGGGCCATGCCGGGCGGAAACCCCGCCGACTGGGAAGTACGCGTGTTCGACGATGACCAGGTAAACGCCTTTGCGCTGCCGGGTTCCAAGATCGGCGTCTACAAAGGCCTGCTGGACGTTGCCGAGAATCAGGACCAGCTGGCTACCGTCATCGGCCATGAGGTTGCGCACGTGGTGGCGAAGCACAGCAACGAGCGGGTCTCCACCAACTATGCGGTGGGCACCGGGATGCAGGTGGTGCAGGTCGCCGCGGGTGCCCAGTCACCGGCCCAGCAGCAGCTGTATGGTCTCCTTGGTCTGGGCGTTCAGGTGGGCGTGCTCATGCCCTTCAGCCGACGCCAGGAGGCAGAAGCCGATGTGGTGGGGCTGGATCTCATGGCCGACGCCGGTTTCGATCCGCGTGAAAGCGTGAAGCTGTGGCAGAACATGTCGAAAGCGGGCGGATCCAAGCCCCCTGAATTCCTCTCTACCCACCCCTCGGACAAGCGGAGAATTACCGAGCTGAACGCGCGGGTGCCGGCCGCCATGCAGCGCTCGCTCAACGCGCGTTCTGCTGGCCGGGTGCCCGACTGCGACTGACCCCGGGATACAGCGATCGCCTGCCCTGAGGTTTCCGGGTACATTTGTCGAAGATGAGTGGGGGAGAAGGGGATGCTGTTCTCGTCGGGTTGGCCTCGTCGCCACAACCTGGTTTTTCTGTCGTTTCTGGCGGTGTTCGTCTGCTACATCGACCGGGTCAACATCTCCGTCGCCATCATTCCCATGGCCGCCGATCTCGGCTGGAGCATGGACACTCAGGGGCTGGTGCTTTCATCCTTCTTCGTCGGCTACCTGCTTCTGCAGGTCGTGGGCGGGCGGCTGGCAGATCGCTTCGGCGGCAAAGTGGTGCTTGGCGCGGGCGTGCTCTTATGGTCGCTGTTCACGATTCTGACTCCGCCGGCAGCCTTTCTGGGTCTGGGTATTCTGATCCTGACCCGCATCGCCATGGGCATGGGCGAAGCGGTCACTTTCCCATCGATATACAGCCTCTACAGCCGCTGGGTCCCGCTGCAGGAAAGATCCCGGGCCATCGGCCTGACTAACAGTGCGATCCCCCTGGGCACCGTTTTCGCCCTCGTCATTACCCCCTACATCGTTCAATCTCTCGGCTGGCAGTGGGCCTTCTATCTTTTCGGCCTTCTGGGTGGGGTCTGGTATCTGTTCTGGCATCGCACCGTCGCGGCGATTCCTACGGACGACCCGAAGATCGGTGCCGAAGAGCTGGAAATCATCAGCGCCGGAGCGACCCCGAAGGCCGCCGGCGAGGCCGTGCCCTGGAAGGCTCTGTTAACCTCCATGCCCGTATGGGCCATCATCGTCGCCCACTTCTGTAACAACTGGTCTCTGTACGTCCTGCTCTCCTGGCTGCCCACGTTCGTCAACAAAGGCCTGGGCGTGGACTACGCCGCGGTGGGCTGGTTCACCATGATTCCCAGCCTGGCGTCTTTTCTGTTTCTCAACCTGGCGGGCAACATTGCCGATCGGATCGTCGCTGGCGGCATGGAGGTAGGCCGGGTGCGAAAGCTGATGCAGACCATCGGCTTCGGCGGGTTGTCACTGGCCCTCATGGTAGTGGGCTATGTAGAGACCGCGTGGATGGCCATAGCGGTCATGGCCGTGGGAAACGCGCTCGGCGCCTTCGTGACCGGCGGGTTCGCGGTGAACCACATGGACGTGGCGCCCAAGCATGCGGGAACGCTGATGGGTATCACCAACACGGCGGGCACCATACCCGGCATCATCGGCGTCTTTCTCAGCGGTCTGATACTGGAAACCACCGGTTCCTGGGTGCTGGTTTTTCAGGTCGCCGCCGGGGTTACCCTGTTCGGACTGGTTTTCTTTCTCGTTTTCTCTTCAGGGAAGCGGTTGTTCGACTGAGGCTCTGCCCTCTCGTTCTCGTTGCCGACGATCTGGGGTACCTTAACGGTCTGTCCAAAACCGGGGGGCTTTCATGTCTGGCAAGGGGCCTTTGCTGATACTCAGCGTCGATGGCGGCGGCACGCGCGGCGCGATTCCGGCCAACCTGCTTTATCACTTCGAGCATGAAGGCGGCATACCCGTGCGGGAGAGCTTCGATTTTTTCGCCGGCGTCAGCACCGGCGCCCTGGTCGCCGCCTACCTGGCGCGGAATTCGGGTTCCATGGAGCTCCTGGCCAAGCAGAGTTACTCCTCGGAAAACATGTCCAAGATCTTCGACAAGTCCGTCTGGGACCGAATGCTGGGGCGCATGCAGAACCAGCCTAAGTACGACGGTGTCAACAAGCGGACTTACATAGAAACCCTGGCTGAGGGTGCCCGCATTAACGACATCGAGGACAAGCACCTGCTGATCCTGGCCTACGACTTCATCAACCGTGAGCTGGTGACCTTCAAGAACAATCGCGGCCACGATGCGTCTTACAACCCGTCTCTCGCCGAGGTCTGCGATGCCGCCACCGCGGCGCCCACCCTCTATCCCACCGTGGCCAGCTCGGCGCCGAAACGACGCTGGCTCATAGACGGCGCCCTGACCACCAACGACCCCAGCCTGTGCGCCATCACCGAAGCCCTGGCAATGGGCCACACGCTGGAAGAGATCTGGATGGTTTCCCTTGGCACCGGCCGGCCGGTACACGATCTGGGACAGGAAGATCGGGACAAGATCGGCCGGGCCTCGCAGGACTGGGGCATCGTTGGCTGGGTTTCCAACGGGCTTCTGGACCACATGATGAGCGCCAGCTCCTGCGTCAGCTCGCACCAATGCGAGCAGCTGCTGGGAGAGCGCTATCTGCGCGTCAACGGCGAGCTGCCGCGCAAGCTCATGCAGCTGGACAATACCAGCGACACCCGGGTATCTGACCTGCGCTCCTACGCCTTTCTCTGGTTTGAAACCAGCCTCGATCCGATGCGGAAGCTCCTGGCCGCCGTTGCAGCGGCGCGTTATGCGTTCACTGCCGAACAGACGGACCGGAACCTCGACGTGTTCTGAAGCCGTTTACCGCCCCGCATAGTGTTAGAATTTTGCGCCCCCGGCGGGCGCGGCGTTGCCGGTCCGCAATCGGGGCGAGTCAATAACTGAAACGGAGCAGGTAGCGCAGCGCATGAGCAGGGTGGTTCGGTGGTTTATCGCAGCGGGATTGATCGCGCTGCTCTCGGGCTGTGATGCCAAGTCAAACGACGAGGATCGCGATGACGCCGAGTTCGATCCCACGCCGGACGCTGGAGATCTGGGGTTCATTCATGCCATTCCGGATGCGCCCCAGGTAACCGTGGCCTATGCCGGTTCCAACGGAGGTGCGGAGCAGTTTTCGCTGGGTTTTGGTGAGGCGCGGCGGGAGAGCGTGCTGGTCGGCGGCTACAATGTGCAGGTGACCTATGAGGATCCCGCTGGCGATGCGGTGACCCTCGTGGAGCGCTTCGGCGACGACAACATCAAGCTCTTTACCGATGACGAGACCACCCTGGTGCTGGCCGGCACCCTGGCCAGCCCCGCCATTTTCGAGGTGAGCAATACCGAATATGGCTATGGCGAGCGGAACAGAAGCGGCACCCCTCTGGACCCTCAGGCGCAGTTTCTGCACACCGTGTCCGGTCGCTCAACGCTCGACTTCTATCTGACCGCGGATGCTGCGGGCCTGGCTGGCGAGACGCCGGTGAGCCTGGCTTTCGGGGAGGCTTCCGCACTGCAGGATATACCTGCGGGTTCCGACTACCGGATCAGAGTCACCCCCCCGGGAGATGCCGGGAATCTGCTCTACGACTCTGGCACCACCTCCTTCAGCGCTGATAACCGCGTGCTGCTTGCTGCTTTCAATTACTTCGGGCCTGGCGATGCCCAGCTGAGAGTGAAGCGCATTCAGAGCTTCGCTTCGACCTTCCCGGACGAGCCCTACGTCAGCAACTACCGGGTTGGCCAGTTGGTGGCCGATGTGCCGGCAATCGACGTTTATCTCGGCCCGGCAACAGGGATCCCGGAGTTCTCCGGCCAGCCGTTCCAGACGGTTTCCGCTTACCAGAGCTTCGTCGGCGGCAGCTTTGAGAACAACGCCACGGTGGCAGGGGTTCCTGCCGACGTGCTGTTCAGTGGGGGCATCACCCTGTCCCCGGGCGACGCGATCGTCCAGTACTTCGCCGGCCTTAGGTCCGACCCGGCGAGCGGCAACGGCCTGAACGTGGTCGGCCCCGGCGCCATTGAAGATTATCGCCCCATCCCCGACTACGCGCAGGTCAGAGCCGTGAACGGTGCGGCCGGCAGCGGGCCCCTCAACGTCTTCCTGCTGCGTCCCGGAGAAACCACGGCGAGTCGTCCCGCCACGTTCCCTCTGCTCGACTTTGGCGCCACCCAAGGGACGGTGGTTGGATCCGGGGACTACGATCTGGTGGTCCGGGACAGCGACGGCAATGCGCTCATCGGGCCGGAGCGCATAACCCTGGTCGATACCAGTCGATACTCTCTGCTGTTGACGGATACGGCAGGTGGCGGCCCGCCGCTGGAGTGGGTGCTGGACCCTTCCCCTATTTAACTCCCATGGGGATTTCTGATCTGGTGCTGCTGATAGGATGCGGCCACCGGGCTTACTGATGACTTCAGTCGAATTCGGGTGGGTGCGTCCCCAGCGGAACGGGCGGCAGCTCCCAGCGAACGGCCGACGAGGACAGCTCCACCGCGGGGCGCAGGTAGTCGATTGCACCCCAGGGGCTCTGGGTGCGAGACCTCAGGCGCGCAAGTTCCTCTTGCGACAGCGGTGAAGCGTCCAGGGTGGACCTTGTGCCCAGCCCGCGAATCCACACGCCGGTTCTTGCCAGCGAGACCCGCACCCAGTAGCTGCCTCCCTGAATGCTTCTTCTGCGCAGCGCGCTGAGGGCGCCCAATGCTGCCAGGTAACCGGTGGTGTAATCCGTCACCGCGGCCGGCAGCAGCTGGGGAAGACCGCCGTGAAAGTCCTCGCCCTGAACCGCAGCCATGCCCGTCACCGTTTGCGCCAGCTGTTCCCAGCCCGGGCGCGCGCGCCAGGGGCCCTCGTGACCGTAGCAGTTGATGGATACGTAGACGATGCCGGGCCGCAGGCGGGTGACCTCGCTGACGCCGAAGCCCAGGCGGTCCATGGCGCCAGAGCGGTAGCCCTGAGAGAACACGTCCGATTGACGGATCAGCCCACGCAGTCGCGTCTTGCCCCGTTTGCTCATCAGGTTCAGATGTGTCGATCGCTTGCCGAAGCCGGTATCCGCGACAAAGAGCGGGATGGAGGGCAGGTGCCGCGCGCCAACGCGCAGGACGCCTGCGCCGTAGCTCGCCAGCGTGCGCGCGCAGGTGGGTCCCGCCAGAATGCGCGTCAGGTCCAGCACGCGGCTGCCCGCCAGCGGGCGGTCGGCATCTGCCGGGAGCGGCTCCGGCGGGCTGTCGCCGGTTTGAATGATCTCGACGATCGGGCTCGAAGCCAGCAGCTGGCCGGCTGCGGACTCGTCCCATTCCCACGGGCTGCGTACCATCGCCCCGCACAGGCCCGCTTCCGCGATGAGATTCTCCAGCTCCAGCCCTTTGGCGGTGCGAACGGCTGCAGCTACCGCCTCGCGGTCGTCGCGCGCGCCGAGGAGCTTCAGCAGCCCTGCGGTGTTGTGGGGAAATCCCGAGTGCAGATAGATCCAGCGGTCGTCTGCCGTGGGGTAAAAGCCGGCGGCGGCGGTGCGTTCTTCGGGCGCGATTCGTGCAGCGGGGGCTTCTGCCGCGTTGGCAAACTGCAGAAACATGAAGCTGAGCAGCGAGGCTTCCACGTGTCGCGTGCTGAGGCTGATGCGGCCGGGCGCCCGTCCACGCAGCCGGGCAATCTGATCAGCCTCGCTGGCGCCCGCCAGCAGAGCGGCGCTGGCAGCCTCCGCGGCGCGAAACCGGGTGCCCAGGGTGAGATTCTGCGCGCGCACGGCAAGCCTGGCGTTTTGCGGTTGGGTGCCCGTCGCACCTCCCAGTTGCGTCAGGGCTCGCTGGATGATCTGCCGGCTCGCTCGGGTCACGGTTTTCCGGAAACGTGCACCTCGATGAGGTGCGGGCCGCCCGCCTCCAGCGCATGCGAAACTGCACTCGCCAGCGCGTCGGGATCATCGACGCGCAACCCCGCTACGCCCATGCCCGCAGCCAGGGCCGCAAAGTCCAGCACTGGGGTCAGATCCATGTGGGGGTAGGGGCGATTGGATTCGGCGTCGAAGCGCTGTCGGTAGATGTCCATATTGTGCTTGAGGACGCGATATTCCCGGTTGGCGAGAATGACGAAGATCAGGTCCAGATTCAGGTGGGCGGCGGTCCACAGCGACTGGATCTGATACATGGCAGAGCCGTCTCCGGATATCAGCACCACGGGCCGATCCGGATTTGCAATCTTAACCCCCAGCGCGCCGGCGATGCCCTGGCCGATGCCGCCGCCCCGCTGGCCGTAGTAGTCGCCCGGGCCGGCGAAATCGAAGGCGCCGGTCACGTCGGGGCCCGCGGTAATGGATTCGTCGACCAGAATGACGTTGGCCGGCATGACCCTGGCGATTTCTGCCAGCGCCCGGCCCGGCGTCATGGGGCGCGCGTCCCGAAGTCTGTCCGCTGCAGCCGCCGCCTGTTGCCGACGCGCCAGGTTGGCGGCAGCCAGCGCATCGTTACGCGCGCTGGCTGCCTGCCGATAGGCGTCATTCGCCGAGGCCTGCACCGCGGCCAAAACCGCCTCCAGGGAGACGCTCAGATCGCCGACCAGCCCAGCGGCCAACTCGAAGTTGCGTGCCATGGTTTGCGGGCTGTCGGCAATCTGCGCGACGGGTACGCCTTCGGGTATGGGGCTGACCGCGTCGTACCAGATCTCTTCGAAGAAGGGTCCGCCCAGCATGAGCACCAGGTCGTGGTCCTGCAGGGTGCGCCGGATGGTCCCCGCCTCGAAGCCCAGCGCGCCGCGGGCGTTGGGATGGCGATTGGGGAACGGCATGTGCAGCCGCAGGCCCTCGTTGAATACCGCTGCGCCAGTGGCCACTGCCAGCTTCGTCAGGGCGTGGCTGGCCACCTGTATGGCCACCTGGTCCCCGGCGATGATGGCCGGATTCGCGGCGTCGAGCAGCAGCGCCGCTGCAGCCTGCACCCCGTCCGTTGCCGGCTCGCTGGCGGCAAACAGCTGGCCGGCGGTGACTGCCCCCTTGTCGGTTTCCTGCTCCATTACGTTCACGGGAAGGGCGATAAAGACGGGCCCTTTTGGCGCGTCGTTGGCAACCTTGAACGCACGGCGCATGAGGTCCGCCATCTCGTCTGCCGATTCCGCCTGAGCGCTCCACTTCGTCAGCGGCGCCGCCATGGCTACCAGGTCGTACTGCAGCATGGGGTCCCGCAGCCGCATCCGCGTGTCCTGCTGACCGGCGGTGAGGATGATCGGGCTGCCCGCTTTCAGCGCCCCGAACAGCGAGCCCAGGCCGTTGCCCAGACCCGGGGCTACGTGCACGTTGGCCACGGCCGTCTCGCCGCTGGCCTGGGCGTAGTAGCTGGCGGCAGACACGGCGATGCCCTCGTGCAGCGTGGTGATGTAGCGGATGTCCGGATAGTCGGCCAGGCTGTCCAGCAGCGGGTTTTCCGTGGTGCCGGGATTGCCGAAGATACAGCGCACGCCGTGTGCCTGCAGGCTGTCCATGAAGACCTGGCGACCGCGCATGTTGGTTCTCCCTCCAGAGTTGGTTCGACCTTAGTCAGGGTCTGGACGCCGGTCAATCGGCCCTGGACGATGCCAGCGTGCTGAATCAGGTTCCACTGCCCCGTCCCCACGACCGGGTTACACTTCAGGATTCAACCGGTGAGCGTGCAATGGCGGACGAAACCTTTCAGTTCCATTCCCTGGCGGACGGTTTGCGGATTCAGGCTTACCGCTGGATCGTTCCAGCCCCCCGGGGCGTAGTAGTCATCGCTCACGGGGCTGCAGAGCACGCCCTGCGTTACGATCGATTCGCCCGGGTGCTGAACGCCGAGGGTTTCAAGGTCTGGGCGCCCGATCATCGCGGTCACGGCCGATCGCCGGGCCCGGAAGGCTTCGGTGATTTCGGCGCCGGCGGCTGGGATGCGCTGGTTGCGGATCTGGCGCAGCTGATAACCATGGCGAAGCAGGCCCATGGCCAGAAGCCCGTGGTGCTCTTTGCGCACAGCATGGGCGCGGCTGCGGGTCAGCAGTACGCTCAGGAGCACTCTGAGGATATTGCCGCCCTGATACTGTCCGGCTCCACGGCGCGGGCGCTGCCTTCTGAAGGGGAGCCGCCGCCTCTGCCGCCGTACAACGAAAATTTCGAGCCCGCGCGCACGCCCTACGACTGGCTGTCCCGTGATCCTGCAGAGGTGGACAAATATATCGATGACCCTCGGTGCGGCTTCGAGACCCAGAGCAAGCCTTTTCCCCGGGCCAGCGCGCGGCGCCTGGCAGACCCGGATAGGCTGGCGGCGAGCCGCAGCGATCTGCCCTGCCTGTTCGTCGCCGGTGACGAAGATCCCATCAACTTCAAGCTGGCGGGCTTGCGGTTGCTGGAGCAGCGCTGGCGTGACGCCGGGGTGCAGCAGATAGACACGCTGTACTACGCCGGTGGCCGCCACGAGATGTTGAACGAAACGAACCGGGACCAGGTGATGACGGATATCGTATCCTGGCTCAACGCGCAGCTGGCCTGACGCGCTCAGCTGAAGTCAAGAGGAGTCACCGATGGCAGGCAGGGTGGAAGGTAAGGTGGCCTTGGTGACGGGCGGGGCGTCCGGTATCGGCCGTGCATGCGCCCTGCGTCTGGCGGAAGAGGGCGCCATGGTCATGGTCACAGACATTCAGGACGGTCCCGGCGAAACGGTGGTGCAGGAAATCGAGGCTGCCGGCGGCAAGGCTGGATACCTGCGTCACGACGTTACTGACGAGCAGGCCTGGGTCGACGTCCTGGGCACGGTGAAGCAGCGTTACGGCGGGCTCAACATCCTGGTGAACAACGCCGGCATTGGTATCGCGGCGAGCATCGTCGAGATGACGTTGGCCGACTGGCAGCGCCAGCAGGCCATCAATCTGGATGGCGTGTTCCTCGGCATCAAGCACAGCATCCCGCTCATGCGCGAGTCAGGCTCGGGCTCCATCATCAACCTGTCGTCGGTTGCGGGCCTGCAGGGCAGCCCGCGGCTTTCCGCCTACTGCGCGACGAAGGGCGGTGTGCGCCTGCTGACCAAGGGGGTGGCGCTCGAGTGCGCCCAGGAACGCTGGCCGGTACGGGTGAACTCGGTGCATCCCGGGATCATCGAAACGCCGATCTGGAGCAAGGTGGTGCCTGGATCGCTCGAGCCCGGCGCCAACACCGTGGACGTTGATGCCATGGCGGAGCAGGTCGTTCCCAACGGGGTGCCGGGACAGCCGCTAGACATCGCCAACGGCGTGCTGTTTCTTGCCAGCGACGAGTCATCCTACATGACGGGGACGGAACTGGTTATTGATGCGGGGCTTTCAGCCTAGAAATCCGTTGCCGCTCGGCCCGGCGAAGTTTTCCGGGCCGGTGCGCTTCATCGGATAAGCCGTCAGATCAACGCAACCCGAAATCGAACCCTTCGCCGTTGGCGTAGCGGCGTAGAATTCGCCGCCCGGTATTCTGCACGTGGACCTCATCCGCGCCGTCGTAGATACGCGCGTAGCGGGCGTGTCGATACATGCGCTCCAACGGCGTGTCCTCGGTAACCCCCAGAGCGCCGTGCACCTGAATGGCCCGGTCGATGACGTCGTGCAGCATCTTCGCGCCGAATACTTTGATCAACCCGATCTCCACCCGTGCCTCGTCGCCCTGATCGACTTTCTGTGCCGCGTGCAGAGTCAGCAGCCGGCTGGCCTGAATATCCGCCGCCGAATCGAACACGAACTTCTGAATCTGCTGATGCTCGCCCAGGGTTTTGCCGAATGCCACTCGGCTGTTCGCGCGCTCGCACATGAGGTCGAAGGCCCGCTGGGCCTGACCCAGCCAGCGCATGCAGTGAAAGATACGGCCCGGGCCCAGCCGATCCTGAGCGATTTTGAACCCCTGGCCACGCGGTCCCAGGAGGTTGTCCTTGGGCACCCGCACGTTGTCGTAGACGACCTCGTAGTGACCGTCCGCCTGCCCCATCACCTTCACGTCGCGGATGATGTTGTAACCGGGCGTTTCCGTGGGCACCACGATCATGGAGAACGCCGCGTGGGGCGGCGTGTCTTCATCTTCGGTGCGGGCCATCACTGTTGTGTAGGCGGCGTTGGCGGCGCCGGAGGTAAACCATTTGCGACCGTTGATCACCCACTCGTCGCCTTCCAGCACCGCCCGGGTCTGCAGCTGGGTAGGATCGGAGCTGGCGACGTCGGGCTCGGTCATCCCGAAGCTGGGGAATACCTCGCCGTCCACCAGCGGGCGCAGGTATTTTTCCCGCCACTCATCGCTGGCATAGCGATGCAGCATGATGGAGTCCTGCAGCGAGTGCGTGCCCAGCGCCACCATGGCCACCTCGGAGCGCCCCACCACCTCGTTGATGAACACGTAGTCCATGAAGGGCAGGCCGCCCCCGCCGATCTCCTCGGGATGGCCCAGCGCCCAGAGCCCTTCGGCTTTGGCCTTATCCATGAGGCTGCGCATGAGCTGGCCGCGTCTCGCGCTCACCTTGTCTGAAAGCAGTTCCGTCTCTACCGGATAAACTTCCTGCTCGATGAATTGCAGCGCCTTGTTGCGCAGCGGTTCAACGTGCTCGGGAATGGACAAGTTCAGCATGATCGATCCTCCAGCCAGTTGCTGACAAGCGTTCAGACGGCGTTCAATCCGCCGTCCACGATGAACTCGGACCCGGTGCTGTAAGAGCTCTCGTCGCTGGCCAGGAACAGCGCCAGCCTGGCTACCTCGTCCGCGGTGGCGCTGCGGCCCAGGGGGATGCCCCGTTGCATGCGCTCGACTCTCGGCAACTGATCGGCCATATCCGTGGCGATGAGACCCGGATGGATGGAATTGACCCGAATGCCCCGCCGGGCCAATTCAACCGCTGCAGTTTTGGTCATGCCCCGCACGGCCCATTTGGAGGTGCCGTAGGCAAAGGCGCCGGCCGCGCCCTGCATTCCCGCCAGCGAAGATATGTTGACGATGCTGCCGGAACCTGCCTCACGCATGGGCCCGGCCACGGTGCGCATGCCGAGGAACACCCCTTTGCAGTTTACATCCATGACCAGGTCGAATTCGTCCAGGGGAGTGTCCAGCATCCGGTTGCTGCGGAAAATGCCGGCGTTGTTCACCAGCACGTCGATCCGCCCGTGGCGATTGACGATTTCGTCGATCAGCTGTTGCCAGCCTTGTTCATCGCTCACGTCGAGGTGACGGTAAGTCCCGCCGACCCTGGACGCGGTGGCTTCTCCTTCGGCATCCAGCACGTCGGCCAGCCATGCTGTGCCACCCTCAGCCGCGAACAGTTCGGCTTCAGCCGCGCCCTGCCCCCGTGCGGCCCCCGTTATCAGACAGACCTTGCCGTCCAGCCTCCCCATGATCAATGCCCTCCCTACCATCCAGATCGTGCGTCGACTTAAGTTCGCGCCAACGGGCGCATCGGTCAAGAGCCGACGCCGTGTTTCCTGGGCTCGGTGGGCTCCGCTGCCTTTGCCGACTCGTCGCTTCCCGCGTCGTCCCCCCGGCTCGGCTCCGGCACGACGATGTTGTTACCGGCATCCGCCTGCGTGGAGGGTTCACCAGAGGTCTCGGCGCCCGCCGCTGCAGATGAATCGGTTGTTGCGGTGGTGACCGCTTCGGAGGTTTTCTTTAGGTCTTCCTCGGGGGGTTGCTCTGAGACTTCCTCCGAGGCTTTCTCGACGTCAGGGCCGGCCTCCTCGCTTGCTGCGGCGGTTCGAGGTTGAGCCTCGGGAGAAGCCTCGGGTGAAGCCTCGGGTGAAGCCTCGGGTGAAGCCTCGGGTGAAGCCTCGGGCGACGCCTCGGCCGACGCCTCGTCCGCTGCTTCCGCCGGTATCAGCTTCTCGACGCTTCCGGGTGCTTCCAGCAGCGGCCCGGCGGCGTTTCCACACAACGCGCTGGCGCTGTTCGCCAGCTGCTGGTGCAGGTCGACGTAGGCATCGTTGAGGTTTTTGAACTTATGCGCGGTCTCGCTGAACTGGGTGACCACCTGCTCCCGGTACTCGTCCAGTTCCGACTGCGTGCTCTCCAGCTGGTCCTGCAGATCTCTTACCTTGCCGGTTTTGCGGCTGATGAACAGTCCGATCCCCAAGCCGATTACCAACCCCAGCGCGAGCAGCCCGCCCGCTATCAGCCATTCGACGTTCGCCATATTCAGGGCCTCTCGCACTCAGAATTTCCTACAGTGTAACCCGGCGGGCTGCCATTCGCGTGGCCGATCGATGCATCCAGGGGTACTCAAGGTAAACTGTCCGTTTTCCAGCAGCTGCGCTGTAACTGGTTTCGGAATCCCATGTGAATGATCAGGTCTCGGAAGCGGAAGCCGTAGGCTGGCGCGACAGCTGGTGGTGGCGCTGGCGCTACAACCTTCTTCTGGCCCTGGTTGCACTCGCGCTGCTGTTTTATGCGGCCACTCCTGCGCTGCTCGGCCACGCCGCTGCGGCCATGGCCGGCCCGCTCGGGCTTGCCTCGTTCGACGTTGAAACGGGCTATCCGCGGCCTGGCTTTGTGAGTATCCGTCGCGTGGACCTGAGCGGGTCTGGCTTTCAGCTCCACGCCAGGGAGGGTCGGTTGACCTACGATCTTGGTGACCTTCTGCGCGGGCGCCTCGAATCCGTTGCTTTCGAGTTCATGGAATTGACGCTTCTCGACGATCAGGCCCTCGAGCCCGCGGAGGACGTCGCAGCAGCTGAACCCGAGCCCGTTTCGCTGACCGGCTGGCCCTCTGCGTTGCCTTTCGTCACGGCCCGGGTCGAGACGCTTCAGGTGCAGGTGCCTGAGCTGGGGCTTCTCGCCGGCGGCGAGCTGGTCTACGCAGACAATCGATTTGCTCTCACCCTTCGCGCGGAGGCGCCTGAAGCCGCCAGCCGTTTCGAGCTGGACGCCGAGCTTTCCGGTGAGGGCCTGGTAACCATTCGTTTCCGCGAGCGGGACGGCGACGGCCCGCCCTTTCTGAGCGCCGTGTCCCAACTCGAAGCTGAGGCGCTGGTGGTAGATGCGGATGTGCGGCTGTCCGGTTATGCGCTGCAGCTTGCCGGTGAGCTTGCGGGGCTGCCGGCGGGCCAAGGGCTTCTGCAGAGCGAATTGAAAACACGGATTCCCTGGCCGCTGCCGGCTGACCTCGACTGGCGGGGCCTGAACGTCAGCGGGTCTTTTGATCTGGCCTGGCAGTCGGCGGACGACAGCATTCAAGTCGATGAGCTGGCAGGTACCGTACAGCTGGAGGCGGGTGTTCTGGACGCCGCCGCAGGGGGTGCTCTGGCGCTGAAAACGCCGGATCTGTCCCTGTCTGCCAGGCTGCCCCAAGGCTATGGCCTGCGCTATGACGGGGCGCGTGTGGCTGGTGGTCCGGGAATGGAGGTCGATCTGCGCAGCGCGGCGGTCAATGCCGAGGGCAGCGTCCGCCGCTTTGCGGTCACGACGGGAGCGGCGCTCGGACTGGAGTGGGCTGCCGACGTCACCGCGCGCTCCGATGCGGTGAAACTCGACGGCCGCCTGGAGGCCGCTGTTCGTCGGACCGGGGCGGACGCTTATGCCGGCCCGCTCAGCTTTGCGGGCGCGATAGCTGCAGACGAGGTCAAGCTGGAGTCCCAGGTGGCATCGAATCTGACCCTTACCAGTGATGTGCTTGCTGCCGAGGGCGTTGCCGACGCCGGGGCGTTGGGCAATCTGACGTTTTCCTCGGCATTCAACATGGAGACCGGTGCGGGCAGCGCCGTCGTCACCGGCGCCACGGAGCTCAGCAAGCCGTTTGCGGCGAGCGTGCTGTCGCGCTGGCAGGAGCCCTGGGATCTCGACGCGGGCCGCCTGGGATATGTTCTCGATCTGGAGTGGGATGACTTCGAGGCTCCGGCCGGGCGCGTCACGATTTCGCTCATCGGTGTGGATGCCCACTACGAGGACTACCTCGTCCAGGGTTTGAACGGGGAGTTCAAGCTGCGCGTGCAGGGGGACACATGGATCTTCGACGAAACCCCGGTGACCGCTGAGTCTCTGGACGTCGGCTTCGTTGCAAGCAATCTGTCCGCTTTCCTAGGTTGGACCGGCAGCCAGGTGACGGTGCGGGAGTTTTCCGCCGCGCTGCTAGGCGGCGGTGTCGTTGCCGAGCCTTTCAGCTATTTTCCCGGCACCGGTTACGGGTCTCTGGAGCTTCGTCTCGTGGAGCTCGACCTGTCCGAGGTGCTTGCGCTGGAGGGCGCTGAAGTCACGGGAACCGGCCGTCTCAATGGGGTAATTCCCGTTGCGTTGCTGGACAACGCCATCAGCATCGAGGGAGGCAAGGTGCAAGCTGCACCCCCCGGCGGCATCATCCGGGTGTCCGCGGAGCTCAGCGGCCCGACGGGCCAGCCCGGTCTGGATTTCGCCCTGCTGGCCCTGAAGGATTTCAACTACACCCTGCTGGAAGCCGAGGTCGACTACGCAGAGAGCGGCGATCTGCAGCTTGCGGTACATCTGCAGGGGCGTAACCCTGAGGTGGAAGCCGGGCGCCCTATTCATTACAACCTGAACATCAGTGAAAACATCCCGGTGCTGCTGAAATCTCTGCGCCTGCAGGACCAGGTGGTCCGGCAGGTGGAGCGCCGGGTGGGGAACTGATTGCCGGATGCCGCGATGCGGACTATGGTTTGAGGTACACATGCACGGGTGGTGGCAATAGTGCGCACGGTAATGGTTCTTGTGACGGTGCTCCTGCTTACGGCAGGCTGCACGCCTACGGTGAAGGTGGCCACCGACGAGCCCATCACCATCAATCTCAACGTGAACATAAAGCACGAGATCCTGGTCAAGGTAGACCGGGAGCTCGACGATCTGTTCAGTGAAGACAGCGAGCTGTTTTAGTCATGGTCGAAAAATCCAGGGAACTCCTGAAAAGTCTGTTTCTCAGCGTTCTGCTGATGGTGTCCTCAGCAGCGTTTGCTGCCGACCTGGATCAGGCCAAGCGCGACGGCCTCGTCGGCGAGCGGGCGGACGGCTACCTTGGCCTGGTGGATACCTCGGCGTCGCCTGACGTTCGAGCGCTGGTAGCGGACGTGAACGAAAAGCGCGAGGCCGAGTACCAGCGCATCGCCGCGGCCAATAATCTGGAGATTACCCAGGTTGAAGCGCTTGCCGGCAAAAAGGCCATCGAGCGGACTCAGCCCGGGGGCTGGATCCTGCTCAACGGCGGCTGGCAGAAAAAATAGTGCCGGCTGCCAGGTAGTCGCGCGCGTTATGGACGCGCGCGCTTTCGGCCCGCTCCAGACCGGCTTTCGGCCTCTGTAAGCGATGCCATCATCTTCGATGCCAACGGCGTCGGCGTGCGGCTCTTCAGGCTGATGACCGCGACGTTCGTCCATAAGCCCAGGTTGGCAGGCAGAATCTTCAATGATCCCGGGAAGCTCTTGCCAATGGTTGTCGATTCCAGGGTCGCCGCCAGGCTGCAAGACAGAACGATGGGTTCGGCTGGAAGGGGTTGAACAAGGTAACGGTCGGCTTCCCGGCTCATAGCAACATCCCACGCGTCCGCCACAAGGAAGTCGTAGCGGTATCGACGCAGTCCTGTCAGCAGATCCGTCAGCCGAAGTTCGCAGACCGGCGAAGACCTCATCGGCGTGCCCCGGGAGTTCCGAGGCCTGGCTGACGAATTCGGTCCCAGCCCGGGTGAGCTGACCTCCAGCTCCTCCGCCGCCGCTGCCAGGCTTCCGGTCCGAACGATGGCCATAAACTGCGCGAGCTGCTTGAGGTTCAGCATGTGAGCGCCTGCTGGTGATCGACTGTTATCCATAAGTTAACGACACAACTGCTACAAGGCATTGATCGAAAGGTTGAATGGGCTACCATTCCAAGCGTCTTCCGATACCAACTGACGACCAGAGCGGGAGACGTTGTGCTAAGCGTTCGTTTGCACCCAGCATTTGTTGGATCCCTCAATTCGTTCTTTCAGAACATCAGTCAGCATTAGGAGGATTAAGCAACATCTCTTCTGTAAAAACGGTTATCCCCTGATCGCTTGTTAGTCGCTGAAGGTCAAGTAGCGCTTATCGGCGGTCTGCCAGTCTTCAGCGATCTCCATCACGACAGCCGACACCAGCCGCAGGCACGAGGCCTCGCTGGGGAAGAGCCTTGCCACTCGTGTGCGACGCCGGATCTCCTCATTAAGCCGCTCCACCAGATTGGTGGTTCGAAGCCGTCGCCGGTGAGTCGGAGGAAAGCTGAACGCGGTGAAGCCTTCTCTCAGATTTTCCTCAGCCCATTTCACCAGCTTCGGTGCCGTCTTCGAGTATTTCTTCAGCAGCTTACCCAGCAGATGCTCGGCCTCCTCCAGATCCGGCGCATTGAAGATCGAGCGGATATCGGCCGCCACACCAGCTCGCATCGCCATCGACGGCACGTACTGACCGGCATTCTGCTGCAGATGGAACTGGCACCTGCTTTAGCAGGCCGATGCCAGGGGACGCTGCCGAACACGGCCTTGCGTGCTGCCTGTAAACCCTCGTGAGCGTCACTGACTACCAGCTCGATGCCGTGCAGGCCCCGGTCTTTCAGACTGGAAAGGAAGGTTCGCCAGTGCACCTCGGCTTCGGATAGCGAGACCGAGCACCCCAACACGTCCCGTTTGCCATCTGCGCCAACCCCACAGGCAATAAGTATCGCCGCATCAAGCACTTGGCCACCCTGGCGAACCTTCTCGTACTGGGCATCCAGGACCACGTAGCGGTACCGGCCAAGCTCCCGAGTACGCCAGGCCTCAAGCATCTCGTCGAGCTCAGCAGCGGCCCGGGAGACCTGAGTGGAGCTGACGTTCATGCCACACAGTTCTTCCACGATCCGCTTTACCCGGCGGGTGGAAACGCCCTGAACGTACATCTCAGCAATTGCCAGCAACAGAGCGCGTTCCGAGCGCAAGCCTTTCTCCAGGCTCTGCGGATAAAACTCGCCGTCTCGAGTCTGCGGCACCTTCAACGACAGCTCGCCGAGCCGGCTCTTGATCGTCTTGTCTTTGAACCCGTTGGCGTAGCCAACCCTGGTCGCGCAGCGCTCGTAGGGCGCCGCGCCCAGGTACTCGCTTCGTTCGGCAACCATCGCTGAGTTCAGCAACACCGTCACGGCATCCGCCAAACCATCAAATCCGTTTGCTTTGAGCAGTTCCACTGCATCGTCAATCGATCTATTCTCTACTTGCTGAGCCATTCTTGTTTCCTCTTGTCTGCAATTTGCCAATCGCTTTCAAAAGGATAACTTGGTGGCTCAGCGCTTTTGAGCCCCCAGAAATTTACAGAAAGAATGGTGCACTACCATTAGGAGCCTCCTGCCGTGCGATTCGCCATGTCACTTCTACTCGCAGCGTTATTGCTGCCGCTGTTGGCCACCGCCGCCGACAAACCCAATATCCTCGTTATCTGGGGCGACGATATCGGCTGGTTCAACACCAGCGCCTACCACCGCGGCATGATGGGGTACCGCACCCCCAACATCGACAGCATCGCCCAGGAAGGGGCTCTGTTCACGGACTGGTACGGGCAGCAGAGCTGCACCGCGGGTCGCTCTGCGTTCGTTACCGGTCAGAGCCCGTTCCGCACCGGGCTGCTCAAGGTCGGTCTGCCCGGTGCCAAGGAAGGTCTCTCGGAAAAGGATCCGACCATCGCCGGGCTGCTCAAGAACCACGGCTACATGACCGCCCAGTACGGCAAGAACCACCTCGGGGACCTGGACGAACACCTGCCCACCAACCACGGGTTCGACGAATTCATGGGCAACCTCTATCACCTCAACGCGGAGGAGGAGCCGGAGAGCCCGGACTATCCGAAGGGCGCCGAGTTCGCCAAGCAGTTCGGGCCGCGGGGCGTCATCAAGTCCACCGCGGACGGCAAGGTGGAGGACACCGGTCCGCTGACCAAGAAGCGCATGGAAACCATCGATGACGAAGTCACCGCGGGTGCGCTCGACTTCATGGATCGGGCCAAGAAAGCCGACAAGCCGTTCTTTCTGTGGTGGAACTCCACGCGCATGCACGTAAATACGCACCTCAAGCCAGAGTCCGAAGGGGCGACAGGCCTCGGCATTTACGCGGATGGGATAGTTGAGCACGACAAGCACGTCGGGCAGCTGCTGGCCAAGTTAAAAGAGCTGGGCCTGGAAGAGAACACCATCATCATGTACTCCACCGACAACGGTGCCGAGATGTTCTCCTGGCCGGATGGCGGGATGTCGCCGTTCCGCAACGAGAAGAACTCGAACTGGGACGGCGGCTATCGCGTGCCGACGCTCATCAAGTGGCCCGGCGTCATCAAGCCCGGCACCGTATATAACGACGTTTTTTCCCACGAGGATATGCTGCCCACCATCCTGGCCGCGGTGGGTGAACCGGACATCAAGGAAAAGCTCCTGAAAGGCCACCGGGCCATGGGCCGAAGCTACAAGGTTCATCTGGATGGCTACAACCTGCTGCCTTACTTCAAGGGCGAGGTGGCGGAAGGGCCGCGCAAGGAATTCTTCTACTGGACCGACGACGGCCAGCTGGCCAATCTGCGCTACAACCGCTGGAAGATGGTGTTCATGGAGCAGCGCGCCCACGGCTTCGAGGTCTGGCAGGAGCCGCTGGTGACATTGCGAGTGCCCAAGCTGATCGACATGCGCGGTGACCCGTTCGAACGGGCCGACCATGAAGCTGAAGGCTACAACCTCTGGCG
>CAMYJX010000028.1:0-11101 GCA_947258825.1 uncultured Pseudomonadales bacterium
CAGCGCGGCAAACAACTGGTGGAAGGCCTGCTCGTAGGCTGCCTGGGCGGTGGCAAATCCGGCCCGGTACACGCCGTTGTTTATGGTGGGATAGATCAACTCGTTGAGCGCATCGATCTCCTCGCGCAGGCCCGCCGGGTAATAGTCATCCGTATTGCCGGTGATGTCGTTAAAGGCGCTGTTGAGCATGCGGATGATCTCCGCCGACTCGTTGCTGACGATGGTCTCGCGCTGCTTGTCCCACAGCACCGGTACCGTCACGCGGCTGGTGAGGTCGGGCTCCACTTTGGTGTAAAGCTGGTGCAGGTGATCCAGGCCGTAGAGATGATCGGGGTGCTGCTCGGAGAAGGTCCAGCCGTGCTCCAGCATCAACGGCTCCACAACCGAAACGGAAATCACGTCTTCCAGGCCCTTGAGCTGGCGCAGGATCAGGGTGCGGTGGGCCCAGGGGCAGGCCAGAGATACGTAGAGATGGTAGCGACCGGCCTCCGCCTTGAAGCCGCCTTCGCCACTGGGGCCGGCCTCTCCATTGGCGGTGACCCAGTTGCGGAACAGGCTGTCCTGGCGCCTGAATTCGCCCTTGCTGGATTTGGTTTCGTACCACTGGTGTTCCCATTGCCCGTCTACCAGTAAGCCCATTTTCGGCCTCCTTCTCTGATTAAGTTCGATTATTTAATTGGAACGGAGGCAGTATAGATTTGCTCTTCTTGATGAATAGCGATAGTTTTCATTCAATTAGTTCAAATAATTTGATGTTTATGAAGCTGACCCTGGAAGCCCTGGAGGTGATCGACGCCATCGAGCGCAAGGGCAGTTTTGCCGCCGCCGCGGCGGTGCTGAACAAGGTGCCTTCGGCGATTTCCTACACGGTGCAGAAACTGGAGCAGGACCTGGGCGTCTCCCTGTTCCAGAAGGAGGGTCGCCGTGCGGTGCTTACCTCCGCGGGATTACACCTGGTGGAGCAGGGCCGGTTATTGCTCACTGCCGCCGATGAACTGGCCGCCGGCACCCAGCAGGTGGCTACCGGTTGGGAGCCGCGGCTGCGGATCGCAGTGGACACGGTGGTACCCATCGAGGAGGTGCTTCCCCATGTGGCGGCACTGCACGAGGAGCAACCGACGATCGAGGTGTCACTGTCGATGGAAGTACTGGCCGGCACCTGGGAGGCATTGATCGAGAACCAGGTCGACCTGGTGATTGGCGGGGTTGGCGAGGCGCCCCGCCACCAGGGTGTGCGTTGCGAACCCTGGCGGGAGTACAAGCACATTTTCGTAGCTGCACCAACTCACCCGCTGTGCAGCGAAGACCAGCCCGTTTCCGCGGAAACGGCGGAGCGCTACCGCGGCATTATCATTCCCGACAGCTCGCGCAACTCCACCCCGCTGTCGCGTGGGCTGCCGCACCAGCAGGCCGCGATTTCGGTTCCCAACATGGCGGCCAAGCTGGCGGCCCACCGACTGGGCCTGGGGGTGGGGTTTGTACCCGAAGACCTGGCCGCAGAGGATGTTGCCGCCGGTCGGCTGGTAAAGCTCGACGTGGCCGAAGCGCGGGAGAATGAGCCCGCCATGCTCGGCTGGAAGGCCAGTAACCGGGGGCAGGCGCTGGGGTTCATGCTGGAGCGGTTGCGGGAGGCCGCGCGTGCTCATTGTTCTCGGCCGCAGCGTGACGAATGGGCCCATTGAAATCCGACGATGAAGCAAAAAGTGCTGGATTGTTCGAATGGCGGCCATCAGTATCAGAACGATCCGAAATGGAGGAATCCGGTATGTCAGCCGTCTTAGAAAGCACGCCCTCACATCTGCGTGGCAATGGTCGCCCGGTCACAGAAGAACGAACGCTCAGCAACCTCAGGGTGAGTGGAGCTATCCCTCCAGAGCTTGACGGGCGTTACATCCGCACAGGTCCCAACCCGATTACCGGTACAAGTCCTCACCCTTTTCTCGGTGACGGTATGCTGCATGGTGTGCGCCTGCGCGATGGTCGGGCGGAGTGGTACCGCAACCGCTACGTGCAGACACCGTTCATCACCAATCCTTCCACCGATGCGTTGGACATGTCGGTGATGTTGGATATGAAGTCATCCAAAGCGAATACTCATGTGTTCGGCCATGCGGGAAAATTTCTCGCGCTGGAGGAAGGCCACTTTCCCTACGTTTTCAACGGCGATCTCGACACCGTCGGGCCAACGGATTTTGATGGCGTGCTCAAAGGATCTTTCACCGCGCATCCAAAGGTATGTCCGGTCACTGGCGAACTGCTTGCGTTCGGTTATTCGGCGATGGAACCCTATCTTCGGTACTTGCGCGTATCGGCCGAAGGCAAGCTCGTGCAGACTGAAAACATCACGGTGGGTGGGCCTACCATGATGCATGACTTCAACATCACGCAGAACTTCGTGATCTTCATGGATCTGCCGGCGGTCTTTAATCTTGAGCTCGCGATGACGGGCGATCTGCCCATTCGATGGGACGATAACTACCCGGCGCGATTGGGCGTTATGCCGCGCCACGGCAATGACTCGCAAGTGACGTGGTACGACATCAACCCTTGCTACGTCTTTCACCCGCTGAACTCGTACGAAGACGGCGACAAGATCGTGCTGGATGTCGCGCGCTTCAGTCACATATGGCGCGAATCAGCGATGGACTTCCCGCCACCGGAACTGTGGCGTTGGACGATCGACCCCACTGCCGGGAAAGTAACGGAAGAGCAGATCGATGATCGGCCAGCCGAGTTCCCGCGAGTAGCAGACAGTGTGGTGGGGCTGAAACATCGATACGGCTACCTGGCGGCGATGTCCCAGGCCGCAGATCCGATGGACGCATCCGGTGCGATCCTCAAATACGACCGGGAAACCGGAGTGAGATCGGACATCGAATTCGGCCGGGGGTGCGTTGGGGGTGAAGCCGTTTTCGCGCCGTCCGCGGACCCGAAGTCGGAAGATGATGGCTACTTGATGACCTATGTTTACGACGCCAATGTCGACAGCAGCAGGTTCGTCATCATGGACGCCGCGTCCATGGACAATGAGCCGGTGGCATCCATCGATCTGCCAAGAATTCCAAACGGTTTTCATGGCAGTTGGGTGCCGGCTTCCGTAGCCGACAGCGGCGGGCGCTAACGCTCCATGGTGCCGAGATTGCCACGGTGCGTGTTGATGTGCTCGGCAAACCCGGCAAGATCATGGTCATGCCGATGGGGCTGTTCGCCCGTTGCTACAGATTGAATTGCTGGGCCACGTTCTCGATAAAGCGCACTGCGCCATCACCAGGCGTGCCTTTGTCGTCGAGCGGACCGGGCAGCAGCGTTAGACGCGAAACGCCCAGATCCTCGTAGCGTTTCGCGGTGTCGAGGTCGATCGGTCCCGGCGGTGGTGTGACCGTGATTTCGAGCTCACCCAGCTCGGCGGGACGCGACTCGATGCCGGCGGCTTCCTTGAGGCCTTGAACGGATGCGGCGGTTGCCTCCACAGTCTGCGCAAATCCATACCAGCCGTTTCCCTGGCGGACGGCGCGTCGGTAGGCCACTGGCGACATGCCGCCGATGATGATCGGCGGATGCGGCCGTTGCACCGGCATGGGCTTTTGCTGAATGCCGGATATCTGGGTGAAGCGACCTTGGAACTCGGGCCTGTCCTGGGTCCATAGGGCGCGAATGGCTTCGATGTGCTCGCTCACTCGGGAGCCACGCTCAGCATAGGGTACTCCGATCACCTCAAACTCGCGTGGCACATAGCCCACGCCGACGCCGAACATCAATCGACCTTTGGATAGTCGGTCTATGCCCGTCAGCTCTTTTGCCAGCACTACCGGATTGCGCTGGGCCAGCAGGATGATGCCCGAAGCAAGACGGATCCTATCTGTGACGCCCGCCGCAAAGCTGAGTGCGGCAACGGTGTCTACCATGGGAAACTCCGGCGGGACCGGAGATGGAGGCTCCTGAGGGTCCACGAGCACCACATGTTCACCGGTCCAGGCGGAATCGAAGCCAGCGTCCTCCATGGCACGCAAGGCGCGGACCATGGCATCCGGGTCGCCCAGTGGGCCGTTGTTGAAACCAAAGAATCCAATCTTCATGACCGTTTTTCTCCACGTTGTAGCGCCCAGGTGTCAGCCTAACTCATTTCCGTCGTCGGATTTCCTTCATTAACTTCGGGTCTGGTCGCGCTGGGACCGCGCTGTGCGGTTACACTGCGACTCTGCTTGAAGAGGGGAGGTGGGTTTGGAAACCGTGAGTTCAGCTGCTGCGGGCCGCTGGCCCGCTCGCTATACGGTCGTGCTGCTGGCGGCGATTGCCGTGTTCATCTGTTACATGGATCGGGTGATCATTTCCGTTGCGATCATCCCGATGGCGGCCGATTTCGACTGGAGCCCGGAACAACAGGGCCGCGTGCTGTCTTCGTTTTTCGTTGGTTACCTGCTTACCCAGGTTGCGGGAGGATGGCTCGCCGAACGTTACGGCGGCAAGATCGTGCTGGGTTTTGGCGTGGTGTTCTGGTCCCTGTTCACGCTGCTCACGCCTGTCGCGGCAGCGGGTGGCATGACTGCCCTGCTTGTCACTCGGGTTCTGATGGGCGTGGGTGAAGGGGTCACGTTTCCTTCGATCTACGCGATGTTCGGCCGTTGGATTCCGTTGGCCGAGCGCTCCCGCGCCATCGGCCTGCTGTTCTCGCTGATTCCTCTGGGCAGTGTCTTTGCGCTGCTGGCGACGCCCTGGATCGTGGCGCGCTTCGGCTGGGAGGTGGCGTTTTACGCATTCGGCCTGGTCGGTTTCGTGTGGTGGATCTTCTGGCAACGCAATGCTGCGCGAGTGCCCGAGGAACATCCACGAATGACTCCGGAGGAACTGGCCGTGATCCGCGGTCCCGAAGCTGATGAGATATCTGAGGCCAGGCCGGTTGAGATACTGGTGCTGCTGCGCACGCCAGCGGTGTGGGCCATTATCGTCTGCCATTTTTGCGCCAACTGGGGTGGCTACGTGCTGCTGGCCTGGTTGCCGACCTACATCAACAAGGGCCTCGGCGTCGATTTTGCATCGGTTGGTATCTTCACCATGATTCCGTCCGTGTTTGCTTTTCTGGCTTTGAATGCTGGTGGCTGGACGGCGGACCGTATGATACGTGCAGGCATGGAGGTCTCACGTGTGCGCAAGATCATGCAGACGGTTGGCTTTGGTGGCTTGGCGTTGGTCCTGGCAACCGTCGGCTATGTGCAGAGCGTCCCGCTTGCCATTGCCATGATGTCGCTGGGGAATATTTTCGGCGGCGCGATGGCAGGTGGGTTTGGGGTAAACCATCTGGACATCGCGCCGCGTGGCGCGGGTGTGATCATGGGCCTGTCGAATACCGCCGCGACCATCCCCGGCATCATTGGCGTGTACGTCAGCGGTTTGATCCTCGAGGCAACCGGTTCCTGGGCTGTGGTTTTTCAGACCGCGGCCGGCGTATACGTTTTCGGGTTGGTGTTTTATCTGATCTTTGCCAGTTCCCGTAAGCTGTTCGACTGAACGGAGGATGCAATGGAGGGAGACGATGAAGCTGCTTAGCCCGATCAACCTGGGTTCGATAGAAATCAGGAATCGAGTGGTATCTACCGCGCACGCGGCTTTTCTCGAGTTCTTTAACCCTGTATCCGATGGCGAGCGATACATGGCCTATCAGGAGCGCCGCGCCCAGGGCGGAGCAGGGCTCCTCATTTTTACGGCGATGCACGTGCATCCGTCGAGCCAGATTCCGAATCACTACGTGTTCGATGCGAAGACCATGGCGCCGAAGTTCGCGCAGATATCCACGCGGCTGCACCGGCATGGCGCCAAGTGCATTTCTCAGCTGTTTCACTTTGGGGCACAGGGCAAATCCGACACGCGTGACGACTTTCACCCGCTATGGAGCTTTTCCGGCACGACGACGCTCGAGGGGGAAGCGACGCACAAAATGACCGATGAGGAAATCGAGGAGGTGATCGACGCCTTTGCCTTCGCCGCCAAAGTTGCGACGGAAAACGGCATGGACGGGGTGGAGCTGCACGGAACCCATGGATACCTGATCCAGCAATCGTTCAGCCCGTTTGCCAATCAGCGGGACGACAAGTGGGGGCAAGATCTGTACTTCGTCAAGACGCTGGCGCGGCGGGTTCGGGAGGCGATCGGACCCGACAAAATCCTGGGTTTTCGAATATCAGCCGAAGACTTCATCAAGCCGGAAGACGGTGGCGTGGGACATGCGCGCTTGTGCCAGATTGCCAGCGAAGTTGTGGGCACGGGTTTTTTCAACTATCTCAATCATTCCGAAGGCGCCGGCGGCGTCCACTATGCCAGAGCAATCGGCTCGTTTCGGCATAAGTTCGGTGAGTATCTGCCGCTCACTCGGAACCTTCGAGAGGCCATCGGTGGCGCTGTACCACTGATCGGCGTTGGCAAGATCCCGACGCCGGATCTTGCCGAGCAGGCGCTGGAGGCGGAGGACTGCGATCTGGTGGGGATGACGCGGGCGCAGATTGCTGATCCTGACCTGGTGGCCAAGGTTGCCGCCGGCAAGTCGCATCGTATACGCACGTGCACCGGCTCGAACCAGGGGTGCTTCGAGCGGGCGTCCCATCCGATCACCTGCTTCCAGAACCCCGAGGTCGGTGAAGAGAACCGTTTCAGGGCCCTCGACGTCCCCGTGGTGCAGCTGAAAAACGTCCTGGTGATCGGCGGTGGTCCTGCTGGCATGAAAGCTGCGGAAATCGCCGCCAGGCGTGGGCACACGGTTACGCTGGTCGAAGCGAGCGACCGTCTGGGTGGCAGGCTCAATCTCGTGGAGTCCGCGGGTGATGCGAAGAACCTGCTGAGCGCTACGGCCTGGGTCGAGAAGGAGCTCGCTGATCTGAATGTCGCTATTCGGGTACAGACGGTTGCGGATGAATCGTTGATACGGCAGATGAAGCCGGACGCCATCATCCTGGCGACGGGGGCTTACACCACCGACGATCTCGACGTTCCCACAGACGGTTCGGTGCAGATTTTATCCTCGGATGCGGCGGCGGCTGGTGTGTACGAAGGGACGCATTTCGAAATCGCCAACACCCGTGCTTTGGTGATCGACCTGCTGGGTAGCTACGAGACGACCCTGGTCACCGAGTCCCTCGCCATCAGAGGCAGCACGGTAACGGTGGCCACGCCGGCGCCGGTTTTCGGTCGCAATATCGGCGTGTCCCACGCCGATGATTTCAGCCGCACCGTGTTCCCGAAGTACGGAATCCGCCTGCTGCCATCGACCGTGCTGACCGAGATCAGCCAGGGCCGCGCGCTGCTGCGGAACACGGTGTCGGCGCAGCCCATCGAGGAGTTCTTCGATATTGTCGTGGCCTGCCGCTCCCCAAAGCCCCAGGACGCGCTTTTCGCGGTCTGCAGCAAACACGCGCCCACGAAGTTAGTGGGTGATGCGGTTGCGCCCCGCAATGCCATGCTGGCCTTTCGTGAAGGGGACAGAGCTGGGCGCACCGTCTGACCGTACTATCGCTTCGAGGACTGACCCGCTCCAAAAGCGCGTACCGTAGTTTTCGATTATGCTGGGCAAAGAGAAAACGGGGAGCAGCCGGTGAACATTGGCGAACTTAATTGGCTGGCCGTCGTGGCTTCGGCGCTGTCGGCTTTTGTTCTCGGGGCGCTCTGGTACGGGCCGTTGTTTGGCAAGGCCTGGCAGGCTTTGTCCGGCCTTTCGGATGAGGACATCCAGCAGGGCAGTCCGGCGAAGATCTACGGCGGCGCCTTTGTACTCAACCTGGTGGCCGCTTTTGGCATGGGTATGGTCATGCAACTGCACCCCATGCCAGACCTGGGGTCCGGGCTTGCCGTCGGGAGCCTGATCGGGCTCGCATTCGTGGCCACCAGCTTTGGTATCAACTACCTGTTCGCATTGAAGCCACTGCGCCTGTATCTGATCGACGCGGGCTATATGGTGGTGCTGCTGGCCATTGTGGGTACCATTATCGGCGCCTGGCGCTAGCTACCGTCTGCATGGGACCTCCCCTAGAATTTCAAGCGGGAGGCTCTACGTTGAAGACGTTTCGAATCTCGCCTGATTTTGGTGAAAATCACCAGCGCCGGGTCTACGGCTAAGACATATCTTAATGATTAATAGGGGAAAAGTGAGTTGGTATCGATTTTGCTACGTTCATGCCGAACAACGACACAATAGGACCGGAGATGGAAGAAGCGATCAAACAACGGCTCGGCAGTAAAGACATCTGGATACGTGGCCTCTACATGGTGTTCTTCGTCATTGCGTACTCGCTGGCGGAGTTGGTCATCCTTCTGGTGGCGGTCTTTCAGTTTGTGGCCATACTGCTCATCGGTCACGCTAACGAAAATGCGCTCAGGCTCGGCAACAACCTGAGCACCTATGTGTATCAGATATTCCGGTTTCAGACGTTCAACAGTGAGACTCGACCGTTCCCGTTCGCCGATTGGCCGGATGAAGACCTCCAGGACAACGTCTGGCGGGATGATGGACCGGGCGAGGCGGCGGACGAAACAGTCGAGTCGATTGAGTCAGGGCCTGTCGACGCGACCGACGGAACAGACGAGCCAGAGGTCGAAACCCGGGACTGAATCGTCCCGCGGGCTTGATTAGTTAGCTGCAGTCATGCTCGTTTAAGCAGCGATGAATTCGGCGCATGCCGTGCTTGCGAAGTCGACCTTGTCCGCGTTTTGATGATTGCCAGGCACGGAGACCAATATGAAGAAGCTGAAGAACGAAGCGGAGTTGTTCAAAGCAGCGCTTGAAGCCGGCGTGATCTACGGCGAGAAACGCGGGGTCGTTGAATTCGAAGCCACTGACTCAGCCAGCGACAAAGCGCTGTATATCTATCGGTTGCTGGTCCACGACAAAGTCATCGCCCCGCTGCCCGAGGAGCAGGTGTCGCAAAAGTCAGTGCGGCACAGGCTGGCATTGTGGCACGCCAGGCAGCTGCCCAAGGATGATCCACTACTTCAGTGATTAGGGCAGGAAGAATGCGGTGGCACGCTGAGGGTGATCACAGATGTCACAGAGCCGGACGTGATCCAAACCATTCTGGCGCAACTGACTTCGCAAGATCCGATCAGGCCACCAATGCTTTTCATTGCTTGAACCCACGGATTTTCGGGCTCACTTTCCTTTAAGGTGTGGCCGCTGCGCCAGCATCGGCCGCGTTCATATCCACTGTTGCTGAGTTGACTTATTTGATGTTACTCAATATAGGTGCTCGATGAACGCAGCCCGGATTCGAACCGGGGGACGCGCGGGCGCTATTGGGCGAACAGGTAGAAGACATGACTGAGAACACTGGACAGTACGACGCGATCATCATCGGATCTGGCTTTGGGGGTCTGTACGCCCTGCACCACCTTCGCGACAAGATGGGGCTCAGCGTCCGCGCTTACGACGGCGCCGGCGGCGTGGGGGGCACCTGGTGGTACAATCGCTATCCCGGGGCCCGGGTCGATGCGCCGAGCAGTCCCTTCTATGCCTATACGTTCTCCAAGGAACTTGTTGACGAGTGGTAGTGGCCCGAAACCCAGACCTCCCAGGCCTCGGTGCTTGCCTACCTCGAGCACTTTGCCGATCGCTTCGATCTGCTGAAGGACATCCGCTTCGAGACCTGGGTGACCGACGCGCGCTACGACGAAGCGATGCAACGCTGGACGATTGAAACGCACACCAATGAGACCGCCTCATCGCAGTTCCTGATCTGCGCGGTGGGCGCGCTCTTCGTCGCCAACAAGCCCGACTATCCGGGCATCGATGACTTCGCTGGAGAGTGCTATCACACGGGTCGCTGGCCCCACGAGAAAGTATCCTTCGCAGGCAAACGCGTCGGAGTGATTGGTACCGGCTCCTCCGGCATCCAGGCCATTCCAGAAATAGCGAAAGGAGCTGAACACGTCACCGTGTTTCAGCGCACGCCCCAGTACTCGCTTCCCGCACGCAACCGTCCTCTAACCAAAGAGGAGCTCTCCCGCTATCGCAACGACTGGGATGATCTTCGGACTTCGATGTGCAAACGCGGCGGCTGGCCGTTCAAAACAAACCGCAGGCGCGCTTCGGACTACACGCCGAAGCAACGTCAAGCCGTCTATGAGGATCTCTGGGAGCAGGGTGGCATTCACCTCTCTATCAACAGCTTTGTCGGTGTCCTGGCGGACAAGGAACTCAACGAGGAGGTGGGCGAGTTCGTTCGTGGCAAGATTCGCGAGATCGTCAAAGACCCCGCGGCCGCGGATAAGCTGATGCCCGACTACTACTTCGGCACCAAGCGCCTGATTCTCGACAACGGCTATTTCGAAACCTACAACCGCGACAACGTCTCGTTGGTCGACCTTCGCGAAGACCCGATCGAGGAGTTCACTCCCTCTAGCGTGCGTACGAAGCGCGGCGAGCATCCGATCGACATGCTGGTGCTCGCCACCGGTTACGATGCGGTGAGCGGTTCGATGCTGAACCTCAACCCGAAAGGCCGCGCTGGGGTGAGCCTCGAACAGAAGTGGCAAAGCCGGTTCGACAACTACCTCGGGTCGACGATCGCGGGCTTCCCCAACCTGTTCATGATCCACGGCCCGGGGGCCCCCGGCGTGTTCTTCACGATGCCCCTGGGCGGGGAGCGCACCACGGCGTGGATCGCCGACTGCATCCGCCATGTGCGCGAGAAGGGTCTCGGTGCAGTCGAGGCGACCGAAGACGCCGAAGAGAAATGGGATCGTGAGATCAACGAGATTGCTGACCGAACCCTTTATCCCCTGACGAATTCCTGGTACATGGGCGCGAACATCCCGGGCAAGCCGCGCCAGTTCCTGGGGCACCTGCGCGGCTCCCAGTACTTCGACCGATTGATCGAGGTGGCGGAAGGCGGCTACGAAGGATTCGTCTTCGAGCCCGTCCGTGAAGAAGGGGCCTCCACCTGAGCGACGCAATGGCGCCTGGCGGGCCATCGATTGATCACAGCGGCCAGAAAAAGAGTATGAGCGGCACGCCGAGCGCCAGTACGAGCAGTTCCAGCGGCAGCCCCATGCGCCAGTAGTCGCCGAAGCGATAACCGCCCGGCCCCATGATCAGGGTGTTGTTCTTGTGCCCGATCGGCGT
>CAMYJX010000028.1:11126-38958 GCA_947258825.1 uncultured Pseudomonadales bacterium
CCCGATGGGCGGAAGAAAAGCGCATGAGGCGGCGACCGCTACGCCCATGAGAAACGGATCCGGATTGACCCCGAGCCGCTCGGCAACGGCGAGGCCGATGGGCGCGGCCACCAGCGCCGTCGCCACGTTGTTCAGCACGTCCGACAACGTCATGGTGATGATCATGAGCACGACCAGCACGGCGATCGGGGAAAGGCCCTCGGTCCAGCCCACCAGGGCCGAGGCGATGAGCGCGCTGCCGCCCACCGCCTCCATCGCGGCGCCAATGGGGATCATGGCTCCCAGCAGCACGATCACCGACCACTCGACGGATTCGTACACCTGGCTCAAGGGCACGATGTTCAGCACCACGTAAATGACGACGGTCGCGGCCAGCGCCAGCGGCAGATAGATCCAGCCGAAACTGGCGGCGAGGATGGCGACTGCGAACACGCCGATGGCGGTCCAGGCCTGGCGGCGCTGGGTGACGGCCAGCCCGCGTTCCGCCAGCGGCAGGCAGCCCAGCCAGTCGACCACGTCCGGGAGCTGTTCCTCCGGGCCGAGCAGCAGCAGAATATCGCCGGACTGAATTTTGGTCTTGCGCACGCGCTCGCGGATGCGGGTGCCGCTGCGGGAGATGCCGAGCAGCGTGATGCCATGGCGGTACAGAAGGCGTACATCCAGGGCCGAGTTTCCGACGATGCGGGCGGCATCCGGCACCACCACCTCGGCGAGCGTCATGGTTCCCGACGCTATTCCGTTCTCGCGCTTGCTGTCCGTGAGCGTGAACTCTGCCGCCCCCACGAACTGATCGATGGCTTCCGGGCCACCTTCCAGCACGATCCGGTCACTTTTGCGTATGATCTCGTTGCGCGCCAGCCCGGGCAGACGCTTGCCGCGTCGCACGAGCCCCACCACGCTTACGCCGTAGTCGTCCACCAGCTCGTCCAGTTCTCTGAGCTGCTTGCCGATCATTCGCGAGGATTCCGCTACCCGCACTTCCGCGATATAACCTTCCAGCTGCTCCAGCTCCTGCCCCGTGTCGTGCTCCAGCCGCTCTGCAGGAATGAGACGACGGCCGACGAATATGATGTAGAGAATGCCAATGACGGTGATGCCGAGCCCGACCGGGGCGAAGTCGAACATGCTGAAGGGCGTACCCAGCCTGTCTTCCCGGAAGGTGGCGATGACGATGTTCGGCGGCGTGCCGATCAGGGTGATCATGCCGCCCAGGATGGAGGCAAAAGACAGCGGCATGAGGGTTTGCGCGGGACTTCGTTTGGCGCGCCGGGCAGCCTGCAGGTCCAGCGGCATGAGCAGCGCGAGCGCGGCGACGTTGTTCATCACCGCAGAAAGTGCCGCGGACACGCAGGCCATCATGCCTACGTGCCCCTGCAGCCCGCGGGAGCTGTCGAGCAGGCGCCTGGCAAGAAGCTCGATGGCGCCGGAGTTGGACAGTCCCCGGCTTACGATCAGGACCAGGGCGATGATGGCCACGGCCGGGTGACCGAATCCGGAGAACACCTGATCCGCGGGCACCACGCCGACAAGATAGGCGGCAACAAGACCGGCGAAAGCCACCAGGTCGTAACGGAAACGGCCCCAGACGAGTAAGCCTAGAATGCCGAGAAGCAGGCCGAACAGGAGGATCTGATCTGCGGTCACGGCCGGCTCTTTCTGTCAGTTCGCATCGAGCACTTGGCCTACGCCTGGGCGGTGACGATCCAGCAACTGGCGTCCATTTGCACACCTGCATCGCCTGCAAACGGCTGTAGCGCAGCCTCGGCGGCGGCCAGGGCTTGTTCTCGAGCAGGTGCTTCCAACTCGGAGATGACCCGTGACAAAGGGCCGATACGCGTGAGAAAGGCCATCGCCGACGCCACGTCCGCTCCCAGGGTCAATGTCGCTTCGCACAACGAGAAATTCGGAGCCTGAAACCTGGCATCCGTAAGCACAGCGCTGACGAAATCTCTATCCGCAAATGCAAACGGATCCGGGCCGCCACTTTCAGGTGGCGGGGGAAGGTATGGCTGTGTGGCCGCTCCAGGTATTGCCAGCCAGGGATTGTCCTGGGGCAAGCGCCAGCAGAGAAAAGTCAGGCGTCCGGATACCTTCAGGTTGCGGTGAATACTGGCAAATGCCGCCACCGGATCGGCGAAGAACATCACGCCGAATCGCGAAAACGCGAGATCGTATGGTTCGCTGCCACGCCAGACGCTGGCGTCACTGTGTATGAACTCGAGATTCGATCTTCCGCTGCCTCGCTGTCTGGCGCGGTCGATCATGGGTGCAGAAATGTCCACGCCCGTAACCCATTGCGCCGCTTGTGCCAGGTGCAAGCTGGTTGCGCCGCAGCCGCAGCCGATATCGAGCACGCGTTCCGTGCCATTCACCGACGCTCTCTCGAGCGCCTGTTGCGACAGGGGCGATAGCATCGTGTCCAGATGCTCCTGCGCCTGTACCCACTCGCTGCCGGCATCGCCGTTCCAGTAGTCGATCTGTTGTTGATTGGCCTCGTTCATAACCTTCACCTGTACCGCAACGCGGGCATTCGCGCAGCATACTGCCGATTGGGCATCGAGTAATGATACTCTCCTGGAGTCGACCAAAGCGAAGGATGAGGGGACGATGCACGTCTACTACGGTGAAAAGACCATGTCGGTGCCCGATGGCTTGCCCAGGTACAAGGACGTCCCTAAGGACTTTGGCGGGTCCGGGGAAATGCTGCCGGAGTAAGCGCGCCGTGTCAGACCTTCTCATTGGCTCGTCAGCCGAGCTCAGGCAAACGGTCACCGGTGAAACGCTGGCCGCGAACGTTGGCAGCGGGTCGGTCGACGTATTTGCAACACCCGAACTTGTCCTGCTGCTCGAGAAAACGGCGGTCGCCGCTCTGGCGGGGAAGCTGGAGGACGGCTCCACTACGGTGGGATCGGCGCTCGATATCACTCACCTGGCGGCAACGCCTGAGGGTATGGAGGTAGTAGCCACGGCGAAAGTGGTCAAAGCCGAGGGGAGAAAACTGACTTTTGAGGTAAGCGCGCAGGACGGGCAAGAGCCGATCGCCGAGGGAACGCATACCCGTTTTATCGTCGATGCGGAAAAATTCCAACGTAGAGCAGATTCGAAATCAACCAATGACCCATAGATCACGTTTCAAGCCTCTGACGCTGCCCATCGAGCTGTCCGACCCTGAGCACATCCAGTGCCCGTACCACCTGTACCGGCGGCTGCACGACGCGGGTGCCGTCGGGCTCGATCCGAACATCGGCGTGGCCGTTGTCGGCTACCAGGCGTTGGTGGCATTGTCGAAGGATACCGGGCTGTTTTCGTCCAGCATTACTCAGGATGGGCTGGGGCCGCGGCACATGGGCGTGAGTGCGGAACCGATACCCGAGGACGTGGAGCAGATCTTTACCCGCGCGCACCCGATGGTGAACGCGCTGTTTACCGCAGACCCTCCCGTGCACACCCGACACCGCAAGCTGCTCAGCAAAGCGCTGAGCCCAGCGCGTGTTCGGGCCATGGAGCCGCACATTCGCTCGGTGGCGGAAGCGCTGATCGAGCCGGTGCTGCAGGTCGGCAGGCTGGATCTGTTCCAGGATTTCGCGGTGCCGCTGCCGGTGACGGTGATCGCCGACGTGCTCGGCGTAGACCGCAGTGATCTGTGGACGTTCAAGCGCTGGGGTGATCTGATGATCTCGGGCAACATTGACGTCCTGAGCCAAGCGCAGCGGCGCGAGGTTGCCCAAGCGGTCGTCGAGTTCCACGAATACTTCGTGCCGCGCATCGAGGCGCGCCGCGCGCGGCCCACCGACGATCTGTTGAGCGAGATGGTCAACGCCTCGGAGGATGACGAACCGCCGCTGACCACTGAGGAATTGCTGCCCATTATCGACCAGGTGCTGTTGGCGGGGCACGAGACCACGACCAATCTCGTCGGCAACGGGCTGGTGTTCCTGTTGAGCCGCCCGGACGTGGCGGACCGGTTACGGGCCGATCTGTCGCTCGTGGAAGCCTTCGTAGAAGAGATGTTGCGCTTCGATCCGCCGATTCAATGCACTTACCGCCGCGCTACGGCAGATACCCGATTGGGTGAGACGGAGGTGGCATCCGGGGAAATGGTGATCCCCGTGTGGGGTGCCGCCGGCTATGATCCGGCCGAATTCCCGGAACCGGAGCGCTTCGACCTCGACCGTCCGAACGTGCGCCGGCACATGGGCTTCGGGCATGGGCCGCACTTCTGCGCCGGAGCCGAGTTGGCGCGTCTGGAGGCGAAGATCGCGTTTGAATTGCTCCTGACGAAGCTCGAAGAGCCGGTGCTGGATGCGGAAGCGAGCGATCTGGCTCGCCATCCGAGCTTTGCCTCAACCGGCTACAAGAGGATTGTCGTGTCCTTCGGCGGGTAGGCCCTTAACTGTAACAGGCGCCTGCGAGGAGATTGCCACCGTGTGACGGCCACCGTGTGACGGCCACCGTGTGACGGCCACCGTGTGACGGCCTCCGGCCATGACTAGTGACTAATCAAAGGTTCTGGCGGGCCGCCCTAGTCGTCCCAGCGTCCCGGTCTCGCGCGTGACGGGCGTCGCGGGAGCCCGCCGGTTCTGCGATACACCCCCGGGTGAATGCGGAAGATGAATTCGGTAAGGGCGTTACGGCTGGCGGCAGGCATGGTGAATCTCCTGAACGATCGATGTGGTGGTTTGATGAATGCGTGCCAAGCTCCCTGCTCATGCCCTGCCGGAAGCTTGATTTTTCCTGCGTCGATAAAGCAGAACTGCAACCAGGATCAGGACGATGATCAGGGAACCCGCAGCAACCAATGCAGGTATCGACCTGGAGAGCATTGTCCGCTGCACGTTCACGGATATTTGAGCCTGGATGTCGAAATCCTTTGGCAGCGGGATGACGCCTACCTCGTCTGCATAGCGCTGGTAGTCTGCCAAAAGTTGCTCGCGCAGCCCGGGCCGCTCGGCGGAGAGGTCTCGGATTTCAGCGGGGTCATGGTTCAGGTCATGCAGGCGCCACCGCGCATCCCCGTGCGGCAGCGAATTTTTCGTCAGCTTGAAACGGCCCTTGAACAGCGCGGAATTTCCCGCAACCTCGAGGCCAACCGGGTCCTCATCGCCATAAATATCGGTTGCCGTCCCGGTCAGCAAGGGGACGATGCTGCGGCCGTCCATGTCTGTCGGTGACAGGCCAGCGAGCTCGGCAAGCGTGGGCGCCACATCGGTCACGAAATTCAGCGCGGGGTTGAAACCCTGTTGCGTCATCCCGGGCGCCCGTATGATCAGTGGCACCCGCGTGCCACCCTCGCTGGCATACATCTTGAACAGTGATCCGGGCACCGCCGCTGCGCTGGCCCATTCCGGACCGATGGCCCCCATGCTGCCTCGTTCCCCCATAAGGTCCAGATCCGTATGGTAGCCGTTCTGACTCATCCACAGCTGAAAGGAGCGGTCGCTTGCTGGATCGTTGAATTCGGGACCGTAGTACATACGGAACCAAGTTGATTGGCTTCCCGGCGAGCCCCTCAAAGGCTCGGCGGAGTAGCCACGGCAGCACGTAGATCTCTTAGAGTACGAATGCGATTTCTTACTTTAGGAGCATGCTGCCATGACCACTACCAACGATAAAACGGAATGCAAGACATTAGTAGCCATCGACATATCGAAGTCCAGACACGATATCTTGATCCAGCGACCAGGACGGAAGCGCTACCGTATGCAGATCACCAACGATCGCGCTGATCACGACCGGTTCATCCAACATGTCATAGAGATCGGTGAACCGGTCCATGTCTGTTTTGAAGCCACGGGTAACTATCATCGGCCTATCGCCTGGCGTCTGTTATCCGCTGGATTCAGCGTGCATCTGATCTCTTCTGTCGCACTCGCTCGAACTCGCGAGGCGCTCCACAACGGCTGGGATAAGAATGACCCGAAAGATGCACAGGTTATGCTGTACATGTTGGCAGCAGGCCAGGTGCAGCGTTATTACGATCCACTAGAGCAGGAGACCAACGATTGGCAAGAGCTGTCAAAAACCCACGAAGCGATCTCCAAGGGGAAGACAGAGGTGCTGCATCGCCTGATGACCCACTACATGCCACTCTACTTTCCTGAGATTGATCGGTTCCGACACAACTCCCGTTCAGAATGGTTCTTCAGGTTTCTACACGAGTTCCCAACGCCGTACAGCATCACTCAGTTGAGCAAATCGGAGTTCATTCAAGCAGCCTGGGATGTCATTGGCCGGAAGGTTAACAAAACACAAGTATTATCAGACATTTACGAGACTGCACTGACATCAATCGGCTTGCCCGTGAACCTGGGTTCACCCGCGGTATCGATGTATCGATTGGTCATCATGCAGATGCGACAGCTGATTCAGCATCGGGACGAGATTGAGCGGCAAGCTAATCGACAGCTCAGCGGACATCCTGACTTCGAGCGCCTTCAACAGATTCCCGGGATAGGACCAATCCATGCTCTGACGGTCCTTGCCGAAGCCGGCGACCTTCGTCGTTTTGATCACTATCGCCAGTTTCTGAAATTCTGTGGCTTTGATTTAGCGACACACCAGTCCGGGCAATTCCGCGGACAAAGCAAGCTCTCGAAGTATGGCAATGCTCGGTTACGAAGATCGTTTTGGATGGCTGGTCAAGTTGCCATTCGCCAGCGTGAAAACAGCTTCAGGGATAAGTATCAACGGTACATAGCGAGGGACCGGGACAACCGAGATTTACGACGCAAAGCGCTCACAGCCGTTGCCGCGAAAATGGCAAGAGTCGCGTACTCAATCATTAAACACGAGACCGATTATCGACCCTTTTATGGGGTCCGATAACCAGGCGGATGAACCCTCTCTGTAGGGCCGTAGAGGCAATGTGACCTCGTAGATAATGTTCGGGTCTTCCGCCTGGCCTTGTATCTCGTGTTGAGAATGGTGAGGACTGCGTACGCAGATCCTGTGTTTATTATGGGCGAGAACAATTCCTTTATCGGCGGAACGCCGCTTGCATCGGTGTGTTCTCAGCCCACGCGCTGCCAAAAGCCAGTGCAAGGAGATCTGTCGGCTGACGGAAACTTGACTTCCCTACGTAGAACGTTGTCGGAGGTGATCACGAAGACGGTGTTGTCCAGATCCTCGGTTGATTCCAGATAGGCGATCAACCGGCCGATGTGGTGATCCATGGCTTCCAGCATGCCGGCGTTGACCATCATGCTGCGCTCGTAATGGGCCTTTTCGGTTGCGGTCAGCGTGTGCCAGGGGCGCAGGGACGGGTGCATCTCGGGCGGCGACGCGGCATCGGGCACCAGTCCCAGCTGTTTGGCGCGTTGATAACGTTGTTTGTGCAGGGCATCCCAGCCGTCGGTATAGACTCCTTGGTACCGATCGGTGAATTCCCGCGGCGCCTGCACCGGAATATGTATCGCCTGAAAGGCTACGTAAGCAAAGAAAGGTTTCTGCCGATCTCTCGCCTCCAGGTACTCCATCATCTTGTCGATCAGGAAGCGGGAGGAGTAGAAGTCTCCGGGCAGCTGTGCGGGTTGGCCATCCTCAAACCAGGGCGCCTCCTCGTAGAAAGGCATGAACGGCTTCTGCTCCCAGTTGTCGGCGCCGGATGCATCCAGGACAAAGGAGCGATGGAAACCATGGGCGTCCGGCAGATCGCCTGGGCCGCGACCAAGATGCCACTTGCCCGTCATGAAGGCCTCATAGCCGGCCTCGCCCAGATGATCGGCGATGGTTTTCACCCCGGGCAACAAGCGCAACGCGTATCCCGGCGTATCCGCCTGGCTGTCCGTTACAACTTCCGGAATGGTCGCGATGCCGGTCCTGTGGCTGTCCAGCCCGGTGAGCAGCATCGCGCGAGAGGGCGCGCAGAGGGGTGAGGTATGGTAGTTGCTGAAACTCACCCCTTCGTCCGCCAGGCGGTTGATGTGGGGCGTGCGCGCCTCCCCGCCGAAGCCACCGAAATCCATGAAGCCGGCGTCGTCGACCAGCAGCACGACGAAGTTCGGCTGCGCCGGTGCTGTCATTGGCAGTAGCAGCGTCGCGGCGGCAATACCCATTTGGCGGAGTTTTTTTATACGCACGTTTCGAGCTCCTGCAATCACCGAATATATCCAATCCGCGACCTTAGTTGCATCGATTCAGGTCGCAAGCACGATCCTTCAACTGCTCCAGGTGCACATCGATATCAATCACAGCGTGCTCGTCTGTTTCAAGAGATCTGGCCGCTGTTGGCCACGGCAAGCAGCGCGAGATTGGTCGTATCGGGGTCCTGCTGCCTGCTCAGCTGGAAAGCTAACTCGCTTCTATCAAACGTGATCGTTCCAGGCGTTCTGCAAGCCAGACTTTGATGATGGATTGTCGAGTGACGCCGAGTCGCTTTGCTTCTTTGTCCAGTCCTTCAATCACCCAGGTAGGAAAGTCGACATTGACCCTTTTTGGCTCCTGCGTGATGCGCCTGGCTTTTGTCAGGTCCAGTGCCTTCGTAATGTCCTTGCCAGCGTCAAAGTCGCTGTCGAATTTCTTAGCTTTCATATAGCGTCACCTCTTCGGTTCGTGACGTTCGGACCGAAATGATGCGGGTGGCATCACCTCGATATGTAACGACGGCGGACCAATGCTGGCCTTCGATCCGACTAATGAGCAGCCAGCGAAGCTGGCCAGCCCCGCTCCTGATCTGGGCTGTCGTCCCGTTCAAGCAGTCTTTTCAAGAATGCTCTCGGGGTCAACGTGCTCCAGCCTGGCATAGATCCGCGAGATCCAAGCCTGCAGTAACGGCAAGCCGCGTCCCGCGTCGAGTTCCATCTGGTCCGGATAGGTGGTGGGCAACACTCGATGCAGCATCGTCAGCATGCCAACCTCATACTGCCAGCGCAGTCGATCACGTGACACGTCTACGCCGCGTTGCGAGATCTCTCCGTGGTACAGATCGATGAGCTCGTTGACCTGGGGTTCATCTACGTCCTCGGGGAGCGTTGCGCTGATAAAGTAGGCAAGATCCGAGGCACCTGGACCCGCCAGCATGGTCTGCCAGTCAAACAGCACGACCTCCCCGTTGGCATCATCGAAACAGATGTTGTCCAGGCGAAAGTCTCCGTGCAGGAGCGTTGCCGGTTCTTCGCCGAGTGTCTCTGTGAGCGCAATGCCGTTCTTTCGAAGCCAGCCGATGAGATCGCGACGAGCTGGCGTCAGTCCCGCGCCCTCATCGGAAAGGTAACGATCGACACCCTGAAGAAACCTCATCTGCATGATTCTGCTGGTGACGGCGTAGGGGGCAATCCAACTCATCTCACCCAGTGATTCGCTGTCCCAGAACTGGGCGTGAAGGCGAGCCATGGTCGCGATGATGTTGCGAACATCCTCCTCGGAACAACCCGTCGCCTGATCTCCCATGCGAAAGCTGCTCAGGTCTTCGATAAGCAGCGCGTATCGACGTGGGTTGCCGAGAACGAACCGGTTGGCGAGCGCCATGATGCCGCGGATGATCCAGATCGGCAGGCGATTCATCCCCTGGAGCCGCTGGAGTATCACATCGGGATCATCAGCCACGTCCAGCGCGCTGTAGTAGTGACGGGGTGTTCGAATGTTCAGTCCGGGCTGCAGGTCCCGGTAGAAGCGGATCTCCTTTTCGTACAGACCCATGGTCTGCCCCATGATGCGATTCTTTGATGTCGTGGGGATCTTGAGGGCCAGGCTGGCGGGTGCCTTCTCCGAGGGTGGTGAGTAAGTCGGGGTGATGATGACGACCTCTCCGTTGAAGCCAACCTGGTCACCCAGAACATCCATAGTGACGTCGGCGACGGTGCTGCCCCCAATTGCGCCCGACGCTTGAAGACCTCGAGACAGCCAGTCGGTGGTCAGGTCCTCGATGCTGTAGGGTACGTCGTCCTGTACTTCCATCTGCCGGGCTCGGTGGGTGTTCACAATCGGAACAGCGTGCGCGCGTTGTCGCCGAGCACCATATTGCGGCGGCGCGATGCCGGTACTTGAGCTCAATATAGTTCTACCACAGATCAGGCGTAGCAGACGACCTCGAACTCGATGCCGTCGCCGTCGATGAAGTAGAAACGGCGCCCCGGCTCGTAGTCCATGTGATTGAACGGCTGCAGGCCGGCGGCGATGACTCGGCGTTCGACCTTCTCGAGATCGTCGACCAGCACGCCGATGTGGTTCAACCCGCCTCTGGTGCGGCCCGGCTTGCCGTTCGCTCCGGGTGCGCCGTCATAGGTGTAGACCGCGACATAGTCGTCGTCGGTGCCCACGTGATAGGTGTGGCCCCCCATCTGAGACGGCCCTTCCCAGCGAACCTGCCAGTCGAAGAGCTTGCACAGCAGCCCGGCGGTGGCTTTGGGGTCGGAAACGGTGACGTTGACGTGTTCCAGCTTGCTCGATGTGTTCATGAGGGGGCTCCGTTCACTTGCTTTGCCAAGCCTAAAACCTCAAGCTTACTTGAGGTCAAGGAGTTTCTTCATGAGAACTGCGCGCTCCGAGCGGCTGTCCATCGGCCAGGTGGCAGAACGAACCGGCCTCTCGGTTTCGGCCATCCGCTTCTACGAGGAGCTGGGCCTGGTTGCACCCGTGCGCAGCGACAGCGGCCGGCGACTGTTCCTGCGCTCTGACATACGTCGCCTGTCCTTCATCGTCATCGCCCAGCAACTGGGCTTCAGCCTGGACAGGATTCGGGAGCAGCTGAGCGCGTTGCCCCAAGCCCGCACGCCCACGCAGCGGGACTGGACGCGCATCAGCCGGCAGTTTCGCGCCGACCTGGACGCGCGCATTGCGCTCCTGCGACGTACACGGGACAGGCTGGATGGCTGCATTGGCTGTGGCTGCCTGTCGCTCAAGAACTGCGCGTTGTACAACCCGGAAGATCGCGCGCGCCTGCGCGGGCCCGGGCCACGGTACCTGCTGGGCGACCCCGCCGTGGGCACAGGCGAGGCAGATCGGTCGTGAGCGGAGCCTGGTCTGGCCGCAGAGCGTCGTCGTGGCGCCGGAGCCTGCGCCCGAAATCGTCACCTAGACCCGTGGACTGCCGCAGTGCAATCAGGGAAAGTATCCATATCATCCTGATCTCATGCAGATAGTCTTTAACGGATGGAAAATTATGCTGAGCGGAGCTGATGGTAGATAAGAACAAGATATTCGTGGTGCTCGATCCCACCTGCATGGAGCAGGCGGCGCTGGAGTGGGGAGAGCAGATTGTGCGTCAATTCAGCACGCGTCAGGATGCCGACGCGGTACTTCACGTTTATTGCTGCATAAACGAAGGCAGCGTCGCCATGGTCGCAAGCAACGACAGCGCGCACTCTCAAGCGGAAACAGAGAAACGAGTGAAGAACTGGGTGGAGCGGTTGGTCACGGCGACACGTGCCGATGGTCTGACGGTCGAAACCGAGGTTGAGTGGCACCACGACTGGCGTAAGTCGCTGGTGGTCGCCGCAGAGCGTGCCGGAAGCACGCTGGTCGTCAAGAACATGAATCAGCACACCCGATTCATAAGAATGGTGCGCGAAACCTCAGACTGGACGCTGATTCGTGAGTGCGCATGCCCCATACTGCTGGTCAAAAGCGGTCGCCCCTACAAGATCGAGAAGGTGCTGGTCGCTGTTAAACACAGCCCCGATGAAGACATCTACGAAAAGGCCAACGATGACCTCCTTGATGCCGCACGGCAACTTTCCTCAGATCTCGGCGCTAAGCTGTACGCGGTAACCGGGTACACCACCAGTTATCCTGACCGGCAGCGCTTCGCAGATCGCTGTGGCCTGGAGCGCTCACAAGTCAGCGCGGGTATGGGCAATCCCGAGAAGGTCATCGCCGAAGCGGCGGAGCGTATCGGCATCGATCTGCTCATTATCGCCCGCGTCGCCCGGCCGGACTCCCCCAAGGAACTCGGCAGCACCGCCAAGAAGGTGATTGATGAGATTGATACTGAGGTGCTGATCCTGCCGGTGGAGTCCTGAACCGGGCCGCGACGGCTAACGACCCCGAACGGTTCAATAAGCGGGCTCTATTTCTTGCGCCCCTGGAAAATGGGCGGATTAGCGTTCGAACCTTGTGCCAGGAAGATGCCTTCGGCCGCGAGAGCGCCGAGCCCTACGGTGTTGAGGTCATGCTGCACATACTGATTGAGCCATTTTTTCGTCAGGTTCAGCGCGAAGGGGTCAAACGACAGCAGCTTCTGGACCAGCGCGTCGACCTCGCCGTCGAGCGCATCTGCTGGCACCGCCTTGTTGATCAGACCGATGTCCACCGCTTCCTGCGCGGTGCACGACTTGTCCGTCATCAGGAACTCCCTGGCCCTGGTGAGGCCAATCCGCGACGGCCACAGCAGCGCGCCGCCGTCTCCGGGCGGCACGGCGAAGCCCGACAGGTGCGGGTCGCAGAATGTGGCGTCGTCCGCGGCGTAAACGAAGTCGCAGGCCAACGCGACGGAGGCGCCGAGGCTGTGCGCGCCCGGCGCAAAGACCTTTGCGATGGTTGGTTTCTCGCAGCCGACGGAGTCTCGGATAATGTCCTCGGCCTCCTTGAACATTCTCCGCATGTTGGCCGGCTCTGCCGACGCGGCGACCCACTCGACGTCGTACATGGTCGGGTTGAGGAACGAGCGGTCTCTGCCCGTCACCACAACCACCCGCACTTCCTCCGACTCGTGGGCAGCTCGGAAGGCCCGGGAGATACCCCGGTGGGTGTCTCCGTCTAACCCGCCGATCTCAATAGTGAAGACGCCGTTCTCAAGGTTGACGTCGATCTTGCCGTACTCTGACATGTTGCTCTCCTCTGGTGTGCAGTGACGTTACGGAACTTCTGGACCCTCACGCGTCACGATGATGTTTGCTATCGGGTTATCTGCCAAGCGCTCAACACGATCACCGGGGCCTGCCTTCGGTACCTTCACCCGCGGTGATGAACAACGCCGTGGCCTCGGTGTCGATGTCCGCCGTGTGCCATACTCCGGGCTCGTTGATCACATAGTCCCCCGGACCGATGGTCACGCTACGCTGGCTGCCGTCCAGCAGTTCCTGATGTAGCGTCATGGCGCCAGCAACACAAAGCACCACCTCCGACCCTTTGGGGTGCATCTCCCAGGCATCCCAGGACTTGGTGAAGCGAATCAGATTGACCAGGCGGCCTTCCGCACCGTCTCCGGCGTGGCGTTGGCCATAGCTCATGTACCAATCCATCTCGCCTGTAAATTCCGGCTCTACCTCGGCCGTGGCACCCAGCCCTAGATGAACTGGATTCTCGAACATATTGTGGTGTGACATATCCCAGCCTCCCTCTCTGACTTCCCTAAGCTAACACCTACGGAAAAGCAGACAAGACCCGCTGCCTATACGAATGAGCTTTAACGACCCGAACCGACCGTCTGGAGTTAGCGGATGACCAGCAGGCGGGTAAACAGAATTGTCGACAGTACCAGCTGCCACACAAGCGCGGCGAAGTAGGCGCCCGTGATCTGACCAGGGATGAGCTCTACGGCATTTCCACCCAGCCAGAGCGCAAAGACCGAATTGCCCACCATCACCAGAGACCACATCCATCCTTTGAGTTGTGGGCGTTCTTCCGCTGTCAGTATCCGGCGCGACGCCACGACTGTCGCAAGCATGTTGGCGAGCAGTATCGCCGCCAGGCAAATGCCCGACGCGAACCAGATGTCATCAGCTACCCCGAAGCTATCGACAAGGGTCGGCAACACCGAGCCGAATGCCGCGCTGAAAGCGTAGAACAGCATGGTCACTGTTCGAAACTTGACAAAAGGGTTGATGGCGCCGTCCGTCCGCTCCAACGCAAAGACGAGGCCGGTGAAGCCTGCGACTACGATAGCGAACTCGGTGATGGAATTGGTTGAGCTTGGGTCCATTCAGGAATGGTATCGCATGCACGGGCTGATGGCCCTTTACCGCTGACCAGCCGCTACTTACGCTAGCTCGGATGAAGAAAGATCAACTTGCGGTCCGTGGACGGGTTCGGGGTCGAGTCCAGGGTGTGTTTTATCGTGCTTCGTTCCAGCAGGAAGCGCGTTCACGCGACCTGGTTGGTTGGGTGCGTAACCTGAAAGACGGATCAGTAGCATTCCTGATCCAGGGACATGCTGAGCTTTTGCAGGAGCAACTCGTCTGGGCGCGGAAAGGGCCACGAGGTGCCCGGATTATCGACATCGAAACTGAAGAAGTTCCTGTCGTTCTGGATCTAGCCAGTTTCGAAATCCGCTACGATGCACCCTTGCAGTAGTGAGCCACCCGGTGAGGGACATCCTGAGGGTGGACGAAGACATGTTTCATGCGGCGACTTTCTACTCGGTCGATTTCTCCTCGAACACTCGTACGGCCTCGCGCACGATGGGCTCCGAAAACTCACCGACTACGGCACGGGCTTCTCTGGGTGAGCACCAACGATATGCATCGTGCTCCCAGTTTGTCCGGATGACTGCGGATTCATTGGCCGGCGCCACGAAGATTTGCAGATAGCCGCCACCTTCAACGGGCGCGGTCAGCGCCGTCGCATAGAGCGTGTGCGGGGTAAGCCCTGTCTCCTCGCGAAGCTCGCGCATCGCGCATTCCGCCGGGTTTTCAGTGTGTTCACGCGTCCCGGTAACGGGCCACCATTGGCCCGCAAACCGCCCCCCGGAACGACGCAGAAACAGCAGCTCCGTTTTACCTGAACGGCGCCGGAGCACATAGACCGAAACTGCTACGCAGGAGCCGGCTCGTGACATCTGATTATGATTCCTGTTCGGGTCTAAAGACGATCTTGAGAACGCGGCACCGTATTTGCAGAAGCTGTAGAGACAGAAGCTGTAGAGACAGAAGCTGTAGAGACAGAAGCTGTAGAGACAGAAGTGTAGACGCATAACATAGCATCCCGAATTTCACCATGGTCCGAGGCGCGTGCCTTTGCAATCGCGTGACGGGCAGTTACGCTTGGCTCTGGACAAACTCTTACGAACGCGTTCGTTATCCAAGCCTGGAGCAACCGCATGGTACAGATGAAAGACAGGGTCGCAATCGTTACTGGTGGTGGTTCGGGGATGGGGCGATCCACCAGTCTGCTCTTCGCTCAAGAGGGCGCTGCGGTGGCCGTAGCGGACATCAACGAAACGGGCGGCCGCGAGACGGTTGCGATGATCGAGCAGACGGGCGGCCGAGCGTTGTTCGTGCCTACCGACACGTCCGACGAAGCCGCAGTTGTCGCGCTGGTCGAAGAAACAGCAAGCGCCTTTGGCCACGTCGACGCCATGGTTACCGCTGCCGGTATTTCCTATTCGAACTTCGTCGAGAAAGACGAAGCCACCGATCCGTGGCGCAATCCGAAGGAGGGGCTGATCCTCAACAAGGACACGGCCCGCTGGCAGAAGGTGCTGGACGTCAACCTGACCGGCGTCATGATCTGCGCGCGCGAAGCGGCCCGACAGATGATTGCCCAGGACAATGGTGGAACCATCGTCAACTTCGCCTCAATCGCCGCCTATGGCCCGGTTCCGACCATCGCCGACTACTGCGTCTCGAAGGCGGGCGTGGTGATGCTGACGAAATGCCTGGCGGCGGAGTTTGGCGGCAAGGGCATCCGGGTGAACGCGGTCGCCCCGGGACCCATTGAGACGGGAATGACCCAGTCGCTGCTGGAAACCGGCCGGCTGCAGCAGCAGGCTGCGGCGTTGCCGCTGGGCCGGGTCGCGCGGCCCGAGGAGGTGGCAGATGTGGTGCTGTTCCTGTCATGCGACCAGTCGAGCTACATCACGGGCAAGACGATTGGCGTGGATGGCGGTACCTACACGGTCTGACAGCAGCGTTTTCCTAATCGATGATGGAACGTAACTTTGCCACGACCCCATCAACACCCGCGCCAGGCAGCATCTCCTGAGCGGAGTCTCGCGCATACCGATCGCTGTGTTCAGGTGCGGCGCTTTGCCCGGCCCAACTCAACATCGATACGTCGTTGACGCTGTCGCCAATGGCGAGAACTTCATTCCTGGCGATACCGAGCTCCCGGACGAGCTCCCGAAGTGCATTGCCCTTACTGGCTTGCGGGGCATGCACGGCAGTGACCGAAGGAAAATCGAGCAGGGCAATTCTCGCGCCGTAACGCGCTTCCAGCAGCACATGAATATCCGGCGCGTGTTGCCGAGTGCTTATGATGTCGATGCCGGTCGCTCTTACGCCCGTGTTCTGGGGCCTCGAATCGATTTCCATGGTTACCCGGGACACGTCAGCAAAGAATTTTGCTTCGTCGACATGCTTTGTTACCAGGTAGCGTTCTGAGTCGAACCACGCCATCGCCCAACCGTGGGTCTCAGAATAGTCGAACAGCTCGTGAGCAATTTCCTCGTCGATGGAATAACCGTGCCGCAGGCTGCCATCGGCTTCGTGCACCGACGCTCCCTGTTGGCAGATCAGGGGCTGATCAATGCCCAGGTGTTCGGCGACGTAGGCGGTGCCGGGAAACATGCGACCGGTCGCCAGCACGATGAGGACTCCTGCGTCATGCAGTGCGTGCACCGCGGAGGTGATCGGGTTTTCCGGTAGTGCGTCAACGTGAACCCCCGGCGCCAGCAGCGTTCCGTCTATGTCCAGGGCAACAAGGCGAATCATCTATAGTGGTGCTCCGATGGTGGATGGCCTCAACCATTCTAACGGGGGAATCTGATTAATGAGGCCTCTCAGGCGGAGTTTTCGTCCATGCGTCCTGGGTGCTTCTGCTCAGCTGTCAAGCCGCGAAGCTAATTGCGTTGGTGCTGGCGCTGGAGCTTACGACCTCGAAAGGGCGCTGACGGGCCCTCGTCGTAGCTTTAGTAAGGCTCTTCGATCTGGCAAGCCGAAGATAATGAAATTTGTGCTTCACTTTTCTTTCACGGATCCCTGAATAACGTTACATTTATGTAACGTTAATAAGGAGATGATGGTGCGCATTAACGGAGAAGACTACCCGCTTCCTGTGGAGTGGCGGGATGAGCCGCTGGTTTCTTATCTGCGAGACAGCTTGAGCTTGACCGGAACGAAATTCGGCTGCGGTAAAGGCGTTTGCGGCGCCGGTACCGTGCATATCGACGGCGTCGCCGTACGTAGCCGTGTCGTTCCCGCGGCGACTGTCGAGCGCGCGGTAAGCACGGTTAACTTCGACAGTTACTACGCGCCACTGAGCGTTGACATGCCCCCGATGGACATCGAGCTGGTGGAATCCGCTTTGCCTCCGTCTGGGGCCGGAGAGGCCTCTTTCGCTCCGGCAGCGGCGGCCATTGCCAATGCCGTCTACCGCGCGACGGGAGTCAGGCATCGCCAGCTGCCTATTCGAATCGCTGTCGGATGAGCGTTGTCGGGCGAGGCCGACCCCTGAATCCTGCGAACGATCGGGCGATCTTCGAAGCGACCGTAGAAATCGCCACCGAGTCGGGACTGAACGCGGTCAACATTGGGGCCGTTTCGCGTCGTGCCGGTGTGAGCCGGCCGACAATCTACCGGCGCTTCAGCAATACTCGAAAGCTATTGGAAGCCTGCATTACTCATATTCTCGAGACGCAGCTGGTTGCGCCCGCCAGGCTTGAGGACCCTCGAGAGCAGACAATCGAGCTGCTGAGCAATACGATCGATATGCTCACAAAAACGTCTATCGGCAAGCTCTACCGGGCTGCAATTACGCACCTGGAAAGCGACCCTGAACTGACCCGCCTGATCAGCAGTTTCGGAGCGTCCAGGCGCAAAGATTTAAACAACGCTCTGGCTGCCGCGCAAAGGCATGGTGGGCTGGACGCCGAGAAGAGCATCCAGGTTGTAGGCGATGCGCTCGTGGGAGCGATTTATTTCAGATTTCTGATGACTCAACGCAGGCTGGATCGACGCTACGTCGAGGAGCTGTACGATAACGTCTGCGGACCGCGGACCTCGTCATAGCGCCACAGCTCATCGACGGGCGTGTTGAAGAAGTGATGGTCCTCTCTGGGTCGCTACTCATCCGTGGAGGGGGGATTGGTCGTAGGCAACGCTTCTTCGAGGCTGATGCCCCGTGCTTTGGCGCGCTGCTCCCATTGCGCCCTGGCGTGCGCCTGCATGTCTTCCGCGTGATCCGACTCGTCGACGATTTCCAGGCCCAGCAGGGTTTCTATGACGTCTTCCATGGTGACGATGCCGGCCATGCCGCCAAACTCGTCCACCACCAGCGCGATGTGATCGCGCCGGCTGAGAAAGGTCGAGAACAGGTCCGGCAAGGGGAAGTCTTCACTGATCACCGGAATCTCCCGGCGTATGCTGCCGATCTGGCGATCACCTTCGTTGGCGACCAGCCGGGCTAGCAACTCGTCTTTGAGGATGAAGCCGGTGATGTGGTCTGCCGCGCCCTCATAGACGGGGATGCGGGAGAACCGCAGCACGTCGTGGCTGCGGTGATAGGCTTCGATGCTCATGTCTTCGGGCGCGGTGACCACGACCGTGCGCGGGGTCATGATGTCCCTGGCCCGCACCCGCTCGAAGCGAAGCAGGCTGGCGATGATGGCGGACTCCTGAGCGTCGATCACGCCGTGCTGAGCGCCGATCTTCGCCATGGTGAGAAACTCCGAGCGGGACGGGGCGTTGTCGGCCCGGCCGCGTTTCAGCAGGCGGGTGAGCAGCTGACTCAGCCACACCAGGGGCGCCAGCAGGGTAACGATGATCTGGAGCGAGCGCACCGTGAACGGCGCCAGCTGCCGCCAGTAGCTGGCGCCGATGGTTTTGGGAATGATCTCTGAAAGGATGAGTATGCCCAGCGTCATGGCGACGGGGATGATCAGCTTGGTGACCCATGGGTTGGTTTCGGCCCAGATCGTCGCGGCCTGATCACCCACGCCGATGGCGCCCACGGTGTGGGCAATGGTGTTCAGGGTCAGTATGGCAGCCAGCGGACGGTCGATGTTGCTTTTGAAAGCATGCAGCTGGCGGCCAATTGTGCCCCCTTCTTCGCGTTTCAGGTGCGCGTAAGTGGGCGTCACGCTCAGCAGCACCGCCTCCCATAGCGAGCACAGAAAGGAGAACGAAATTGCCAGCGTGGCGAACACAATCAGCAGGCTATACATTTACTCACTGCCCAGATGAAGATCCGGCAGAATACCCCAGCTGCGTTGGAGCGGTCCAAGGCCCGTACGGCGCCTCTCGCGGGTATCATGTGTGGGAATAAAAAAAACAAAGGTGAATATCTTGGATATGGCACCCTCCCCGGATGTGAAGATGGTGTTTCCCGTAAGAAGGAAACCCACCACCTCTCAGCATGAGTTTGTCGCCTACTGGTTTGCTCATCACATGCCGTTCACCATTGCGGCGATGGCCGGACGTGGCCGGGGATACATCGGCACCGTATTCAAGGGCGCTCAGGACAATGATGGGGTGTGGGATGGTTTCGCGCAGATGTTTCTCGCTGAACCTCTGCATCATCCGCCGGAAGGTTTTGGCGCGAGACCGGTAGACAGCTTCCAGGAACGGGTGGAACCCTATTTCGGTTGGCCAACCCGGGAGTATGTGGTCGAGTCCGGAGCTGATCATCTGCCCGTTCGACCGCTGACGTTGGGCGTTCCATTTCCGACGTCTCGCTCCGGATTCTTCAAGGCGATCGTTTTCGTGCCTGCGCAGGCAGATGCCGATCACGAATCTATTCGATCCCACTGGCTGCACGAGCGGGCGCCACGAATTGCGGGCGCGATGCGGCAGGTCAACGGATTCCGCTACGTGGTGGGTTTGAGCCTCGAGCCCGAAACGGCCCCCTACGCGGGAATGGAAGAGCTGTACTTCCACGACGAGTCGGCCTGGCGACGCTTCCAGGCGCTTCTCGGGGCGGATGATATGGCCTGGTGGGGCGAGGGCTCACAGACGTTCTTTTCGGATACGGAATTTGTCGCCATACCCGTCTGAGCCGGGTCCCGCCCGGCATCCGTACGCCTGCTGTGGGTGCCGGATTTCCCTCTACGCTGAAACCCGCTACGATAACGGGCTCTGATCAAGGCAAGGGAGAGGACCATGTCTGAAGCCTTCATGGCATATCCGGATCTTCGGCACCCGTTCGAGCAGACGCCGATCCATCCCCAGGGGAGCACCACCGTGCTGTACCAGGGAAAGGTCATCACGCTTTCTGAAACCGGTGATGGCGACGGCCTGCTCATCCGGCCCGATGATCTGCCCCGTATCAATGGCTTCGAGCTGAAGCCCGAGGGCGCGTGTTACCAGGACATGTGCATCCCGATGAACAGCGATCTGCTCGCAGAGCAGGACGGCAAGCAATGGTTCAACCTGACTGCTTTTGCCGATCTCCTGGAGCAGCCGTATGTGGCAGACGAGGAAGCCGACGTCTGGAGCTTCGCCGAAATACCCGCGAAGCGGGAAAGCATGATGGTCGACGCCATGGCGCCGGATTTTGAAGTCACAGATCGTAAGGGCAACGTGATCAGGATGGCCGACCTCAAGGGTAAAAAGGCGCTGATCGTGACCTGGTCGTCCTGGTGAGGCTGCCAACTTGACGTGCCCGTGTGGCAACAAGTATACGAAGAAATCAACGACCCGGACTTTGTCATCCTTTGTGCGGCCGAGGATACCGGCGGTGAAGCCGTCGCTGGGCCGATTTTCGACGCGGCGAACCCAACCTACATTCAGATTGTCGATGAGAATCACGTCATCAGCAGCGCGTTCAATTTTGTGAACGTCCCTTCAGCAGCCTGGATCAATGAAGAAGGCCGGATCGTTCGGGTTGATGAGGGTACCTACGCCAAAACCCATACGATGGGCGATGGCGAACAGTCGATCACCTTCGGCACCGATGTCTATGCACCTGCGGTCAAAGACTGGGTGGCAAAGGGAGCGGATAGCGCATACGTGCAGTCCGGGAGCGCGGTTACTGGAAACATCCGCAAGCACAGCTTCGATCAGCTGAAAGCCGACGCTGCGTTTCGGCTCGCGAACCTGTTCCGGGCCCATGGTCAGAAAGACAAAGCAGAGCAGTACTGGGATCTGGCTCAGTCCCTCAACCCGGACAGCATCAACTTCATTCGCCAGAACCTGACGCTCAGCGAAGAAGGCTCGGCTGGCGAGACGTTCATGAAGGTGATCGGGGAATACGCCAGCCAGGGTAAGGACTACTATCGGCCGTTGGACATCGAACAGGCATAAACTCGAACCCGTGCCTGCCCGTCGACGGAACCGCCCTGTAAGGCTGATGCCGACTACCCGGGCGTCAAACGGACAGGTTCGCGCGCCTGCAAGGTTCGGATCACGTATTGCACGAGCAATCCCAGGCCGAAGATGGTGAGCAGAAAGCTGATCACACCGCCAATAAACGGCAGGTTCACCGCGACGATGACGATGGCCAACCCGGCCAGCAACGTCCAGGGCAGGCTGTTGCTGTCACTGAGCACCATGCGCCCGATTATGGCGCCAACGACAATCTTGGCCAGGTAGAGCCCCAGCAACCAGGCGATAATGGCTATGAATGTGAGTGGCAAGCCAACGATGGTGAATGCCACCAGGACGGCGATAATCGGCACGCTCACCAGGGCAACCAGTCCGAGGCCTGTCGATTTCAACGCTTCGACGCCTGCGCCAATCGAAATCGAGCGAAAACCGGGCACGAGCCATAGTAACGCCACGCCAACCAGGAACGCGCCAATCAATCGAGCAATTTGCCACAGGTAGAACTCAAACCTGGCATAACGACTGCCTTCTTGCAGCTCCTCAGGCATATCCAGGAACTCCACGTCGCCGTCCACTCGAACCGTTTCTGCGCGGTGAAGCCTGTCTTCGCCGGCTGAACGAAATCTTACGTTGCCGCCGATGTGGGCGTCGCCCAGCAATCTCAAACGGCCGGCGAATGCCTCCAGGTCCTCTCCGACCTTGCCGCTCAGCTCCACGGTTTCTGAAAATGCGTACAGATCCCGCCCAACAGAGCCTTCAATGGACGACGACTCCGCCGCTACGGTGGCATTACCTCCAACCTGCGCCTGCTCATCAATACCGACCTTCTCGCCCGCCGCCCACAGATCGTCTGCCACGGTGGCGCCGCGCAGGTCGTACAGGGACGCTGCGCCCAGAGCCAGACCGCCGACGTTGCCGCTCACGGTAACCGACTCCGCAAACGTCAGCAGATTGCCGTTCACAGTTCCGGAAATGTCGATCCTGCGCCCGACGGCCACCAGGTCTCCGGTGACTACGCCTTCAATCAACACTGTCTCGGCTGCGACGAGAAGCGTGTCATCTATGGTCTCTGATTCGCCAATGGTTATGACGTCTTCGTCCCGGAGGAGCTCCAGTGCAACGGCCGGGGAGGGGAGCACCATGGCGCTGACCGTGGCCATGAGCAGACACACGGCCGTCGCAGCACGGGCTCGTCGGTAAATGAGCAGAAGCCACAGCACGGTGACCGTGACCAGGCATACGACAACGAAACCAAGATATGCATCGAACATGGCTGTTCCCTCTTCCAACAAATACAGTGTGGCAGCGCTGAACATCGCGTAAACGTCAGGCAGATACAGAGATGTAATCCGGGTGGCGGCGTTCACGATCAGCTCACCGAACAGAGTCTTCCACAGAAACTGAGCCAGCCAGATGGTGAGGCCGGTGGCCAGATTCGCCAGCGCGAACCCGCGCAGGCTCAACGGTCTCGAGAATCTGGGCACCACCACATCGGGCGCTGCCTCCATCTGCATCGCCGAGGCGATGAGCCTTGCCTCGCTTTGAGCTGCGGTCAGCTTGGCCTGGCAGGCCACGCAGGACTCGACATGTTCTGTGACGGTGCTGGCTTCATCCGAAGAGAGAGCGCCGTCTGCGTGCATCGATAGCTGCAACTGGGTGGGGTGGGTCATTGGCTGATCCCCCCACCCTCACCAGCGAGATCAGCCCGCAACCGTTGTTTGGCTCGAAGCAGCAGAACGCCGACGTGATTGCGACTGATGCTCAGCTGTTCGGCGATCTCGTCATAGCTGAGCTGATTGAAATAGGCAAGTATCAGAGGCACCCGATATTTAGCGTCCAGGTTCGTCACCGCCCCGTTCAGGGATTCGGCTTCTTCCAGCGAGATGAGATCGTTCAGCACAAGCGTCTTCCCGTCAGCCAGCGCGTCGAGCTCGTCGGCTTCGTCGCCGAAGAGGGCTTCGGCGCGGCTCTGCTGGCGCAGCAGGTCGATGCAGTGGTTGTTGGCGATCGACGCGATCCACTGCCAGAACGGGCGATCCGGTTTGTACTTGCGGAAGTTTTTGTACGCTCGCATAAACGTTTCCTGGGCCGCATCCTCTGCCAGCTGGTTGGAATTCAGCAATCGGCGGCACAGCCCGACCACTCGGACGTAGTACTCTCTGTAGAGGACCTCGAAGGCTGCGTTGCTCGCCACTTACAAATTCCGACCGTTCAGATAGTGATACGACGCTGAGCGGGAATTATTACAAAACTCCCGCAGATAAATTTTTTCACGCGAATCGCTGCCGACAGTAAACTGTGGCTTCGGAGCGACAGTCATCGTGCCGTACGGGAAGCATAATGAGGGATTCGATCGAATGAAGGACAATGCAGTGCCGCTGGGCGTGACTTTCGGCAGTCTGGGCGTGCTCGGCCCGAGAGCCGTGCTGGACATTGCCGAGCTGGCGGGCCAGCTGAACTACGATTCCATTTGGACCGTCGAGGCCACTGGAACGGATGCCTTCACGCTGCTGGGCGCGGTAGCCGCGGCGCACCCGCACCTCGGGCTCGCGACGGGCATCGTACCGATACAGCTGCGTACACCACCGCTTGCTGCGATGTCGGCTGCGACGCTGCAGGCGCTGAGCCCCGAGGCCGACGTCTGGCTGGGCGTCGGGGTGTCCGCCCCGGGGATTCTGCGCACCCACGGCGAATCCGCCACCCAGCGTCCGATCGCCATGATGCGCGAGTACGTGGCCCTTCTGCGCGAGTGCTTGTCGGGTGAGGCGGTAACGTTCGAGGGCGACTTCTGGTCGGTAAAACGGTTCCGGCTCGGGGTGCGGCTGGGGGGACGGCGCCCGAAGTTGGTGATGGCGGCGCTGAACCCGCAGATGCTGCGCCTGGCCGGAGAGGTGGCCGACGGCGTGCTGCTCAACTACATACCCGCGTCCCACGTGCCGGCGTCCGTGGCGCAGGTGCGCCGCGGCGGCGATGCCCGAGTCTTTGCTTACGTTCACGCCGCGGTGGGCGAGCTGGAACGCTCAGCGGGATCCGCCCGGCGGGATCTTTTTGGCTACGCCATGGCTGATGGCTACGCCAGAATGTTCCGCGCCGCCGGCTTCGATGGCGAGGTGGATGAGCTGCGGGCGCGCCACGCCGAACGGGACCGCGACGGCGCGGTGGCGGCCATTTCTGATCGCATGATTCAGGCCATCGACTTCATCGGCAGCGAAACCGAAGTTGCGGCTTTTGTCCGCTCTTACGTCGACGCCGGCATCGAGCATCCGGTGCTCATGCCCATGCCCTGGGGTGAGGATCGGTTTGCGGTGACCCGCAACACCATGGCCGCGGCGGCCTCGGCATTCGGGAATGCTTCTCGCCCTGACGGTCCGTGACGTCGATATGCGTTGTGTTTATTGCGGCGAGCGCGTTGATCCTGGCTGGCACCCCGAAGGGATAGGTCGTTGATTGACAGCTACCGCAGCGCGTGACACAGGGTCCGGACTTCGCCCTGTTGGGTGGCGAGCACCTGCTTACCCTGGTGCTGATCCTCGTCCTGGCCTTGGTCGTCGGCCGCGTTGCTCCCAGGGATCATCGCTTCCGGCTGGCCTGGGTGATAGTGGTGCTGCTCATCGCCCAGGAGGTCGTAAAGCTGTATTTCTTCGTCGGCGTTTACGACCAGTCCTGGAAAGAAAGCCTGCCGGTGGACCTGTGTCGCGTTAACCAGTTTCTGTGTGTCTATATGCTGGTGCGGCACAGCTACCGCGTGTTCGAGGTCGCCTACTTCTGGGCGATGGGCGGATCATTGGGTGCTCTGATCACGCCGGACATTGCTTACGGATTTCCGGATCCCCGGTTCCTGATGTTCTTTTTCAGTCACGGCCTGGTCGTGCTTGCCACGCTGTACGCGATCTTTGGTTACGGCTTTCGCCCGCGGCTGCGGTCCATCGCCGTTGCGTTAGGCATAACGGGCGGCTACGCGCTCATCGTTGCCTGTCTGAACTACCTGCTGGACACCAACTACCTGTTCTTGCGCGCTAAGCCCGAGGCCCCCACCGTTCTGGATTTTCTTGGCCCGTCGCCGATCTATGTGCTCGGCCTCTTCGGTCTCGCCATCCTCGTCTGCGTCCTGTGTTACGCGCCGTTCGCGTTGACCCGGCGGAACAACCGGTAGGGCTCAGACCGGGTTGCATCCGGTCTGCCGGATATCAGCCGAATTGCTTGCGCCGCAGAACAAGGAGGCCAAGCAGACCCGCCGACAGCAGCCCGAGAGGGCCCGGCTCCGGCACGCTTGCGGTAGTCGGCGACGTCACGGGAATGTTCGAAGTCACGATCGGCGAATTGCCGAGATCGCCGCCTGTCTCGCCAGCTGAAATCAGCTCCTCAACCGCCGTTGAAGGCAGCTCCGCAACCGGCGGTGAAGTCGGTTCCTCAAGCGGCGGTGAAGTCGGTTGGTCACCCGCCGGTGATCCATCCCGAGACCCATCGCTGCCATCGTTGCTGGCCGGCGGGTTGCCGCCAGAAGCCTCACCGAGGTAACTCAGAGGCGGTAACGTCAACTGGCCCCAGAAGTATCCCGCAGACCATCGGACGCCCCCGATGGTCATGGTAACCGCGGCCCCCGAACGAGCAGTTGACGCTGGCATCGTCGTTCGCATCAGGTCTGTCATGACGATGGGCGATGCAGTGGCTGCCGGTTTCGCATGCGCCGCCGCGCGGGACGATGGCCTGGGCGCGCCGAAAACGGAGGCTGCAACGCTGCGCAACGTTGGGGAGTAACCCCGATACCGGGAAAAGCTGGTCGTCCTGATGTCGACGACGCCGCTTTTCAGCGAATAGACATTGGACGGAGAAATCAGAACGGGCATCGAATGTGCCAGCATCGGCGCCACCAATGAAGCCCCCAACAGAACGGTCGTACTCATACATCTTCGAAACATGGTCTTGCCCAACTTTGATCAGACAAGCCGATGGTAGTACCTCAGCGCGGATAACTATTTCCCGAGGATGTTTTGAGCATGTATGCCGAATAATGAGAGTTGTTCGCAGGCCCCGGTGATATGGCGCCCGGGAGCGCAACAACTGAAGACACGCAGGGCTTCAGTCGGCGGGCGGCTGTTCAACTGCACCCCCGACGTGGAGCATCGGTGATGCGTCGATGTCCTCGGCGTTCATCATCCTCGCGACCCGTTGCAGCGCCGCGACGATCATGGACTTTTCCCAATCCTCCAGCGCCTCGAAGCGCAGGCTGAATACATCCTGCAGCGGTGCAGGCGCCTTCTGGATCATTGTTTCACCCCGCTTTGTCAGAGTGGTGTGAACCACGCGCCGATCCTGAGTGCTTCGATGACGTGTCACCAGCTTCCGCGACTCCAAACGGTTGATGATCGTCGTCACCGTGGCTTGGCTCAGGCTGACTTCGGTGGACAGCTTGGAGATCGATACGGCGCCGAGCCTCTGTATGGCCTGCAGGATCAGCAATTGAGGGGCGGTGAGCCCGGCTATTTTGCTCAGCTGGCGGGAATAAAGGTCGGTGGCCCGGATGATCTGCCGAAGGCTGATCAGCACCTGGTCTTCCTGGTTGATGCTCTTCACCCGGATGCTGCCTGGCCGGGGAGGGCGCACCCCGAGCAGTCTTCAAAACCAAGTGAATCTGCTCGGCGATTGGCTACCATGGCCCCTGATCCTCTGCGCGTTCGTTAGAGCTCAATGCAATCTACGGATGTAATTGTTAGAATTGTGTGGTTTTAATCAAAAAAATCGACCTCGCATCTAATCAGAAAGTTTGAGATCTAACAATATTGGAGAGTGTCCTTGCATTTCGAACGCAACAAAATCAGCCAGGCTGTGGTCACAGCCATGGCCGCGATGGTGGCCGGTAATGCGGCCGGTCAGGAATCCCGACAGGTAGAAGAGGTCGTTGTCACGGCGACCAAAAGAGCCACCCCGCTGCAGGACGTGCCGATCGCCGTTCAAGCGCTCACCGGGGAGGCCATGGACGATCTGGGTGTCACCAATTTTCAAGACTACCTGATCCAGCTTCCCGGCGTTACCGCCGGGGGCAGCGGCCCGGGCCAGAACACTATCTACATTCGCGGTGTGGCGTCGACCACGCCCAACCTGACCACGGCCGGCGTAGCGGGGTTGGCGCCAAACGTCGCCTTCTATCTGGACGAGCAGCCTCTGTCGCAACCCGGCCGTAATCTTGACGTCTACGCGGCAGACCTCAACCGCATCGAGGTGCTGTCGGGGCCCCAGGGCACCCTGTTCGGCGCCAGCTCTCAGGCGGGCAACGTGCGGCTCATCACCAACAAGCCGGATACCACCGGCACCTACGGCAGCGTCGATGCCGGTACCGCCTTCACTAAAGACGGCGATGCGAGCGGCAATCTCGAAGCCATGTTCAACCTTGCTGTGGCGGACAACTTCGCCTTGCGCTTCGTCGGCTACACCGATACCCAGGGTGGTTACATCGACAGCGTGGCAGGAACCCGCGACGCGAGCGAAAGCGGGCGTTTCAGGCCCGCCGGCACGGTGCGGGACAACGGCGTGCCGGTGTCGGAGAACCGGGAAGGATTTCAGGCAGGCGCCGATCTGAGCGGGGTCACGTTTCTGGATGCCGAATCGCGCCGGAAAGATGACATCAATGAAACCAAATACCGGGGCGGGCGGCTGAGCGCCCTCTGGGACATCAACGAGGACTGGAGCGCCAACGTCTC
>CAMYJX010000028.1:39028-69408 GCA_947258825.1 uncultured Pseudomonadales bacterium
TATGACGCAGACCCTGGACGCCGATGGCGTCTTCTTTGCGGACCCGGATCTGGGCGATATGGAGATCCAGCGATTTTCCGACGACGATCTGGATGATGACTTCACCAATACCAACTGGACCATCGAAGGCCGACTGGGTGCGCTGGAAGTGCTGTACACGGGCGCCTACACGGACCGTGATACGGACCAGATCGTCGACTACACCGATTACCTGTTCGTTGGGCAGTATGTGCCTTACTACATCTGTGACAGCACGGTGAGCTATCCCGGCGCCGCGGCGCCCAGCGGCGTCTGCCAGGCACCTAACCTGTTTGTGGACTCGAGTTCTGACACGGAAGTCTGGTCCCACGAGATCCGCATCACCACGCCGGTGGAGCACTCGGTTCGCGCCACGGGCGGGTTGTTCTACAGCGATCTGAAGCTTCGTGAGCGCAATGACTTTACCTACCCGGGTGCTACGGACGCCATCGTTTTCGGCAGCCCGGGATTCTTCCCCAACTTTCCCATGGCCCCGCAGGACGTGTCCAGTCCGGGCCCATTTCCTGAGGGCGTGATCTTCCGTAATGACGTCAAGCGCACCGACGAGCAGAAGGGCGTTTTCGGGGAGTTGACCTGGGATATCAACGAGTCATGGTCCGTCACCGCGGGCGCCCGCTACTACGACATCGAGGTGGACTTCAAAGGCAGCGCCAATGGGTCTTTCTGTAACTCCTTCGCACCAGACTCCGACAAGTTCGGCACGGATATCAGCGACCTGTACGACGGCGACGGGGAGTACACCTTCCGAGGGACCGTCGGCGGCAGCAGCTGCGCGCCTCTCGTCACGTTCACGCTTGATGACTCGATCGCCGACATGGAGGCAGCTGGCCTGACAACCGCCGATGCCCAGGGTACGTTCAACGCGCTCCGGGCACCGGACAAGGCCGAGACCGACGGCGTCATCGGCAAGCTCACCGTGAGCTGGATGCCCACCGACGATTACCTGTTCTATGCAACCTGGTCAGAAGGGTTCCGCCCGGGTCTGCTGAATCGCCCCGGCGGTGCCCAGGGGCCTGATGGCTACACCGTGCCATTTGCCCTGGACACGGATGATGTGGTCAACCTCGAGGTCGGTTGGAAGCTTGACCTGCTCGACCGAACGCTGCGCTTTAACGGCAGCATCTTCTATGTGGAAATCGATGACCTGCAGACCACCATCTTCGACACGAGCATTGTGAATCTGTTTTTCTCTGACAATGCCGCAGATGGGGAAATATGGGGTCTGGAAGGCGACGTGGTGTGGAATGCAACCGACAACCTGACCATAAGCGGCGCGTTCTCGATTCTCGATGCTGAGATTACCGACGTGAAAACGCCAACGGATGACGTGCGCGACGGCGATGACCTGGCGTATGCCCCTGACTTCCAGGGTAACGTGCGGGCACGGTACGAGTGGTATCTGGATTCGGGTATCACCGCCCACGTCATGCCACACGTCTCTTTTTCATCCAGCGCGCAGAGCGACGTTGTCGTCATCAATAATTCGGAAGTCGACAGCTGGACTCTGGTAGGGCTCACCATGGGTCTGACGAGAAATCAGTGGTCGGCGGAGTTCTATGTCGACAACCTGTTCGACGAGGATGCCGAGATGGCACGAAACTTCGTCTTCGACCGGGAGCGGATCAGCTACGCCCGGCCACGGACCCTCGGGCTGAGAGCCTCCTTCGATTTCTGAGCAGCCTCAGAGGACAACTACGGGCGGCGCCCCGGGCAAGGGGCGCCAGCATGCCTTTGATGGTCCGCCCGGTAGCAACATGGAACATAACAGGGATCCTGCCAGCCTCGCTCTGGCCGAGGTGAAGCGGAAAATCAGTGACGGGGCTTTGGCTGGCGCGCTGATGGATCTGCAAGGCATTCTGGCGGCCGCGCCGGAAGACACGGAAGCGCTTTACATGCAGGCGGTTGCGCACCGTTACGGTGGCGACCCACAGGGCGCCCTTGAATCACTCGAGCAGCTGAAGCAGCTGTCCCCCTCCCACGGCCGTGCCCATCAGGAGGAGGGTCATGTTCACCGTGATGCCGGCGATGCCGAGGCTGCGCTCAGGGCATACACGCGGGCGATACAGCTGAATCCGGCGCTGCAGGCAAGCCTGCGCGGGCAGCTGGCGGCGCTGCAGGCGCTGGGGCGACAACGTGCCGCCATCCGCGCGCAGTCGCAGCTCGATCACCTGCTGCGGCTGCCCAAGCCGGTGGTTCTGGCCATGGATCTGGTGGCCCAGAACAAGCTTCTGAAAGCCGAGGAAGTATGCCGCGCCTTCCTGCAGCAGAACCCCAGTCACGTGGAAGCGATGCGGTTGCTCGCAGATATCGGGGTTCGTCTGGGTATCCTGGAAGATGCTGAGTTTCTTCTGGAAAGTGCCATCGACTTCGAGCCTGAGAATGTCGAGGCCCGGATGGACTACGTCCAGACGCTGCGCAAACGGCAGAAGTTTGCTGCAGCGTTGGCTCAGGCCGAAGCGTTGCTCGCCAAAGCGCCCGACAACCCTCAGTTCAGGTCCCTGTGTGCCATTCAGCTCATGCAGACGGGCGATTTCGAGGCTGCGCTGGCAAAGCTGAACGAGGTTCTGGAAGCGGCACCCGGCGATCCGACAACGTTGACGACCATGGGCCACGCCCTGAAGACCTGTGGGCGGTCCGCGGAGGCGGTGGAAGCCTATCGAGAGGCCATACGGCACGTGCCGGAATATGGGGAAGCCTACTACTCGCTGGCGAATCTTAAGACCTACCGGTTTTCAGACGCGGACCTGCGCGGCATGCAGGTTCAGGAGAAAAACAGCAATCTCGGCTACATGGATCGGGTTTACCTGAACTTCGCCCTGGCGAAGGCCTACGAAGATCGCGACGATTATCAGGCGGCTTTTTCCTGTTACGCGCAGGGGAATCGTCTGAAGAAAGCCCAAAGCCGATACGATGCGGAGCGCATCCATGAGGAGTTCGAGGCGACGAAACGGGTATGTTCGGCGGAGCTTTTCGAACGCCATTCGGGTCACGGGCATCCTGCGCCGGATCCGATCTTCATTTTAGGTCTGCCCAGAGCCGGGTCGACGTTGCTGGAACAGATTCTGTCCTCTCACAGCCAGGTGGACGGCACGCTGGAGCTGCCGAATATATTGTCGCTGTCGCAGCGTCTGCGCCGCAGGACGGGCAAACGGGCAGGCGGCTATCCTGAAATTCTGAACGAGCTGGATGCCGATGAGCTGGCGCAGTTCGGCCTGGAGTATATCGAGGACACCCGGATCCACCGCGGGGACGCACCCTTCTTCATCGATAAGATGCCGAATAACTTCAGGCACATCGGCTTGATAAAGCTCATTCTGCCCAGGGCTAAGATCATCGATGCCCGACGGTCAGCAATGGCCTGCTGCTTCAGCGGTTTCAAGCAGCTCTTTGCCGAAGGTCAGGAATTCTCTTACGACCTGGAGGATATCGGCCGATACTACCGCGACTATGTCGGCCTCATGGAACATTGGGACGACGTGCTGCCCGGTCAGGTGCTGCGGGTCAATCACGAGGACGTCGTCGAAGATCTCGAGCGAGAGGTGAGAAGAATTCTGAGCTTCTACCAGCTGCCGTTCGAAGCAGCCTGCCTCAAATACTACGAAACCCCGCGTAACGTGCGAACGCCGAGCTCCGAACAGGTACGGCAGCCGATATTCCGGGACGGGGTGGAGCAGTGGCGTCGGTTCGATGCCTGGCTCGGTCCGCTCAAGGTCGCCCTGGGCGAGAATCCGGGGCCCGCCGGCTAGATGGACGCGCCGCGCCAGCCCTTGGAAGAACAACGGAATGTCGCGCCGCTCAATGCCCCCGTCTTCTGGGCGTCCACGATATTGCTGGCGGTGGTTCTGGGCGGCTCGGCCCTTGCCCCGGATTTTGCCGATCGGCTGTTCAGCAACATTCAGGATGGCATCGTTGTAAACGGCAGCTGGTACTACGTGCTGGTTGTGGCGATCATTCTGGTGAGTTCTGTTGTCATTGCCCTGACGAGATTCGGCGACATAAAGCTCGGTCCGGACCACGCGGAACCCGAGTACTCGATCATCTCCTGGTTCGCCATGCTGTTTGCCGCGGGCATGGGCATTGGCCTCATGTTCTTTGGCGTTGCCGAGCCCGTCATGCATTTCCTCGCGCCGCCCCACGGAGCCGGAGGCTCTGTCTCCGCCGCCAGCGAGGCGATGACCCTCACGTTCTTTCATTGGGGTCTGCACGCGTGGGCCACCTATGCCATCGTGGCGGTGATTCTGGCTTACTTCTGCTTTCGTCACAGGTTGCCGCTGACGTTGCGCTCGGCCCTGTATCCGCTGATCGGCGAGCGCATCTATGGGCCCATCGGCACGGTGGTGGATGTCTTTGCGATCCTGAGCACGACCTTTGGCGTGGCGACGTCGCTGGGGTTCGGGGTCGAACAGATCAACTCGGGTCTCAATTTCCTGTTCGGCGTGCCCAAGTCCGTCGGCGTTCAGGTCGTGCTGATCGTCGTCACCACCGGGCTGGCGGCGGTGTCTGTCGGGCTTGGCCTGGATGCGGGCATCAAACGGTTGTCAGAGATCAACATCGCCCTGGCCGTGGCCCTGCTCGCCGGCATATTGCTCCTGGGGCCCACCGTGTATCTGCTACAGGCGTTCATGCAGAACACCGGCGACTACATGGCAGATCTGGTTGGCAAGACGTTCAATCTGTACGCCTATGAGCCGACGGACTGGCTGGGCGGCTGGACCATCTTCTACTGGGGCTGGTGGATCAGCTGGGCGCCGTTTGTCGGAATCTTCATCGCGCGGATCTCGCGGGGCCGAACGCTGCGGGAATTCATTCTCGGGGTGCTGGTAGGCCCGACCCTGTTCACGTTGTTCTGGATGGCGGTGTTCGGCAACTCTGCCATCGAGCTCATCCTGTCCCAGGGGGCGCAGGACCTGGGCGCGGCGGTTCAGCAGGACGAATCAGTCGCGTTGTTCAAGTTTCTGGAATACTTTCCGCTATCTCAGGTTCTGTCCGGACTGGCGGTCGTCATGGTGCTGGTGTTCTTCATCACCTCCGCAGACTCGGGCGCGATGGTGCTCAACATGTTGTCCTCCAACGGCCGTGACGATACCCCGCTGTCGAGACGGATGTTCTGGATGGCGATGATCGGCGTCTCTGCATTGGTCCTGCTGCTGGCGGGGGGCATGTCAGCGCTGCAGACGGCGGCGATCGCAAGCGCGTTGCCTTTCTCGCTGGTGATCCTGGTCGCGATCTGGGGGTTCGTTCGGGCCCTGTCCGTCGATCACATGAAACGTCAAACCCTGCTGCTGACCAACCTGGCGCCCTCGGGGGGGCACAGCTCCACCGATTGGAAAGCGCGGCTGCGCCACCTGCTGCATTTTCCCCAGAAGCCGGACGTCGAGGCGTTTATCAGAAAGGCCGTCTACCCGGCGATGCAGCAGTTCGCGGAAGAGTTGCAGCACAACGGGGCGGACGCCCAGGTGAACGTTTCGGAAGCGTGGGATCAGGCTTCGCTCAGCGTGATGCACAGCGGTGAGATCGACTTCCGGTATCTGGTGGTGGCGCAATGGCACCCTCGGCCGAACGAAACCGGCACGGAAACAGATGACGCCGAAGATGCCGGTTATTTCCGAGCCGAAGTTCACCTGAATGAAGGTAGCCAGGATTACGATGTCATGGGCTGGACCCAGGCTCAGGTTCTGCACGATCTGCTGCAGCAGTACGAAAAACACGTGCACTTTCTGCATGTCCTGCGCTGAGGACCGCCCATGAGCAATCCGAAGCCCGTCGCCGTGGTTATCGGTGCAACTTCCAAGTGGCAGGCCGACGGCCGAAATACCCGCCTTGCCCATGGTCACGACGTTGACGATTCCGGGATGCCCGTAGCCGCACGCTGGGGGGTGGGCGGCGCCATAGCTCAACGGTTTGCCAGCGAAGGCTTTCATGTCGTGCTGACCACCAGAACCGCCAGCAATGCGGCCTCACTCGAGACGGCGATCCTGGACCAGGGTGGTGCCTGCTCGACGGTCGAGCTGGACCTGGTCTCCGAAGCGTCCATCAGCGATGCCTTCTCTGAGATTCGGCGATCGGTCGGGGATCCGGAAGCAGTGGTGCTGAATGCCGGCTATCTCGAAGGGCGCGATCTGCCGCCGGGGAAAGAGCTGCTGGAGCACATACCCGTGGAGATGTTCGATACGGCGCAGCATATCGCCAGCAGAGGACCCTTCCTTGTTGCCAGGGCGGCGCTGCCTGCCATGCGCGAGCGCGGCAGCGGATCTTTCCTGATTACCAACAATGCCGCCTCGCTCCGGGGCCGGAAGCGCCAGACGGGACAATCCCTGTACTACCCCAGGGTGATGATGCGCGCCCTTGCCCAGGTGCTGACAGAAGAGTATTCAGCCCACGGGGTGCATGTGGCGAACGTAATCGTAGACGGGCTGATCGACTCGCCTGGCACCCGGGCGCTGCCGATTGCCCAGCGTCGGCCGGAGATCATCATGAACCCGGCAGCAATCGCGGACGCGTTCTACTATCTGCACACTCAGGACAGGTCGTGCTGGACGCATGAGCTGCAGCTGACGCCGTACCCGACCAATCCCAGCTTCTGAAGGGGGTGACAGCCGGAACCTCACCGAGGCTTCATGGGTTGGGGCTGTCTGCCAGCTGCGAAATGATGTCGACGGCGTCCACGAACGCGCGGTAGTCGACCAGCATGCCGTCCTTGAACTCGAAGATGCTGGCGATGAATCGCGGCGACACCGGATTGCCGCTTGCCGAGTAGCCGTGGGGTTGCTTCGGATTCCCGCGCCAGCGCCAGAGTCCCACCGCGGTGTCTTCGGTCGCGAAAATCCGCACAACCTCAATTTCGAGGTCCGGAATGTTGTCGCAGAAACCGCGCGCGTGCGCATCCAGTCCTGCCGGGCCACGAATGGGTTGAGTGTGATCCACCATGTCCGGCGCCGCGAACTCCGGTATGAGCTCGAATCTGCGCTGGTCCAGTACCTCCGTGAGGTATGTTCGCATCACCGATTCGGATCGGGACATACTCATGACGCTCTCCTCCTGACTCTCTTCTCCCGCAAAGGGCCCAGACTAGCAGAATCCTCCCCGGCCGCGCGATTGCGCCCGGCTCCAGCTCAGGTAATCGTTACCCACCCATCGCACTGCGGGCAGCGGGTTATCAGTCGCGCAGGTTGTTCATCCCCTGAACTTCGGGTTGGTGACAAACTCCGGTACTCCAGGGGATGGTTTTTTGCCGAGAAGGGAAATTTCAGCCGACAGCCCGGGCACTTCAACAGCGTGCCGTTCCAGCGTTCCGGCTGAGCCCGTCCGGTCTCTTCTGAACTCGCCAGTTGCCGCTCCTTGCTTTAAGCTTTTCCCCGGTTACCACCTCCGGGTTGATCTACCGAGACTATACGACGGGTGCCCGGCAATTCCCAAGGTGTTGCCGAGCCCGCATCCCTCAAACGATGGCGCCGTACTCATGTCAACTTCCGATCAATCCGTGCTTTCCACAGGGTTTTCCATGCACGCTCGGCTGACTCAGCGCCTCGGGTGCTGGATGCTGGCTGGGTTGGTTCTTGGCTTCATCAACCCGGTCCACTCGGTGACGGTTCGTCAGCCGGACATCGGGCTTTATGAAGATGTCTCAGCTTCCGAGGTTTCCGGTGAGTTCAAAGCCGGGTCTCACGTCAAGCTCTTCCTGCCCAACCTGCCTTATCTGGCGATATCCCATGCGATCAATGCCGCCCTGGTCCGGCCCGCAGACAACGAGCAGGGCTGGCAGTACGACGTTGCGGTGAGCCATACCAGCACCGATGACAGGATCTGGGAATTCCGGCTGCGCAGGGGTGTGCAGTTTCACGACGGCAGCCCCTTCGATGCGGATGCAGTTCTGCTGAACATGGCTTATTTCGAGCAGCAGCCGTTCACGTTCACCAAGCTCAGTCAGATCCTTGATCGGGTCGAGAAGGTAGACGACCTGACCGTGCGGTTCCATCTGACGGAGCCGTATGGAGTTTTTCTGCATGACGCCATGTGGCTGCAGTTCTACACCCGCGAGTATCTCGAGAAGCACGGTTGGAATGGTAAATCCACCTGCCCGAATCTGGCTGAGCCCGGGCCCTACGGGCTTGGCCCCTATCTGCTCCACGAGGGTTACGTAGAAGGGGATCGCAGTACCAGCGAGGTGGTTTTGAAAGCAAACCCGCGCTACTGGGGTGAGAACAAACCGAAAGTCGAGACCATAACGATTCACACCAGCCTGACGATCAACGAAGCGCGAGACAGGGTTCTCGGCTCGGAAGGCCGCGTGGATATCACGCCGGTACCCTTTGCGGACGCGATCGAGACCGTGCTCTCCAGGTACGCCAAGCTGGCCGTGTCGCCTTCGATGAACAATTACGCAATGCATTTCAACATGCTCAATGGCCATGCGGCGATACGCGATGAACGCATAAGGTATGCGATCAACCATGCGATTGATCAGGAGGCGCTGCTGAATCTTTCCATGCTGGGAGAGGGTGCGCTGTCACCGACAACCGTCTCACCAAACTTTTATCGCGTGGGTGAAGCCATTGACGCCCTCGAGGGCTATTTTGCGGATTCCGCGGCGGAAAACGATTCGAGCGTCCCACGACTGCGCGCGCTGGTTCGGGAGTATCAGCGCGAAAACGACCTCGATCCGCAACAGCCCCTGCGGCTGACCCTGTTCGTGCAGGAAAGTTTTCAGTTCCTGATTAGAGATATCCAGCATTTCCTGGCGCAGGTGAATATCGATCTCCAGGCTCAGGTGACCAGCAGCGAGCGGCAGGTTTTTCGCCAGCTTTTTGATACTCAGGAAGACAAGAACGAGCAACCCTGGGATCTGCTGCTGTGGGGTAACTACGATTGGTACAAACACCCCTGGACGGCCTTTTTCGTTTATCAGCCCGGTACCGCCTGGTCCACCGTGCTCCCCGATGCCAGGCTGGTCGAGCTCAACAGGCGGTTGCTGCGCACCCCGGTAGATTCGAATGGGTACGTGCCGCTTCTGGCTGAGTTTATCCGCTATGTCTACGAGCGTAACTATATGGTGTTCCTGCCCAGTCCGAACAACGTCTACGCGGTCAACAAAGAGGTTGTTTTCGACCCGGGTCGTTCCGCGTTTGTCTATCTTAGAGATATCCAGGTGACAGACCAGCACTGGTCGCTGCGTGGCGACAAACCCTATCCCGCGGAACGGCAGCGGCCTTTGCAGATCGCCAGGCAGCGATTAGGGAAAATGGCTCCATGAGCGAAGGCGATGCACTGCCGGAGGCTCACGACAAGCCTCGAGCTGATTTGCCCCAGGAGCGGTCGCTCTCGCGGCGCATCGTTTTTCTGGTGGCGATCGCCTCGCTCCTGCTGATCGGACAGAGCATATACAACCTGTCCAACCTCGAGCACGTGGATGAGTCCATCGATGCGGTTCATATCACTGCCGGGTATCTTGAAGAGCTGGCGCGGGATGTAGCCACGACCATTGCTGATATCCGCATCTTGTCCATGGAAAGCGTGCTGTCGCCGAATCAGGCGCGCATAGAGGCCACGATCGGACAGCTGAACGAGCAGATCGGTGTGCTTGAATCACACCTTGAGCGCTGGCAGACACGGCATGAGTCCCAAGAGGGCGGTCTACCCGGCGGCGGCGAGTTTCGGGAAATTCAGTCTGCGTGGGAGAGCTATCGCCAGGCAATCACGAAAACCATCTACTACATCCAGCAAGGCGTCCGCGTGGCTGCGTTCATCAGCGTGACCCAGGAAGAGAAGCTGCACTTTGAAGCCCTGCAGGATGCGCTGGATGAATATCGCCGCACCCTGCTTGCACGCAGCCAATCGGTTTACGATGGCGCGCAGAAAAATTCCCAGGTGGCCTTCTATACCCTCGTGCTCACGGGCCTGTTTCAGGTTCTGGTTCTGTTCCTCATTCTGTTTCTGGTTTACCGCATGTTCCGCGGCTATATGCGTACCGCACAGGCGCACGAGCAGGAGCTATTCGAGCTGGTTCAGGCCGCCGAGGCGGCCAACAAGGCGAAAAGCGCTTTCCTGGCCAACATGAGCCATGAGTTGCGCACGCCGATGAATGCGATCCTCGGCTACAGCGAAATGCTGGCGGAAGAAGCGGAGGAGCTTGGTCAGGATGAGCTGGTGCCGGATCTTCATAAGATCAATCAGGCTGGCAACCATCTGCTCTCGTTGATCAACGATGTGCTGGATCTGTCCAAGATCGAGTCAGGTAAGATGGTTGCTTTCGCGCAGGACTTCGTCGTTTCCGAGTGGATTGATCAGGTTGCCGATACTGCACGGCCGTTGTTCGGCACGAACAACAACACCTTCGTGGTGGAGCGTGGCGACGCTCTCGGCGTTGCGCATCAGGACGACACCAAGCTTCGACAGGCGTTGCTGAATACCTTGTCCAACGCGGCCAAATTCACCAGTGAAGGCACGGTTACGCTTCGCGCTGCGCGGGAAAAGCGTCCTGACGGGGACTGGCTGGTTTTCTCGGTTGCCGACACTGGAATCGGCATACCGGAAGATAAGATCGAACACATTTTTGATGAGTTTTCCCAGGCAGACGATTCCACGACCCGTGATTTCGGAGGGACCGGCCTGGGCCTCACGATCTCGCGGCGCTTCGCCGACATGCTGGGTGGCGAGTTGAGCGTCGCCAGCGAAGTGGGTGTGGGTTCCACCTTTACGATTTCCGTGCCCGCTGCCTTTCGAACCTCCCAGCCGACCGTGCCCGAGGCGACGAAAGCTGTTGCAGATACGCCGGAGGTTCCCCTCGACGAGGCGACCGCAGCCAGGACGGTTCTCGTCATTGACGATGATCCCGAGGCGTGCGAGATTCTTCGACGATCCCTCGAGAAAGATGGCTTCAATGTTGTTATCGCCCATAGCGGTGAAGCGGGTTTGCGGTTGGCGCATCAGCTGCGGCCGAGAGCCATCACGCTGGACGTGATGATGCCCGACATGGACGGCTGGTCGGTGCTGCGCGCGCTGAAGGTTGATCCGGTGCTGCACGATATACCGGTCATCATGTTGACGATGGTCGACGACAAATCAAAAGGTTACACCCTGGGGGCAACGGATTACCTGCCGAAACCGGTTGACCGCGACCGCCTGCACAAGATTCTGGCCAGGTACCTCGAAGATGCCGACGCTCAGTCCGTGCTGCTGGTTGAAGACGATCAGAACACTCGTGAGATGACGGGCCGATTGACAAACCCAGCCTGATACTCCTGGACCTGATGATGCCGGTGATGGATGGATTCGAATTTCTGCTGTTGATGCGCGCGAATCCGGACTACCGGGACATCCCGGTGATAGTCGTTACGGCTAAGGACCTGAGCAGCGAAGATCGACGGCTGCTCTCCGGCAAGGTGGAGGCGGTGATTGAGAAGGGCTCCTATTCTCGTGACCAGCTTCTGGACAGGATTCGCGAGCTGGTTGGGGCCCGATGATCAGAAGCCGGCGCCATCTCCGGTTCCGCGCTGCGCAAGGGAGAACATTCCATGAAGTGGGCAGTGATCGGCATAGGCGGGTTGATTGCGCTTCTTGTTGTGGCCTTCACCGGCCTGCGCGTTTATTACGCTGTCAGCGTGAACCCGAAAGTTACGAACGAGCTTCGCAACAACCCTGGAGGGGAGCGCGCTACGCTGGTGATGTTGCTGACGTTTCCCGACGGCCGCGAGTTGCCGGTGAACTACCTGCGCGAGGGCGATCAGGTGTTTGCCGGTGCGGACGGTCGCTGGTGGCGGGCCTTTCGCGACGGCAACGTGCCGGTCGAAGTGCTGATCAAGGGCGAGCGACTGACGGGACGCGCGCATACCGTGATGGACGATCCTGAGTACACCAGCGATGTCTTCAAGCGCCTGCGACCGAACGTGCCGAAGTGGTTGCCCAATTGGCTTGACGCGTACCTGGTGGTGATCGACCTCGATACTTGAATAACGGACCGGGACATCGCTTCCAACGCTGCCCCGCGGTACCGTCCTCGCGGCCAGCTGCCCGCAGGCGAAATAATGATGAAAGTGTGGTCGAAGACCGCTGGGGAAGGGTTGAACGATGAGTGAGCCATTGGAAATCGACGTGTTTTGGTCCTTCCGCAGCCCCTGGTCATACCTGGCAACCCCCAGGCTTCGGCAGTGGCAGGACACTTATGATCTCCAGGTGAATTTTCGCCCGGTGTATCCCATCGCGATCCGCACGCCGGAATTCTTTCACAGCGTGCAGCCGCAGTGGTTTTCCTACTTCATGACCGATGTGTTTCGCGTGGCCGAGTACCTCCAACTGCCGTTTGTCTGGCCGAACCCTGACCCGGTGGTGCAGTTCGTCGATGAAGACGGGCGGCGACAGACAGGGGAGGATCAGCCGCATATCCATCGACTGACGCGCCTGGGCGTGCTGGCGGCAGAACACGGGCGTGGCATCGAGTTTGCCGATGAAGCCTCCAGGCTTATCTGGGGTGGCACCGTGAACTGGCATGAGGGTGACCACCTGGCAGAGGCGACTGCCCGCGCTGGTCTCTCCCTGGCGCAGCTGGATGCCCAGTCGACCGCCGATGAGCAAAGGTTGGGGTCGGTGATCGAGCAGAACCAGGCGGATCATGACGCGGCAGGACACTGGGGCGTACCGACCTGCGCGTTTCGAGGTGAACCCTTCTTCGGGCAGGATCGGTTGGATGTTTTGCTGTGGCGCCTGAAAAACGCGGGGCTCAAGGCTCGCTGAGGGGAGGTTCAGTCATCTCAACGAGCCCGTCAATACTGCTGCTGGGAGGACGCTCGCTTTCAGGAGCACCTGTCCGGGCGCTCTGATGGCGCCAGTTCGGCAGACCCTCAGAGATACACGTGCAGCCGCCCGTTCGCCCGGGAACAACGCCGCGACCGCCGCCGATTCCGACCGTGCAAATTTTGACGCCTCTAGCCGCTCAGCCGCCGAACGACGCGGCGGCCCTTGGGGGTAAGATGGATGGTCTTCCGCCGCAGGTTCATGGGGTCCGATCGGAGCTCCAGCAGGCCAGGTCCCTCACGCTTGCGCGACGTCCAGCCAGACAAGTCGGCAATGTTCCTGGAGAGCGCCGTAATGGAAGTTGAGTCCAGCAGATCCAGCAGCTCGCTCTGGCTCAGGCCTTCATGTAGATAGACGTTCATCAGAATCAGCAGGCGTTGAATGGTGACATCCGGTCCCAACTCCCTGCGCGCTCGCCGCAGAATGCCATCGAGGCGGGTCAATGCCTCGGTTTCGGCTTCAATTTCTCTGACGGCCACGTACTTGCTCCAACCGGTAAAGGGTAAGGTGTATCGCAATATTTGCGTTTGCGCAACTGTTTTGTTATGGTTATTTTCGTGTTCAACATATGGAGGCTTCATGACGCAAGCCGTTCTGAAAAACCAGACTACCGAATTGACCCCGAGAAATGGTCTGCAGGCCGAGGAGAGGGAGTCTGTAGCCGAGGCGGTTTCGGAATCTCTTGCAGATACCTATCGTCTGTTCATCACCACCCAAGGGCTGCACTGGAACGTCCAGGGCCCGCTGTTCTACAGCATTCACAAGCTGACAGAAGAGCAGTACCGGGATATGTTCAGCGCCATCGACGAGCTCGCCGAGCGAATCAGGGCTCTCGGATTCCCTGCCCCGCAGACGGTGAAGGAACTCACCGAAGGTTCGCAGGTCCCGGAGCCTGACGCGCACGCAGACCTCAAGGAGCAGATACAGGCGCTGATAGAAGGTAACGAGCTGATCGCGAAGAACCTGCGAGACGCCGTGTGGAAGGCGGAACAGAAGGGCGATGTAAAAACCGCCGATCTTTTGACCCACCGCATCGGCGTGCATGAAGAGAATGCTTGGATGCTTCGCGCGACCATCGCTTCGTGAGGCTGCAGGTTGCCTGACTAACCGTTAGCAGCGCAATTTCGCCGCTCTGCCGAGGAGCTGCTGAAAAGTCAAAGGCGCCCCCGAGGCGCCTTTGCTTTGCACCTTACTACCTGTTACCCAACCCCAGCACGAAAAGAGGTTTTTACGATGTGCGGTATCTGCGGAGAAATCCGATTCGACGGCACGCCGGCACGGCTCGGCTCGATTCAGGTCATGAACGATCAGATGCAGCCGCGAGGCCCGGATGACTCCGGGACCTATGCGTCCGGCGGGCGCGCGTTCGGGCACCGGCGTTTGAAGATCATGGACCTGTCGGACGCTTCGCAGCAGCCAATGCTGGACTCCGAACTGGGCTTGGGTATCGTTTTCAACGGGGCCATTTATAACCACCACGCGCTTCGCGAAGAGTTGCGGGAGCTGGGCTACAAATTTTTCTCCGATGGGGACACCGAGGTGATCCTGAAGGCTTATCATGCTTGGGGAAGCGAGTGCCTCCAGCGTTTCAAAGGCATGTTCGCCTTCGCAATCTGGGAACGAGACAGCGGTAGAACCTTTCTCGCCCGGGACAGACTGGGGATAAAGCCCCTCTACTTCAGCGCGAGCGCGGATCGATATCGATTTGCTTCGACCCTGCCGGCACTTCTGAAAGCCGGTGACCTCGAGGTCAGCGTCGACCCGGTAGCTCTGAATCATTATCTAAGCTTTCACAGCGTCGTGCCTGCGCCCCGAACCATCCTGAGCGGGGTCCGCAAGGTTCGCCCGGGCCATTTCATGGTCGTGGAAGCAAACGGGGAAATCCGCGAAGAAGGTTACTGGAGCTTGAGCTTCCAAACGGACCACTCGCTGGATTCCGCGCAGTGGCAGGAGCAACTGCTGGAGCAGCTGCGGGCCGCCGTGAAGCGCCGACTCGTCGCGGCGGTAGACGTGGGAGTGCTGCTCTCGGGCGGCATCGACTCCAGCTTGCTCGTTGGCCTGATTGCCGAAGCGGGCGTCAGTCGCTTCCAGACTTTCTCCGTCGGCTTCGAATCGGTGGGTGATGAGGCGGGGGATGAGTTCGAATATTCCGATCTCGTAGCAGAAGCCTTCAGCACCGATCACAACAAGATTCGCGTCTGTTCCGATGAGCTGCTGGCCGAGCTGCCCAGCGCGATCGCCGCCATGTCGGAGCCGATGGTGAGTCACGACTGCATTGGCTTCTACCTGCTGTCGCGAGAAGTGGCGCGCAGCTGCAGGGCGGTGCAGAGTGGCCAGGGGGCGGACGAAGTGTTCGGCGGATATCATTGGTATCCCCCGCTCGTCGGCAGCAACGCACCCTTCGAGACGTACCGCTCAGCGTTTTTCGACCGTGATTATGCAGAGTATGAGAGGACGGTTGCGCCGAGCCTGGTTGGTGGCGACCACGCATCGGACTTCGTGCGATGCCGGTTCGGGGCCGACGGCGTCGCAGACCCGGTAGACAAAGCTCTGCATCTGGATACCACCGTCATTAAGCTTCTGGATCAGACCAAGATTTACCTGCATGCCGTTATCGATAATTTCTCTCGCAAGATATTAGTGCTCAAGGAAACCGCTCGGTCCGTCATTCCGGATAAGGTCATCGACCGACCCAAGGGCTACTTCCCCGTACCTGCGCTGAAATATCTTCGCGGCAATGTGCTCGAGATGGTGCAAGACACTCTCTCGGGCAGCGCGGCGACGGCGCGAGGGCTGTTCGACCGCAAGTACGTCGACACCTTGCTCGACGACCCGGAGGCGCACATCACACCGCTACGAGGGTCCAAGCTATGGCAGCTGGGGCTGTTGGAAAACTGGCTGCAGACCCATGGGATATGACCGGATTGGAGACAGAGAGATGAATCAGGTATCCGCAAACACGACGAGCTCGACCATGGCCAACGTTGAAGATAGATCCGAGCAAGCAGCCAGCCGCGCGCTGTTCTGTGGCTGGGGGCGAGTATTGTTCGCCCAGACTTTCGAAGACCCGGCCGAACTCGCGCGCGAAATGCAGGCTGAGAAGCCGGGCGAGCGGGACATTGCTGCCTACGTGCGGGACCCGCACGTCGTGTTGTCTCACGCGCCGCAGCGGCTGTTCCTGGATCCTTCCGACATGCTCCGGTTGGCCCTAGGGGATCTCGCCATGCCGGAGCCGCCCCGCGGCGTCGAGATCCGCCGGGTTGCCGATCCGGCCGAGGCTCAGGCGATCAACGATCTGTATGTGAAGCGCGACATGGTGCCCTCCGATCCGGCGTTCATCTGGAATAGCCGAGCGGCCGAGGACATTCACTTTCTGGTCGCGGTCGATAGCCGGACCGGTCAGGTTGTCGGAACCGTTACCGGGCTGGATCACGTCGCCGCTTTTGACGATTCGTCCAGCGGGTCCAGCCTCTGGTGCCTGGCGGTCGACCCTGCGGCCGTCCAGCCGGGAATAGGAGAGGGGCTGGTTCGGGCGCTGGCTTTCCACTATCAGGCGCTGGGCAGGAGCTACATGGATCTTTCCGTGGTGCACGACAACGTGCAGGCGAAGGCTCTCTACGCGAAGCTCGGGTTTGAGCCGGTCCAGGTTTTTGCAATCAAGACTAAGAATGCGCACAACGAGGCTCTGTTCATCGGGCCGGAGCTCGACGAAGGGCTCAATCCCTACGCCCGGATCATCGTCGACGAGGCGCGGGCACGGGGCATCTCGGTCCAGGTTCTGGATGAAGCCGAGGGCTACTTCAGGCTGTCGCGCGGCGGTAAATCCGTCGTCTGCCGTGAGTCACTTAGCGAGCTGACCAGCGCCATCGCCATGAGCCGCTGTCAGGATAAGTATGTGACCCACCGTTGGCTTAACCAGGCAGGCCTGGCCACGCCTGCGTTGCAGCTGGCGGGTCCGAACGACCTGAATGGTGAGTTTCTCGGCCGGCACAGAACGATCGTTGTCAAACCGGCCATTGGCGAACAGGGTAACGGTATAACCGTCGGGATCGACAGCCTCGAGCAGCTGGAGCCCGCCATCGAGAGGGCGGCGAAGTACTCCGAGCGCGTGCTGCTTGAGAGTTTTCATCCGGGAGAGGATCTGCGGATCGTGGTCATCAACGGCCAGGTCGTTGCGGCGTCCGTCCGACGACCGGCGCAGATTGTCGGAGACGGGGCGCGAACTGCGCAGACGCTCATCGAGAAGCAAAGCAGGCGCCGCGGCGCGGCAACCGGCGGGGAGAGCAGCATTCCCATTGACGAGGAAACCCGGCGCTGTCTGCGAGAGGCAGGTTACACGCTGGGGTCCGTGATCCCTGCCGACCTAACCGTGACCGTCCGGGGGACAGCGAACCTGCATACGGGTGGGACCATGCACGACGTCACGGACGAGCTGCACCCGGTGCTGACGGACGTGGCCGAGCGGGCCGCCGAACGTTTGAGTATTCCCGTCGTCGGGCTCGATCTGATCGTGCAGGACCCGAAACAGCCGGACTACGTGATCATCGAGGCCAATGAGCGGCCAGGGCTTGCGAATCACGAGCCGCAGCCAACGGCTCAACGATTTCTGGACCTGCTGTTTCCGCTGTCTTTTTCCGCCCTGGAGCCGATCCGCGAATGATCGACCCGCAGCGTATTACCGCCACCTTGCTGGACCTGCTGGCCATCCCCAGCCCGTGCGGATTGACCGATGAGATTGTGCATTACATCGGTGGCCGACTCGCGGACTGCGGCGTGCAGCACGAGATGACCCGCAGGGGCACGATCCGGGCGAAACTGCCGGGTAGCCAGCCGGGGCCGGCGCGAGCGCTGGTAACGCATGTCGACACCATCGGCGCTATGGTCCGCGCCATCCGCGACGACGGCAGGCTGATGGTCGCGCCAATCGGCCGCTGGTCCAGCCGGTTCGCGGAAGGGGCCCGGGTCACAGTACTCAGCGAGCGGCGGCCGTATCGTGGTTGCTTCCTGCCGATGGTGGAGTGGGGCGTTTCCCACGACCACGGCGTGGAAACCGTTCCGCTGGGCTGGGAACACCTCGAACTGCGCCTGGAGGAAGCGGTTTTTTCCCGCGATGACGTTGCCCGACTCGGCATCGAGGTTGGCGATTTCGTCGCCCTCGACAGCCATCCGGAGGTCCTCGAAAACGGCTACGTGCTCGGCCGCAATCTGGATAACAAGGCGGGAACGGCCGCCGTGCTCGAAGTCATCCGCCATCTGGCTGAATCCGGCACGCATCCCACCAACGATACGTTCGTGCTGTTCACCATAACGGAAACCACCGGCGCCGGCATGGGCAGCGCGGTATTGCCGGAGGTTTCCGAGCTGGTTACTGTGGATTTCGCGTCGGTCAGATCGGGTGAGAAGAGCCCCTTCAAGCGGGTTACCCTGGCCAGTGGCGACGCCAGCGGCCCCTACGATTTTCATTTGACCGGGCACTTGCACGATATTGCCGAAAAAGCAGACATTCCCATTCAGCAGCGATATCTGAAGGCCTTTCACAGCGACGCGGCAGCGGCGCTGGTGGCGGGTCACGACGTGCGGACGGCCGTGGTCGCCTACGCTGGTGACGCGTCGCACAGCGTCGAACGAACCCACACCGACAGCCTCATGAACATCGCCCGGCTGCTCGAGGCCTACGTTACCAGCGCGCCAACTTTCGCCGCTGATGCGCCGCTGACCACCGTAGATCGACTCTCGCGCCAGTTCGATTCCGATCAGCTGCCGCAGGCGAGTGGGGTGCTGGATACCACGTCGTTGGGTGGCGACCCCGAGAAGTTGTCCTCGACCGATGACTGAGCTGGCGCCTGGGGACAAAGCCTATCTGCGCCAGCGTCTGCTGGACATGTTGAGCATTCCCAGTCCAACCGGCTTCACCAGTGAGCTTTCCCGCTACGTCTGCGCTGAGCTCGAGCTCCTGGAGGTGGACTACCAGTTGACGCGCCGCGGAACCATCGTTGCTAAGATACCCGGGCGCCACAACCACGTCGCGCGGGCAGTGGCTAACCACCTGGACACGATCGGCGCCGTGGCGACGGCTTTGAAGTCGAACGGCCGTCTTGCCCTCGCGCCAATCGGCACCTGGTCTAGCCGGTTCGCCGAGGGTGGTCGGGTGACGCTGTTCTGCCGCGACCGGGCTTATCGCGGCCAGGTGCTACCGGTGCTGGCTTCCGGTCACGCCTTCAACGAGCAGATCGACAGCCTGCCCGTCTCCTGGGACCACGTGGAGCTGCGTCTCAATGAACGCTGCGACAGCGATCGCGAACTGCGGACGCTTGGGGTCCGCAGCGGAGACTTCGTGGCGTTCGACGCCGACCCGGAGCTGGACAGCAGCGGCTACATCACGGCACGTCACCTGGACAACAAGGCGGGGGCCGCCGCACTGCTGACCGCGGTTCGCGACATCAGCTCCCGGGAGGAGCCTCCGGCACTGGATTTCCTGGCGATATTCACGGTCACCGAGGAGGTGGGTACGGGTGCCAGCGCCTCGCTTTCTCCCAACGTGTCGGAGCTGGTGGGCATCGATATCGGGCCAGTTGCACCCGGCCAGAACGCCCGCGAGACTGGCGTGACCCTTTGTGCCCAAGACACCAGCGGCCCCTTCGACCGGCGCATGCTGCGTAAGCTGAAAAACCTGTGCCGGCAACACCAGATCGAATACCAGGTTGACCTGTTCCGCTATTACTACTCGGACGCCAACTCGGCGTTGAAGGCCGGGCACGATGTCCGGGACGCCCTGGTGACGTTCGGCACCGATGCAACGCACGGCTACGAACGTACCCACCTGTCCAGCCTGGAATCCGTGGCCCGACTGGTTCGCGCCTACGCGTTCAGCGAACCCGCCGAACCCGCCGAACCCGCCGAGCGCGGCGTCGGCGATGGGTGACCGGCGAACATCGGCTGCGGCCGACCCCGCGCAGCGCGAGCTGACACCGCGTGCTCTGCTGACCGGGATGGCCCTCGGAGCGCTGCTGGCGCCCTGCAACGTTTACTCGGGTCTAAAGATCGGCTGGTCGTTCAACATGTCGATCACCGCTCTGCTGCTTGCCTACGCGTTCTGGATACCCCTTTGCCGCTGGCTGGGCCTCGCGCGCTGGGACCAACTGGAAAGCAACATCAACCAGACTACGGCTTCGTCAGCGGCTTCTATCATCTCCGGCGGCCTGGTTGCGCCCATCCCGGCGTTGGCCCTGATGACGGGAGAAAACATGCCGTGGCTGAGCCTTGTCGGTTGGGTATTTGCGGTCAGCTTCCTCGGTATCTGGGTCGGCTGGTATCTCAGAGACCGGCTGGTCGTTCAGTCCGGTCTCAGCTTTCCGGCGGGTGTCGCGACCGCGGAAACGCTACGCGACATTTTCAGCCACGGCAGGGCGGCGGCGCGCCGCGTCGCCACGTTGCTCGGAAGCCTGGGAGGCGCCGCGCTGTTCAACGCCGTAGATGACTTCGTCTGGCGCATCCCGCGCTGGGCACCAAACCTCGGCGCGCAGAAGTTCACCTTCTCGCTCGACCCGTCGCTGCTCCTGCTGGGGTTTGGCAGCATCATCGGTCTGCGGGCCGGTCTGGGCCTGCTGGTGGGTGCGCTGGTGGCGTGGGGCTTGCTTGCGCCCTGGGCGGTAAGCGTGAATATCGTGTCTCTGCCATCGACCGGCAGCGGCTTTCAGGCGCTGGTCGGCTGGCTGCTCTGGCCCGGCGTTGCCATGATGGTCACGGCCAGCCTCACCAGCTTTGTGGCGGCGCTGAGGTTGAGCGGTCGACGTGGGGTCCCGGGCACCGATATCTCACACCCTGCAGGTCGATCGCGCCTTGCAGGCCTGGCGCTCGCAGCCGTGCTGGTCGTTGCGTTGCAAATAGCATTGTTCGACATTCACTGGTCCATGGCGGTGGTTGCCGTGCCCATGGCGTTCGTGCTGGCTACGGTGGCGTCGCGGGTTGCCGGGGAAACGGGGATCCCACCGATCGGCGCCATCGGCAAGGTATCGCAGTTGAGCTTCGGCGTGCTGGCTCCGGGCCAGGCAGTTACCAACCTGATGACAGCCAACGTCGCCGGCGGAGCCGCCGGGCAGAGCGCTGATCTACTCAACGACCTGAAAGCGGGCTACGAGGTCGGTGCCTCTCCGGCTCGACAGATCGTGGCGCAATGCTTCGGCGTTCTGACGGGGTCTCTGGTAGGAAGCTGGGTCTACCTGCAGATCATTGCCGATCCTGTAACGCAACTGCTGACCCCGGAATGGCCCGCACCGGCGGTGGCTACCTGGAAAGCGGTAGCGGAGACCCTCAGCGGGGGGCTCGGTGGCATACCCGAATCCGCGCTAGTCGCCATGTGCATCTCGGCGCCCATCGGCGTGTTCCTGGCGCTGCTCGAGAGAAGGCTCAACGGTCGAGCGTTGGTCTGGCTGCCGAGCGGAGCAACGGTCGGGTTGGCGTTCGTCGTCCCGGCATCGACGTCTCTGACGCTTTTTCTCGGCGCGTTCATGGCCGCGGTTCTGCACAAGGTGGCACCCGCCTGGTCCGCGCGCTTTCTGCTCAGCGCCGCCGCCGGCCTGGTGGCGGGGGAAAGCCTCTACGGTGTGGTCGCCGTCTGGTGGGCTTGAGGACGTGGTTGCGGTTTTTTTCGCCCCATCAGCAGATAGAAGGTTGGCAGCACGAACAGCGTAAACAGCGTTCCAACCAGCATGCCGGCGGCAATCATCAGCCCGATGGCGAACCGCGAGTTTGCACCGGCGCCGAAAGCGGTGAGCAGCGGCACCACGCCCAGAACCGTGGCGAAAGTCGTCATCAGTATGGGTCTCAGTCGGAGCCCGGCCGCCTCCACCACGGCGCTACGGCGATCCAGACCGTCGCTGAGCCGGTGATTGGCGAAGTCCACGATCAGGATGCCGTGCTTGCTGATGAGCCCGATCAGGGTCAGCAAGCCTACCTGGGTGTAGATGTTCAGCGTGGCGAAGCCAAGGGCAAGAGGCACCAGGGCGCCAAAGATCGACAGGGGCACGCTGATCAGCACGATGAAGGGATCCCGAAAGCTGTTGAACTGCGCTGACAGCACCAGGTAGATGAATACCAGCGAAGTGGCGAACAGCAGGAGGAACCCCTGGCTTTCCTGGACAAAGCGCCTCGACTCTCCCTCGTAACCGACGCGGTAGCCGGCAGGCGCCACCTCGCTGAGGGCCTGTTCCAGGAATGTGAGGCCGTCACCCAGCGAGTTGGGTGGCAGCACCAGCCCCTGCACGGTAACGCTGTTGAGCTGCTGATACTGCTTCAAGGTGTTGGGCTTTACCACCTGGCTGAGGTTCACCACTGTGCTCAGGGGTACCAGCGAACCCGTTGCGGTGCGCACGTAGTAGCGTTCCAACCATTCTTTGGTCAGCCGGAATCCCCGGTCTGCCTGAGGGATGACCTTGTAGCTTCTGCCCTCGATGCTGAACCGATTGGTTTCCGCCTCGCCGAGCATGATCTGCAGGGTTTCGCCGATATCTTCCATGGAGATGCCAAGGCGCGCGGCGAGCTCGCGATCGATGCTGACGTTCACCTCGGGGCGTGAGTAACGCAGGTCTTTGCTGACGAACGCAAAGACGCCCGATTGCCGGGCCGTGCTCAGAACCTCCTCTGCAACCCGGTCCAGCTCCTCATAGCTGACGTTCGCGGAAATCACGAACTGTACGGGCAGTCCGGAAGACGCTCCGGGCAGCCCGCCCGCGGCGAAGGTGAAGACTTCCAGCCCGCTGATCCGGTCGTACTTGCGCTGCACCTCCTGGCGGATTTCTTCCAGCGTCCGCTCACGTTGCGACCAGGGCAGCAGCTCCAGACCACCAAACACCGACGTGGGTTCGTTGACCTGCCAGGAGTGAGTGACCTCCGGGACGGTTCGCCAGGCATCGACCATCTGGTCGAGGAAATAGGTCGTGTACTCCAGGCTGCCGTAGTCGGGCGGGGTGGCGGCTGCAAAGATGCTGCCGCTGTCCTCCTCCGGCGCGAGCTCCTTCTGGGTCAGCTGATAGAAGATCGGCAGGCTCGCGAAGATCGCCAGCGCAAACAGCATCACCGCACCGCGATTGTCCAGGCAGTAACCCAGCCAGTCCTGGTATCGATGATGCAGGCGGTCGAAACGGGCATCCAGCCAGTCGGCCGTCCGGCCCTGGTGATCGTGGTCTTTGAGCAGGTAGGCACACATCATCGGGCTCAGCACCAGGGCCACGATCCCCGATACCACGACGGCCCCGGCCAGGGTCAACGCGAACTCGCTGAACAGCACGCCCGTCAGGCCGCCCAGAAAACCGATGGGCAGGTAGACGGCGACCAGCGTCAGGGTCATGGCAATCACCGGCAGCGCAACCTGACGCGCGCCGATCAGCGCAGCCTCCCGCGGCTGCTTGCCATCCTCGATGTGTCGATGGACGTTCTCGACGACCACGATGGCATCGTCCACCACCAGGCCGATGGCGATGACCATGGCCAGCAGGGTCAACAGGTTAATGGAAAAGCCCATGGTCCAGATCAGAAACAGCACGCTGATCAGCGACAGGGGAATGGCGACGATGGGGATGGCCACAACCCTCAGGGAGCCCAGAAACAGCAGGATCACCAGCACCACGATGACCGATGCTTCGATCAGGGTCTGCACCACCTCCTGCAGAGCCTCGCCGATGTAGATGGAAAGATCCGAGTCCAGGAAAATGGACATGTCGGCAGGGAGCTGAGCATTCAACTCTGCAACTTTCTCTTTGACCCTCGCCGCCATCTCCAGCGGGTTGGCGCCCGGCGCTTCAGAGATCGCGATGAATACGGTTTCCTTGCCGCTGGAATACACGGCTGAATCGTAGGTTTCGCTCGCCAGCTCGATGTTGGCGACATCCCCCAGGCTGACCCGCTGATCGCCATCCTGCCTGACGACGATGGCAGCGAACATCTCCGGATCCTGGAGGTCGGTTTCGGCGTCGACGCTGGCGCGGACCAGCTCGCCGCGTGTGGTTCCCGCGGCTGAGATGTAGTTATCGCGACGTATCGCGTCGTTAACGTCGGTGGCCGTGACGCCGAATGCGGCCATCTTCGCGGGGTCCAACCAGATGCGCATGGCGAACATGCCGCTGCCCAGCAGCCGGGCTTCGCCGACGCCCTCCACGGTGCTGAGCACCGGCTGGATGGATCGCATGCCGTAGTCGGCGACCTGCTGAACGGACATCTCGTCGCTCAGCAAGGCCAGGTACATCATGGCGTCGCCGCCGGTCCGGTTGGTAACCACCGGGTCTTCGACTTCGCTTGGCAACTCGAAGCGGGCTTCGTTGACCTTGGTAATCACCTCGCCCAGCACGTCGGTCGAGTCTTCACCCAGCCTCACCCAGGCTTCGATCTCGGAAACGCCGGGATTACTCTGTGAGGTGACGTACTCCACACCTTTGGCCGCGGCGATGCGTCGCTGCAGCGGCGTTGTGACAAACCCCTGAACGGTTTCCGCGCTGGCGCCCGGGTATGCGGCGGTCACGAAGATGACGCTCTTTTCGACCTCCGGATATTCCCTCAGGGTCAGCTGCGAGCCTGCCTGCATGCCCAGCAGCAGCATCACCGCGCTCAAGACCAGAGCCAGCACCGGCCTGCGAACAAAGATGTCGGTCAGGTTGCCCATTACAGCCTCACGTTCTCATCGACGATCACGCGAACGCCGCGATACAGTTTGTTCTGGCCCACACTGACCACACGATCGCCGGCGTCCAGCCCTTCCAGCACGGCGATTCTACCGGCCCGCACCTTGCCGGCACGGACAACCTTTGCCGTGGCCGTCAGCTGGCCATCTTCCGTGGGTTCCACGACGAACACCGTGTTACCCTGCAGCGCGTAGGTCATCGCCGTCTCGGGTATGGTCACCACCTGCTGCTGAACGCCGAGATCCACCTCGAGCACGGCAAACATGCCCGGCAGCAAACCGGCCGCTTCGCGCAACCGGGCCCGGAGCAGGACGTTGCGGGTATTGGGATCAACCCGTGAGTCTACCGCGGTGACAACGGCACTGAAGACACGCTCGGGATAGGCATCCACCCGCACCTTCACGCCAAGGCCAGCCCGCAGGCTTGGCGCGTAGCGGGCCGGGACCGTGAAATCGATCTCGAGCTCGGAGTGATCCTGCAGGGTGGCAATGACGGTGCCTGGCGAGACGTAGTCTCCGGCATCCACCTTGCGTATGCCGATGGTGCCGGCGAAGGGCGCCTCGATCCGTTTGTTGGCAAGCCTCGCTTCGGTTTCCGCGAGCTGGGCACGCGCCCGTTCCAGGTCTGCCCGTGAGCGATCGTACTGGGTCTGCGGAATGGACCCCTTGTCGATCAGGGTGCGATCCCGCTGAAACAGGATCTGAGCCAGCTCGAGAGTAGCCTTCTGGCTGCGTCGGCTGGCCTGCTCCACTTCGTCGTTCAGCACCAGCAGCAGTTGATTGGCGGTCACCCGTTCGCCGGAATCGAACAGAATTTCCGTGATCTCGCCGCTGGTTTCCGAGGTGAGCTCCACGCCTCTGACTGCCTGGATGGAACCCACGGCGTTCAGCGTTTCATCCCAGGTTTCCAGCAGCGCCGTGGAAGCAGCGATGGTGACCGGGGGCGGGGTGAAATCCATGCTCGCAAAAGCGCTGAACCGCTGGTACAGATAGGCGCCAATCGATCCGAAGATGACAAGCAGCAGGGCAATGACAACGACGTAGGCCTTCAAGTCGATCCTCGATTCCGTGCAAAGCGGGCAGGCGCCAGCGCCCATCCCGATGCGTCATAGTAAAGGAATCTGCCCCTTCGAGGGGGGCGGCAGGGGTCGCCGGCCCCGGTCAGTTATTTTCAGCCTGAAAGACGTTGATTGCTTTGTTGAAGGGCGCCTGGCGCGCTTCATCGTAGGCCGATGCTGCAGGAACTTCGGATTCCCAGACAACTTCCGCTTTTCTGTATGGCAGCAGGGCTTTGACCGATTCCCGGCCGGGTGCGCTCAATGCCTGAAACGCTTCCCTGAGCCTTTCAAGACAGTAAACGCGGTAGCGTGAAACCGGCAAGTTACGATAGTGGCAGCCTTGCACGCGCATCTCGAAGCGCTCGTTTCCGGCCGCCCAGGCTTTGGCGTTCTCGGCCAGCTGAACAAGGTGGGTCTCGCAGATCTCCTGGAGCATGGGATTGGCTGAGGCATCAATCTCGGTCACGAACGAGGGCTGAGTCGCGTGCTCTGCGGCATTCCAGACCCGGGACACCCAGTCGAATACTCGAGGCGCCTCGGCGCGCATGATGGCTGCCGGGGTCGGATCCTGGCCGAAGTGCCGGAGCATCGGGCCCATCAAACCAAAATCGGCAATCGATGGGCTGCTGCCGAGCACAAACGGGCGTTCACTCAGCATTGCGGTCAGGTTTTTCAGTGCCGCTCGATAGCCGGCCTCTACATGGGGCCGCGCGCCACAGCCATTCGTCGGCATAGTCTTCGATAAGCAGTGAGATGAAACGAACCACCTCGTCCTCCGGCATGATGGCCGGCTCGGGACGCTCCTTTTCGAGCTGCGCGATGATCGGGGTGCTGTCGGACATCCAGCGCCCATCCCCAAGCTCGATCATCGGCACCTGGACGGCGCCTGCCTGTTCCCGGATCCGCTTCTGGTGGGAAAATGGATTGCGCAATTCGTAGCTGATGCCCTTGTAGCGCAGATAGGCTTCGAGCTTGCCGGTGTAGTAGGAAACCGAGATGCCGTAGACTTTCACTGGAACCTGGCCCCCCGTTGGTTATTGCAGATGGGAACTACTGCAGTTCGCTGAGCTCGACTTCGACGACGTAATCGCGCGCTCGGGTCTTGTTCTAGTTCAGAAACTCGTTCGCATCGACGTCCAGCGCGTGCCGCGCATAACGTTGCGCCATGGCTGTGAACATGGCGTCTCCGCGCTCGGTCTGCTCCACCGCCACGGCCGAAATCACCGTGAGCCCGAATCCCGCAAAGCTTGCCCGGCGGTACTCGCGCCAGCATTGGGACCAGGTGAAGTCACTGATCCCGGCGGCGACCAGAGCGTTGTGATAGTCCCGCAGGATGTCCCGTTCCACCGCTGCCCGTTCTGCTGGCTGCAGGCCGCCGGCGATGCATAACGCCACATCGTTCAGCGGCCGCCCGGTGCGCATGCCCTGCCAGTCCACGACGAACACCCGCGGGGGTGATCGGCGGTCGTCGATCATCAGATTGTCCAGGCGATAGTCCCGATGCTCCAGGCAATATGGCTTGCCCACCGGCTGAAACAGCGGCGCGTTCGGGCTGGCGCCGAGTTGCTTGATGACGGCAAGCTCGTCATCCGCCAGCGCCTTGCCGAAGCGTCGCACGAACTCGGGTAGCATCTGGTTGTACAGGCCGTGCATGTCGCTGAAAAATCCGTCCTTCGGCTCCATGAAGCGCTTGCCCAGCGCCTGGTCGCACCAGGTGGGCACCTGCAGGCCAACCAGCTCCATCACCGCGGCATGGGCGACTTCGGGGGTACAGCCTTTGAGCTGGTCTCCCGGCTCGCCCGGGGCGAGGTCTTCCATAAGAATGAGGAAGTGCGCTCCCTCGGCGTCGATGTCGGCATAGTAAATCGCCGGCAGGGCCATGGTGAGCCTGGGCGCGACGTCGCGGTAAAACTCCACCTCTCTGCGATAGATGCCCATGGCAACCGCGCTGTCGCGGCTGAGGTCGCTTGCAGAAGGGTGTTTGGCGATGAGGGTCGCTGGCGCATCCGGGTCCGGGTGTGCGTAGCTGATGGCAATCCGTGAGCATGCGGCGGTCTGCCCGGTCCCAATGGTTTCGTTGCTCAGGCTGGCTACCTCGCAACCCTTGAAGCCGGCAGCCAGTAGTCGTTCGGTCAGCCATGGGGGCTCTATGTTGCGGATCGCGGGTATATCGGCCGTCACAGCGCGGTGCCGCCGTCTACGGGAAGAATGGCACCATTGATGCCGCCGCCGAACTCGGAGGCGAGCAACAGGGCAACGGCGGCGATTTCCTCCACGGTGTTGATACGCTTGATGGACGCTTCCTGAGCGTAGCTGTCTATGTACTCGTCGTAGGTCAGCCCCATGGATTCCGCCGCCACCGCGCCGGTTTCCAGCATCAGGTCGGTCTCCACCGCCCCCGGGCTGATTGCATTCGAGGTAATTCCCTGGGCGCCGTACTCGAAAGCCACCGCCTTGGTGAACCCGTTGAGCGCGTGTTTGAAAGTGATGTAGTGCGAAGCGGTTGCTTTGTTGGCCTGTCGGCCCTCTACCGAGGAGATGTTGATGATTCGCCCGTAGCCTCGGGTCGCCATATCCTGGAGGGCTATTCGGGACGCCCAGAATGCGGAGTGCAGAATCCAGGCGGCGGCTTCCTGCCAGGATTCGTTGGACATTTCAGCCACCGGGGCAAACCCGGAAGAGCCACCCGCATTGTTGACCAGGATGTCGATTTTGCCGAATTTCTCGATCGCCATGTGCACGACGCGTTCGACGTCCTGTTGGTCCTGCACGTTGCCGGCGGCAAAGAGTGCGTTGCTGCCCGCGTCGAGCTCGGCCAGCGTTCTTTGCCCCTTCTCGGGATTGCGTCCGTTGATCACGACCTTTGCGCCTGCTGCCAGAAAAGCTTCAGCGATGGCGCGACCGATGCCGCGGGTGCCGCCCGTTATGACGGCGACCTGCCCCGTCAGGTTGCTGATGCTGATGCTCGACATATCAATCTTCCTCTGTTTGTTCCGCGTCTGTTTATTTCGAGTCTGCTTATTTCGCGTCTGTTTGTTTCGCGTCTGTTTGTTTCGGATTTGGGACGAAATTCGACCAGCAGTCTTTTCGGGGCATGTTCTGGTCGAGCGAATGACAAAAAATGGTCGCAAGCGGCCTTCAGGCTGTCAACGGACAAACTGCCACGTCGGTTCTCAGTTGCCACCTTTAGCCTCCCACGGGCTATCGGTGAAACCAGTGGCTCTTCTTTTTGATCAGGGCGGTGCGTTCGACTTCAGCCACCAGCTCTTTGTTCTGGTTGACGCCCCAATGCTTGAACACCACGATCCCGGCGTCATCGCGATCGCTTTCCCGTTTTTCGAGCACACGGGAGTAGGCATAGAGGGTATCGCCGTGAAACACCATGTTTTTCAGCTGTATGTTGTCGAGGCCGAGCTCAGCCAAAGCGTTTTCCACCGTATCCTGCGATGCCAGCCCCAGCACGATCGAGAAATTTACGCCGCCGTAGCAGAGGATTTTTCCGACCGGCGTTTTCTGCATCTGATCGACATTGAAATGTCCCTGGGCGGTATTCATCACCATGTTGGTTATGTTCACGTTTTCGAGCTCGGTCACCGTCTTGCCCCGCGCGTGGCGGATCGTCTGACCGATTTCGAAATCCTCGAAGTAATTGTCGGGGCTTGTCAGCCTGGCCAGCTTACCCATGCTTTTTCTCCTTCTTGCCGCCAATCTGGCCTTTCCATATCGCCAGGTTCGAGCGGCGAAACTCGATCACTTTGCGACCGTGCTGGTTGAATCCTTCGTTGAACCAGGTGATGACGCCGCGTCCCTCGGTCGATTCAGATTCGCGCTTGGCTTCGGTTCTGGATACGGCGGTGAGGGTGTCGCCGGGATAAACGGGTTCCAGGTATTTGAGAGCGTAGACGCCGAGGAAGGGTCCCCCCAGGCCTTCTGAGCACACCTCGACGCTCAGGCCGAGGATCACGTTGAAAACGAGCTGGGGGTTCACGACGATGGTCGGGTGCCCGAGCTCCTTTGCGTATTCGGCGTTGAAGTACAGAGGGTTGTACGCCAGCGTGAGGTGACAGAAAGCGATGGCATCTGACTCGGTGATCGTCCGGCCCCAGTGATGGTGGATGGTCTCGCCCACCTCGAAGTCGTGGAAACCCTGTCCGCGTCTGCGCAGAACCGCCGATTCCAGTACGTCATCGAGTTCAGACATGAGATTGCTCCAATTTCAAAGCGTTGGCGTCGTGCCGCAGGGGGATAGCATCGAATCAAACTTGTGTTGGTTTCGCTGCGTACAAATATATTGGCTTCAGGAATGTTTGTCCTCAGGGGGTTCTGCGAAATTCGATTGGGGACGCTGCACCCGGTAACCTTTCGAAGCGTGCCCGTGGAACCGAGATATGGGGGCCCGGATGCTTTGTCACGTAGCATGCCAATGGCCTTCGAAAGCGGCTCGAGCCAATCTGGCAGCGTCATTTCGATCTCGGCGCGCTGTTTGCTCTCGAGGAAGACGATCCGGAAACGGCGCCTGATGCCGCCGCTTTGCCATCTCTCCCGGAGCCGCTGTTCTGGAACAGAGAAGGCTTCGTGTCGGTGATTTTACGCTCGTCAGATATGGATGAGAACATGGATCTCGGTCAACTTCTCGACCTTGGGTTCGCCACGGCGCGCGAGATGACATGAAAACAGTGGGTCCCGGATTGATCCTCTGTGGCATAGTCCTCTAGGGAACCTCTGACTAATTCTTGCATGCTCAGAGCGTCTCGCGTTTTTCCTGTCTAGAAGCGGGCCGCAGGCAATGTAGATCACCTTGGCAAGGCACGCGACAACGACAGGGA
>CAMYJX010000029.1 GCA_947258825.1 uncultured Pseudomonadales bacterium
CGTGATCCGGCATCTGCTGGCCATGGCCGAGGAGCTGGACCTGGAGGTCGTAGCCGAGGGCATCGAGACCCAGGCGCAGAACGACTACCTGGCCGAGGCTCGCTGTGATCTCGGGCAGGGCTTCCTGGTGGCCCGGCCCATGGCCGAGGACGCCTTGACCGACTTTCTAGCCGACTTTCTAGTCGACTTTCTCGCCGACTGAACCCGACTTCCCCCTAGCGCCAGGGACGGCGCGACCTACGTCACCTTTCTGGCCGAACTTCCATGGCAGCTCTGAAAAACCCGTCTAGCCTGAATACGAGGCAAAAAGAATCGGACCAAAGACCATGAGCTCCAGAATAACTCAGAACCTCCAGACTCAGGCTCTGCTCTTCATGCTGGCTTGCCCTGCCTGGGTAAGCGCTGCTGACGAGCCAGGCGCGTCTCGACCCATCGAAAACGTAGTGGTCACGGGTACCCGCATTCAGGAAGCGACCCCCGTCAACGTCACGACGATGGATAGAGCTTTCATCGATCGTTCGGGCAAAGTTACCCTGACGGGGCTTGTACGCGATCTCGTCTACAACAACGCGGGTACGGTGGACGAGCAGTTCACTCAGGGCTTCGCCCCGGCATCCGCTGGCATAGACCTTCGCGGCATGGGTGTGAGCCGAACCCTGGTGCTCCTGGACGGCCGACGCATGCCGATCTTTCCGTTTGCCCAGAACGGCAACGAGAGCTTTGTAGATATCAACCTGATCCCGCTGGCCGCCGTGGAGCGCATCGAGGTGCTCAAGGACGGCGCGTCGGCCATTTACGGTGCGGATGCCATCGCCGGTGTGGTCAACATCATCACTCACGATGCCAGCTCCCCGCGGCGGATTTCCGGCCGCTACAGCTCGACATCCGAGGGTGATGGCGACGAAGCGCAGGTCAGCGTCAGCGGCGGCGCAACCCTGGGCGAGGCGGATTTCAGCTTTGCCATGGACTACGTCGACAGGGACCACATCATGGCGCGGGATCGTAACATCTCGGAAAGCGCCAACGGCCCCATCGACGATCGCAGCAATGCCGGCAACCCGGGCACCTTCATCACGTCTCTGGGCCCGGTACCTGATTCGAGCTGCCCCGCCGACAGCGTGCGCGGCCCGTTCTGCACCTACGATTTCGCCAAGGACGTTACCCTGGTGCCGGAAACCGAGCGCATCGGCCTGTTCGGTTCCTGGGATCAATCGCTGACCGAGTCGGTGGGCGCCTTTACGCGAGTCATGTACAGCCACTCCGAGAGTTCCCGCGACCTGGCCGGGGCGCCAAACGCATATCCGGTAAGCGCGGCGAACCCCAACAACCCATTTGGCGAAGACGTGCTCGCCATTTACCGCCTGAACGAGCTGGGCCCGCGTCGGGACGACTTCGACTCCGATTCCTACAACTGGATCAGCGGCCTGAGCGGCAACCTTGCCGGCTGGAACTGGGAACTGGCCGGGGGCCGGAGCGAAGTAGACACGACCATCAAAGGCGTGCTCGGCTACGCCCTCAACGCGGACGTGCAGGCAGCCATCGACGCCGGTACGCTCAACGTATTCGGCGACAGCCCGAATCTGAATCCCAACGATCTGCTCTACCGCACCAAGCGAGAGGGTAAGAGCTATCTGACCCAGTTCGACTTCAACGTCTCCGGCAACCTGTTCGACATGCCTCACGGCCCGGCAGGCGCAGCCTTCGGGATCGAGTACCGGGACGAGAATTTCTCCGACAAGTTCGACCCGGCAACCGCTGCCGGCGACGTCGTCGGGGTGGGCGGCGTTTCCGCCAACGGCGACCGGGACGTCTGGGCCATGTATGCCGAGTTCGTATTTCCTCTGCTGGACAGCGTCGAGCTGCAGCTGGCCGGTCGCTACGACGACTACAGCGACTTCGGCAACACCTTCAATCCCAAGCTTGGGCTGAACTGGCAGGCTCGAGACGACCTGCTGCTGCACGCGACGGCAAGCACCGGCTTCAAAGCTCCGGCGCTGCACGAGCTTTACTCCGGTGAAATTGTCGGCTTCGACTCGATCTTCGACACCACCAACTGCGACGCTGCGCGCGCTGCCAACAACGCTGCCGATATCGCCGCCTACTGCGACACGGTGCAGGAAGCCATGTTCATCTCCAGCGGCAACGAAGATCTGGATGCCGAAGAATCGGATAACCTGAGCCTGGGTGCCGCCTGGTCGCCCACCGAGGCCTGGGACCTCAACATCGACTGGTGGCACATCAAGAACGATGACGCCGTGGCCAGCAACGCCCAGTTCTACATTGACAACGAAAGCGAGTTCCCGGGCAACGTCGTCCGGGATCCAGGCGGCGACATCGTCATGGTGCTGAGCCCGTTCCGCAACGTTGCCGAGCAGAAACTCTGGGGCATCGACATGGGCACCGAGTTCCGTTTTGATGCCGGCGCGGCAGGCGACTTCGCGACGGGGCTGACCACCACTTACCTGGGGTCATTCGAGCAGAAAGCCTCGTCCGGGCAACCAACGGAAGACATCGCAGGCGAGGATGGCCATGCCGAATGGCGGGCTCAGGCAGATCTGACCTGGATCCGCGCCGACTACCAAGCTAGCCTGACCGTGAACTACATAGACGGTTACGATCGGGAGGAGGCGGACGACAGCATCGACTCCTGGACCACAGTGGACCTGCAGTTGAACTGGAACCCGGCCCTGCTGCGCGGCGGCGCGGTCGCCCTCGGCATGGACAACGTTTTCGATGAGGAGCCGCCGGAAGATCCGTTCCTGGAAGGCTGGCCCTTCTTCAACCGTGCGCTGCATGATCCGAGAGGCAGGTCCTTTTACCTGCGTTACTCACAGGATTTCTGAGCACCAGCAAGCGGCGAGCCCTGACGCCGCTTCCCATTCGGGTGCCAACCCATCATATTGGCGTCGGACCGACCATCGTTTCGACGTCATGAATGCGCAATGACCGCCGCCACGCTCACCTGCCAACGCTCGAACGCTGACAGCCTGATTGTTCACTTGACGGGAGACTGGTTGCTGCGCAGCGATCTCCCGGGAGCCGGACCCGTGCTCAGGGAGCTATCCGAGCCCGACAAACCCTCAGCAATCGAGTTCAATACGGTAGACCTTGGCAGCTGGGATACGGGGCTGCTGACCATGCTGGTAGCTGTGCATCGCGGTGCGCTCGCTCATGATATTACCGTCCAGGAGTCGGGCCTTCCCGAAGGCGCGCGGGGTCTGCTCGCCCTCGCCTTCGCCGTGAAGGAGCGCGAGGGTGCCCGCCGGCAAGCCGTGGACGAACGGTTTCTCGAGCGCGTCGGGCAGGCCACCGCCGACGCTCTGAACAACGGGCGCGAGCTGCTGACCTTCACCGGCGAAGTGGTGCTTTCTCTTTGCCGCGTTGCAACCGGAAGGGCTACTTACCTGCGGTCGGACCTGCTGCAGCATATTCAGGAGGCCGGAGCAGAGGCGCTGCCCATTACCACGCTGATCACTTTTCTGATCGGCATGATCTTCGCGTTCGTGGGTGTGATGCAGCTTCAACAGTTCGGTGCGGGCATCTATACCGCCGATCTGGTGGCTATTGCCATGGTACGGGAAATGGCGCCTATCATGACCGCCATTCTGATGGCGGGACGCACCGGGGCTTCCTACGCCGCACAGATCGGCACCATGAAGGTTAACGAGGAAGTCGACGCTCTGACCACCCTGGGCCTAAACCCCTTCGATTTCCTGGTTAGCCCCAGAGTCATCGCCCTGTTGCTGATGATGCCCCTGCTCAGCCTGTACGGCAGCGCCATGGGCATACTGGGTGGCATGGGAGTGGGCCTGGTAATGCTCGACGTCGGCCTGATGCAATATGTGCAGCAGACCGTGGAGGCGGTGGAACAGACCGATCTCTGGGGAGGGCTTTTCAAATCGGTGGTGTTCGGCAGCCTGGTTGCCATGGCCGGCTGCCAGCAGGGCATGGCCTGCGGTGACAGCGCGCTGGCCGTGGGCCAGTCGACGACCAGAGCGGTGGTGATGAGCATCGTGCTCATCGTCGTCAGCGCATCCATCCTGACCATCATCTACATCAACCTGGATATCTGATGGACACCTGACATGACCGAGCCGCAACCGCACATCGTTACCCGGGACCTGACCCTCGCATTTGGCGATTTCACGGTTCAGCGCGACCTGAACTTCACCGTCAATCGAGGAGACGTGTTCATCATCATGGGCGGGTCCGGCTGCGGCAAAAGCACCCTGCTGAAGGCGATGATCGGCCTGAAACAGCCGGCCTCCGGCGAGGTTTACTACGACGGCGAGCCGTTCTGGTCGTCCAGCGAAAGCGCAAGGGAAGCCACGAAACGCAAGTTCGGCACCCTGTTTCAGGCGGGCGCTCTGTGGAGCTCCATGACGTTAGCCGAGAACATCGGCCTGGCGCTGAAGCAGTACACCGATCTGAGCGATGCGCAGATCCGCGACGTTGCTGCGTACAAGTTGATGCTGGTGGGGCTGACGGGTTTCGAGGACTATTATCCCAGTGAAATCTCAGGCGGCATGAAGAAGCGGGCGGGCCTTGCCCGCGCCATGGCGCTGGATCCGGAGATCCTGTTTTTCGACGAGCCTTCGGCCGGGCTGGACCCCCTTTCCGCCAGGCGCCTCGATGATCTGATCCTGGAGCTCCGGGATTCACTGGGTACCACCGTCGTCGTCGTGACCCACGAGCTGGCGAGCATCTTCAGCATCGGCAACAATTCGGTGTTTCTGGATCCGGAAACGAAGACCCAGCTGGCCACCGGAAATCCCCGCGAGCTGCGAGACCATCACCCGGATCTTGCGGTGCGCAACTTTTTGCAGCGCGGGGCCCCCGCTAAAGGCGGGGCCGCCGTCGACGGCAGCGCCGCGGAGGCAATCGCGCCATGAGCAAGCAGGCCAATCCTACCCTGATCGGCGGTTTCGTCGTGGGCGCCATCGGGCTGCTCGCGCTGGCCATCGCCATCTTCGGCGGCGCCGAGCTGTTTGCCCGCAAAACCGTGCTGGTTAGCTACTTCGACGGCTCGGTGAAAGGGTTGCGGGTGGGCGCAGATGTGGCGTTCCGCGGCGTGCGGGTTGGCTTCGTGCGCAATATCGAGCTGCTGACCGAGATCGACACCCTGGCGCCAAAGATCGAGGTCACCATGGAGCTGCTGCCCGAAACCATGAAGGTGATGCGAGAAGGGCAGCCGATGAGCGGCGGGCTCGTTACGGCACGATCGGTTGATCAACTGGTCAATGCCGGCTTCAGCGCCCAGCTGGGGAGCGAGAGCTTCGTTACCGGGCAGCTGCTGGTAGAGCTGGACTTCCGTCCCGAGCAGACCCTTGCGCTGTACAGCAGCAATCCGCCCTATCCGGAAATTCCCAGCGTCACCTCGGAGATTCAACAGGCAATACAACGCCTGCAGAGCCTGGCGGCTGACATCGAGCAGAACGTCGACCTGGAAGCGTTGAGCACGCGCCTGTTGAGCATGCTGCAGGGGTTGGATGAGCTGGCGAATTCCAGAGATCTCCGTGAAGCAATCACCGGATTCAATCGCCTCGTGAATACCGAGGATACTCAGCAGCTCCCCGCCGCCTTGCAGGGCACCATTGCCGATCTGCGGCTGACCATAGCGGACACGCGGGCGCTCATCGAGAACAGCGGCAATCTGATAAAGGGCACGGAGGCAGATGTGGACGCGCTCTTCGCTGAGATCAGACCTGTCGCCGCAGGGTTGAACGACGTCATGGACGAAGCAGAAAAAACCCTGCGGGAGGTGAGGAAGCAGGTGGCCGGTGACTCGACCCAGATGTATCAGCTGCGCTCCACGCTGGCAGAGGTCGAGTCCGCGGCCGAATCCGTAAAAGCGTTTTTCGAATACATGGAACGTAATCCAGAAGCCCTGCTGCGCGGCAAGCGGCAATAACGAGCACCCATATCATGATCCGTTCAGGCTATCTATCCATTGCAGTGTGCGCGGCCCTGCTGCTGTCGGCCTGCACCACCACTTCCAGCACCGCCCGTTTCTACCAGCTGGCGCCCATAGCGACGGATGCCGCCCCGGATGAGCCGGGCGCGACGGTTCTCGCTTTGGGGCCGGTGACGTTTCCCGACTATCTGAAACGCCCGCAGATGGTGAAGCGCAGCAGCTCCACTTCCATCGGTATCGACGAGTTCAACCGCTGGGCAGAACCCTTGGACGAGTCGATGCCGCGAATTCTTGCAGAGAATATTGATGCGCTGATGAGCGATCTGGTCGTCGTTCCCTTCACAAACCGCGCGGTGGTGGCCGACGCTCGTCTGTACGCTACCGTGAGCCGGTTCGACTCCGACGCTTCGGGGCGTACGGTGCTCATGGTGCAATGGGGTATCACCCGGACGGAACGTGGCGTCAGCGTAGCGCCGCGCACCGATCGTTACGTGACGCAGGCGACTCCTGCTGAGGATCCGGCCGCGATCGCGGTTGCCATGTCCGATCTGGTGGAACAGTTCAGCCGGGAGATCGCGGCGCTGATCCAGGCAAGGATTCTGAACGCGGAGCAGAATCAGTAGCGTCTACCCGAATCCGGGCGGCAGACAACCCGGCCCCCCCGGCTGCCGAGAATCGCGAGCTAAGGGTTCTTTGTCCCGCACCGTCCCCGTCTCTAAGCCTTCATTTGTATCCTAAACTCAATAGATGTGGAAAGATGAAGACATGGAGATCAACAGCTGTGCGATTCGGCGTCTTCGTGATCACCTGCTCGCGGATCCGCCCACAAAACCATCCGAAAGCTGTGCGGGAGCGGTTCAGGCAGAAGCAGCCGTCATCAGGCGGCTGGAACCTTTCGCCGAAACCATGTATCTGGTGATGATGGCTGACGGTGAGCCAGCAACAACCGAGCTACAGGCCCTGAATGCAGCTCTGGCCGTGCTTTCCGATGGCCAGATCAGTCAAGCCGCAATTGATTCCATGCTCAACGGGTTCCAGGAGCGCGCCAGTAACGAAGGCACCGAAGCCCGACTCTGGCAGCTCGGCGTGCATCTCAGCGCGGACCGGGATGATCGGGAGACCGCTTTCTCTCTTGGTGCCGTGATGGCCCTGGCGGACGACCAGGTAGACGTTCGAGAAAATCAGGCCCTTAACTGGGTTCAGGAATATTTCGGACTATCTGATCGTCGCGTCTCTGAGATTCTGCAAAGCGTAGACTAGTGTCCTGTCTGGCTGATTCCTTGCGTATCAGACAGGAAATTAGCCCTCGAAGAAAACCTCGCGTACATCCACGCCAGTCGAAGAGACCTTCATTTCTACATGGTGACGATGAATGGCAGCCTCCCGCGCAAAAATGCGAGGCACTCTGGCAGCATTTATGTAGAGCGTACCCTGCTTCTCAACCTGCCAAGGCCTTTCCCTGCCATGCTTGGTCTCAAGGTGCATATGACCGGCCACCACGGCCAATACCCGCTTCCCGTTACGCTTGGCGTAATCTATCGCTGCGGCCAGATCAGGATCACCCCAATCTCCGCCACCGGGCTTGAAGTCGCAACCCCAGATCGCGTGGGGTTCGTCGCCCAGGCCCGTCGGACCGTTGTGGGAGAAAAACACCACTTGTTCGGTCTCGACCTGATCTAGCAGGGCAAACAGTTTCGCCTTGGAAGCCTCCAGGCTGTCAACGCCATACGAGGCCTGCATGTGCTCGGGGAAAGACAGCTCGGGACCACCCATGCTATGGGGACGAGCAGCAATAATGGTCAGATCCAAGGGCCCGCGGGTGTGCCGATGCAGGGTGTAGCCACACAGTCGGATACCGATGTCCGGCATTTCAGAACCGTTACTTTCGAGGCCAGAGCGGATAGCTGCCAGCTTCCGGATGCCGCGTCGATGGGTCAGCTCGGCCGCCAATTCGGCAATATCTCCGGTATCGTTATTGCCAGGCATTACCAGCGTCTGCTTGCGAAGCCTGGACATCACCCGAGCAATCCGCAGGCTGCTGCTGGCCCTCCCGCCACCGAGATCGCCGGTGAAGAACAGCAGGTCGTAGTCGCTGCGATCAAAATGCGCAACGTCCATGTCGTCCCAATGGGTATGCAGATCGCCGATCACGCCGATACGCAGCTCAGACACCGGCTTCTCTACTCGGGATCCAGTCGCTGGGGTTCCAACGACTGGGGATCCAGCCGTACAAAGACTCTGGGAGGAAATCCGGTGAGAAATCTGAAACCCAGTCCGACCGGGTTGTCGTCGTCGACGCGATCGTGCTCGTTACCGCTCACCGGCTGCGCCAGATAAGCCTTCCGGGTGCCATCAACGGTCACGGAAACGGTCGGATTCTCCAGCGCCTGGTTATACCAGGCCCTCGGCCAGTGGTTGGCCGCCACGTAGAGCTTGCCGTGACTCTCGAGCCGGGTTACGACCCGGTCGTGGGTCGAGCCGTCCGCTGCCGTCGTCGTAATGACCAGGGTGCCCTGCCCCGCAGGTTGGAAATAGCCCAGCAACGATTCGAACGCCACCACCAGCCCAACATAAATGAGCAACAGAACGACAATATACTTGACAGCTTTCACTTCAGCCCTCCTTCCGCGCCCGCACGCGCTTGCGTGCGTTCGTGTGCACTCTCGATAGCGCACTTTACACAGCATACCGTGCTTTGCGTAAGGGATCCCGACCCGGTTTGGCGTGCCGAAATGAAAGGACGCTAGTAGTGCCTGAGCGTAAAGGTTCGCGACCAGCGCCCCCAGAGGTCCACGTGCAGGCGAAGCGCCTCATCCCGGGCAAACAGCTTACTCTTGAAGCGTCTCGCCGGGGCATTGAAGTAGTCGGTGTAGCTATAGAATCGGGTTCTACCGATCCCGCGCAGCGCCTCATAGCAGGACGCCCGCATCAGGGGCGCGAGATTGCGCCCACGATAGGCGGGGTCGGCATACGCGGCGAAGAGGTAGGCTTCGTCGTCCTCGAGGGGTCTGAAGTTGGGCGGATAGCTGAACGCGTCAAGGTCACACCACATCTTCGCGACGACCTTTGCGCCGTCCTCCACGATGAAACACTTCTTGCCGTCCGCCAGCCAGCTTGCCACCTCTTCCCGCCGCTGGGCGGGCTGAAGCCTCAGCAGCGCATCGATGTCCGCGACGTCAGCGAATCGGGAAGGCAGCTCCGACGTTGCCACCCCCAAGGCTGAGGGCGTTTCGCCCTCCCGCACGGTAAGAAACGGGTTGATGGCGATTCCGAGGCGACGCAAACCTCTGAAAAACCGGGGTAGAAGGCGGCTGGGTTTAGACTTAGGGTCAGTCGGGGAAAGATTCATGAAAATGCCTGGGCAACTTCGGGCGCCGCTACGCCGGCAGTGCGCATGAATTGCGCGAAAGGTTCTGGTCAACTCGCGCCACAATCTCATTCAGAACGGGCGACTCCATACGCCGCTGCAACGCCAGCAGTTGGACGAGCTTGTCCACGCGCTCTATGTGAGCCGCCCCACCAGCCAGCGCCCGAGCGGCTGAGGACGGCCCTTTGAGAAAGCGGGCGGCGGCCGCGTACTTTTCAAAGGACACCAGATCTTCCGCGCTGGCACCCAGCGATCGGCACAGCTCCAGCACCCATTCGTAAACCGATCGTGACGCCTCGAGGTCGCTGTGGACCGCTGATTCGATGGATCTGATGCCGTCTGTGGTGACGCAGCGATAGTTGCCCGTTATCAGCATCGGCCACTTCGCCAGAGGAACGAAAATCGACTCATGAACCCTGAGCTTGACCGGCAACTCAACGCGGCCCGGCCCACCTGTGAGGCTCGACGAATCAATGCTGGCAGCCAGGCTGCGAAGCATCGCGTTGTGCGCCTCATCTTCGAATCGGCCGCATTTGAAATTACTCGGCAGCCTGACGTCGATGCTGTTGAGGGGCCCGCCAGCCGCACGCGATGCCTGAGGATCCGCGCTGCAGTGCGTGATCAGCTGTGGATCCAGGACGCTCCAGACAGCAGGTTCGGTGTAGCAGGGCCGACAGCTTTCAGCGTCGATCCCGGGAATTCGGGCCAGGAACGGCGGCGGTGGCATGTTCATGATGGAAAGACACGGCACCTTATGGGCTGCCACCGAGGCGAGCAAAGCACGGACGTCATCGAATCGATACTGCGGCTCCTGCATCGCCAGAACCACCAGATCGAAGCCCGCCGGATTCACTTCACCGGGCGGGCGAGCCGAGAGCCGACCGGGCAACATTCGGGAATCCAGCGATCGAACCTCTTCACTACCCTTTACAGGCAGCGCCACCCGAATGCCCTCACGATCGATCAGGCTCGCTTCGGCGGGCAGACAGACGAGCTGTACGTCGTGTCCGGCAAGCAGCAGCTTGGCGGCAAATAGCGACCCGTAGGAAGCGCCAAATATGAGCACGCTCTGAGATGTAGTAATGACGGATGGCCTCTAGGTGGCGAGCCGGGTTGGCCTACAGTTATACCAGCTGAACCCCCTGCCTTGAGTGTGGCCCTTGTAACCGAATCGTAATCGGGGCAGTGCCCTTTCCCTCCTGAGGGTTCCGCTGGCATGATCTCTATTCGAACAGGCCTGTCATCCAACTCATTCAACCAGCTAGGGGCGGGGTCATGACCATCAAGATCGTCAATCACACAGACAAACCTGCCGTCATTGAGAATTACTCCACGGATCGCTATGTGGATCGCGACTACATGGAGCGGGAATGGGCTGGCATGTGGCGCCAGACCTGGCTGCTGGCGGGCCTGGAAAGCGATCTGAAGAAGCCCGGCGACTACTTCGTATTCGACATGGGGCGCGAGCAGATCCTCATAACCCGCACAAAAACGGGCGCCGTACAGGGCTACTACAACGTCTGTCAGCATCGTGGCAATCGGTTGGTCAACGACGAGCGGGGGCACGCTGACAGTTTTCGCTGCGCCTACCATGCATGGACCTACGATACCGAAGGTGTGCTCAAGGTTGTGCCCTACGAGGAACGTTTCGCCAAAGGCGTCCCCTGCGCGGACCGCTCGCTGCGCAAGGTCCATACCGACCTCTGGGACGGCTTCGTCTTCGTATCCATGGCCGAAAACCCGCAGCCGCTGTTGAGCTTTCTCGGACCGTTGGTGGAGCTGCTGGCGCCCTATCGTTTTCACAAGATGGTGCTGGTCGAGGATCAGACCGCGCGCCTCCAGTGCAACTGGAAGGCTGTGATAGACAACTTCAGCGAGCTGTATCACGTGGATTTCCTTCACCCTCAGCACAAGCGCATGGTCGACTGCTGCAACGACACCGTGCACCTGTTCCCTCATGGTCATACCGGGCTGGCGGTACCCGGCGCCACGATCAATCCACGTTTTCCGGTTCCCCAGGAGCCGACAGACATTCAGTCTGCCCAGCTGCAAAGCCTGGGTCTGGACCCCGCCGACTTCGCCGGCCGAGTGCTGGACGTTCGCGAAGCGGTGCAGAAGCGCAAGCGCGAGGTCGGCCGCAACATGGGCCTTGACTACGCCTCTTTTTCCGATGATCAACTTTCCGACGTCTGGCAATACAACCTGTTTCCCAACGTCATCTTTTCCTTCACCCCGGAGCACTGCTGGGTGATGCGCCCGCGTCCGCACCCGACGGATCCAGAGCGGTGTTACTTCGACAAGCTGTCGCTGCTGCTGTTCGCGGACCCTGACATCAACCCGGACGCCGCCCCGATCGTCGGCCCGGGGCGACCCGAAAAGCAGAGCGGCACGCGGCTGGCCGAGGACTACGCCCGTCCGGCAAGGGACGTTTTCGATCACCACGCCATCATCAGCGGCGAAAAGACCATGACCGACACCATCGGCGTCACACGGTTTCAATACCGTGTGGCTCAACGATGACGAGATGCGCGTCCAGCACTTTCACAACGAGTTGGATCGGCTGATTGGCCCTTAGCTGCTTTCAGGCAATCCGCCTCAACGGCGGATCTTCCTGTTTCGAGGCCAGCGCCGATTCAGATCAGATAGCGCCGCTGAACGTGTCACAGTCCTGGGGCGAGCCTGAGCGCATCCCCCGCCGGAACCAGTCGACCCGCTGCCTGGACGATCCGTGGGTGAAGGATTCCGGTTGAACCCGCCGCCCTGCGTTGCGCTGCAGTCGATCGTCGCCGATGGCTGCCGCCGCCTGCAGCCCTTCTTCAACATCACCGGCTTCCAGCAGGTCTCGCTGCGCCTCGGCGTGATAGGCCCACACGCCGGCAAAGCAGTCGGCCTGAAGCTCCACCCGGACCTGCAGCGCGTTGGCCTGAGCGGTGTCCCCTTGCCCCTGCAACCGGCGCACCTGTTGCAGCGTCCCGCTGAGGTTCTGCACGTGATGACCGATCTCGTGCGCAATCACGTAAGCCTGCGCGAAATCGCCCGGGGCACCGAGTCGATGCAGATCGTCAAAAAAGCCGGTATCGAGGTAGACCTTGCTGTCGCCCGGACAGTAGAACGGGCCGCTGGCTGAGGAGGCGAAACCGCACGCCGACTGAACCGAGTCCGTAAACAACACCAACCGGGGCTCACGATACGCGCTACCGCCCGCCTGGAACAGGTCATTCCAGGTGCTTTCGGTATCCGCCAGAACAACGCTGACAAATTCAGACGCGACGTTCTGATTCCCCGTCGGGGCGCGTGGCCCGGCGGCCGGAGTCGTTGCTCCACCCGGAGCCTGCAGATCACCGAGCAGCAAGGTGAGCAGCTGACCAGGGTCGCCGCCCAGCAGAACAACGACGACGATCAGAATCAGCCCAAGGCCACCGGATTTGGCACCAAGCCGCAGCCGCCGTGGCGCACCGGCGTTGCTCTTTCCACGGATGTCCTCGACGTTGGCGCTACGGCGCCTGCCTCTCCATTTCACTTCGCTCTCCCCGGTCCAAGGGTGGAAAAAAGATCCGACGGGTCAGTCGATCTCGGGAATCCGGATCTTCTGTCCGGGGTAGATTTTGTCCGGATCCTCGATCACCTCACGATTGGCTTCGAACAGCTGTGGGTACTTCATGCCGTTGCCATAGAACTCCTCGGCAACGGCGTAGAGCGTGTCTCCCTTCTGGATCACATAGAAGCGAGCCACTTCGCCGGTTGCCACATCGGGAGCGACTGAAGCCCCGGCAGCGCTGCCGCCAGATTCGGCCGCCGAGGTACCACCCGCCGGTTTCCGCAAGCCAGCTTCCTGCAACTGCTCCTGGGTAACACTGGGGATCACCGAGATGCCATCGGCATCCACTCTCTCAACGTCTTTGACGTTGCCGGCCATCAGCACCACTTTCTCTTTCGCCGCCTGATCCGCGGCACGCCCGGTAAGGGTTACGACCCCATCGTCGTAAGCAACTCGAAGGGTATCGACACCCGGGTTGTTCGCTTGAATGTGCTTGAGAATACTGTCCGCCGCCTCTGCGTCGGTATCGAATACCTTGCGGCCTACATGTTTCGCGAAATCGAGCAGATTGCTGAGCACGGTTACTCTCCCTATGTTGTTGTCTTCAGGCGAAGAAGCCCTGCCAGAGACGCAATGACGAATGGTCGGCGTTCGGCACGACAGGTAACCGCAAGAATACACCTGATTTCGAACCAGGCACTATTGGATTGAATTCAGAGGGTTAAAGCGCTTCATCAAGCCAGCACGGCCGGCCTGGAGGACGCCCGACTCAGGCGACCCGGCGTGCGTAAGGGGAAAGTACGCGTGAGAGCTCGTCCATGCTGATGGGTTTCGCAACGTAGTCGCTCATGCCGGCGGCAAGACACGCCTCTCGATCCCTCTGCATGGCATTGGCCGTCATGGCAATCACCGGCAGGTCGCGCAGCGACGACTGCTGCCCGATCTTCCGGGTGGCCTCGAAGCCGTCCATAACGGGCATCTGACAATCCATGAGCACCGCGTCAACCCGCATTTCTGCCAGCAGATCGAGGGCCTGTGCGCCATTCCCGGCGAGGGCAACTCGAACTCCCAGCTTCCGCAGCATGGCGGAAGCCAGCATCTGGTTGGTCTGATTGTCCTCCACCACCAGCACGGTCAGCCCACCGAACCCGGACACGCCCCCGGAAACAGGGGTCTCAGCGGCCTCTGCTTCGCGGTCGTCAGGCAGCTGCAACCGGACGGTGAAGCTGAACGTGCTACCTCTGCCGGGCTCGCTGTCCAGCCAGATCCGGCCACCCATGAGCTGAACCAGGTGCTGGGAAATAGCCAGGCCCAGACCGGTACCCCCGTACTGCCGTGTGGTCGACACATCGGCCTGGGTAGTTGACTCGAACAGATCGTGGAGTTTGTCCGCCTCGATGCCAATGCCCGTATCTTTGACGCTGACCAGCAACTCCACCTCGCGGTCCTGCAGTTGTCGTACCTGCACCTCTACGGTGACCGCACCCGCTGGCGTGAACTTCAACGCGTTGGAAATGAGGTTCGTGAGCACCTGAGAAAGGCGCAGCGCATCGCCGCACAGCAGATCAGGCACATCGGGCGCTACCAGCAGGTTGAGCGCGACGCCCTGCTCTTTTGCCGAGTGCTCAAACATAGCCTGCATGTCGCTCATCAGCTTGGCAATGCTCAGCGGTTCTTCATCCAACCTGAGCTTGCCGGCTTCGATCTTCGAGAAATCCAGAACGTCGTTGATGATTCCAAGCAGCTGATCGGAAGCCCCCTGGATCTTCTCGAGATACCGCCGTTGCTCCGTGTCCAGATAGGTCTTCAAGGTCAACTCGCTGAAGCCGCGGATGGCGTTCATCGGGGTGCGGATCTCATGACTCATATTGGTAAGAAATAGGGCTTTGGCCGAAGCCGTTTGCTCTGCCAGCACTTTGGCGACTTTCTCCTCGGACAACCTGCGAGCGAGCGCCAGCGAGGAAATGACCGCAAGTACCACCATGCCCAGCTGGCTGATGAACTCCGTCGTAACGGAGAACGGCATGACTCCCTGCATCCGCAGCAGCAGCAACACCAGCGATGCGCAATACACCAGCCAGGCAAACAGAAACGGGCGGGCGCCCGGGAGGCGGCGGAACGACGCATAAGCGGACGAAAGCGTGGCCAGCAACGGAACCGTTGCCAACACCAGCATCGTCATCGAAAAGCCCGCCCCTACGCGCAGGACCGGGTCATTCAGCTGCGGGGCGTCCGGCCACAGGTACTGGGCGCCGAAGCCGAAAACCGTGATTCGATACATCACCGCAAACAGCAGCGCCATGGCAAACAGGCCGAGGACCCGCTCGCGAACGATGCCGAAAACGACGAGATTGTAAAGCATCATGATGACCAGCATGCCCAGGGTCGCCCCCAGCAACAGCTGGGTCCTACTGACGCGTAGAAACCAGTCGACAGCTCCGCTCAATACAGGGGTGACGGCGACCCCGCCTCGGTTTTTGAGGCGAATAAACACCTCGTGCGCCTCCCCTTTGAGTGCCAAACGAAAGGCAATTTCACGATAGTTCACCATGCGAGTGTCGAACGGATGCCAGGTGCCCGTGAGCTGCTGTTGAATCAACACGCCGTCGGCAAAGTGAAACATTTCTGCCTCATTGACGTTGGCGGAATTCAGGTTCAGGTAAACGCTAGGAACCACAGGCTGCTCGCCATCCAGGCGATTGCTGAAGCGGAATCGCAGCCAGACCGAACCTTCGACGAAGTCGAAATTGAGCGATTCGCGCGTTCCGGGCTGCCAATCGAGCGATTCGCCCCGAAGATGCGTCAGATCCAGCGTCTCCAGCGGATCCATCACATACGCAGCCTGGGGACCCAGCGGGTAGAAGCCCTTCAGCTCACGGAGGACCAGCTCCCCGTCCGCCGCCCAAAGCGGCGAAAGCCAGCTCGCGAAGATGATGCCCGCTACCCGGGACAGGTGTTTCAATGAAGCTCAATTCGCCGCCCGCAACGCCATATCACCCTCTCGCCAGGCGACGGGTGACCTACTTCAAGTGTAGGTCAAAGCGGCAGAACCATTTCCACCAGTGTGGGTACGGTCAGCCGGCCGTAAAAGCCTCGCTCTCGGACCACAGCCGCTGCCGGAGCTCTTTGTCCTTGGCGGCATCGGCATAGTCGTCCCGCTCACACTGATCAAAATACTCACCGTTCGTCGTGGCAAGCCCAGGGTCGCTGGCAAGCATGATGCTTGTCCTGGCCCCTTTCTCGACGTCAATGAAGAACAGGTTGATCAACGACCGCAGGAACCACGGCATCTCGCGCATGATGTCCGTTCGTACCGCGCCGGGATGGAGCATGTTGGAGGTGACGCCCGTGCCTTCCAGGCGCTCGGCGAGTTCCACCGCGAACAGGACGTTCGCGAGTTTCGACTGACCATAGGCTTTCTGCGCGCTGTATTTCTGCTCGCCGCGGAAGCTCTCGAAGTCCATGGCGCCGTTCTTGTGCAGCTTCGAAGTGACCGTGATAACGCGGGACGGAGCGCTCTCGTTGAGACGCTCCAGCAGCAGGTTGGTAAGCAGAAAGTGAGCCAGGTGGTTGACGCCGAACTGAGTCTCGAAGCCGTCCTCGGTGAGGGTCAGCTTCGCCGGAAAGGTTCCGGCATTGTTGATCAGCACATCGAGGCGGTCATAGCGCTCCAGGAAAGCCTCAGCGAGGTTTCGAACGCTGGCCAAGCTCGCCAGGTCGACTGGCAGATTCGCGGCTTCACCGTGCGCACCGATCTCCTGCAGCGCCGTGTTGGTCTTATCCGATTCACGGCAGGCCAGAACTACCTCTGCTCCGAGCTTGGCAAGCTCGATGGCCGTGACTTTTCCTATGCCGCTGTTACCGCCGGTGATCAGTACGCGTTTGCCATCCATACTCATATTACCTCCTCTAGCACAGGGTGCCTGCCGACAGCCAGATCCGCAAACCCGCGGGCACTGTCATCCCGGGGGGCCCATGGTGTTGGTCCGCTATGGCGCGGCCAGTTCTTCTGCAACGAAATCCAGTCGATCCTGGCCGAAAAACATCTCTTCGCCGTTCGCCGTGCGAACGAAGAAGGTTGGCGCGCCGAAGGCCCCGCGATCTGCGGCTTCCTGGGTGTTGTTCTTGAGCAGGCCCTTCACCTCATCCGTCGCGATCGCCTGCAGGTAGCGATCCGCGTCGAGGCCAGCGCTTGCCAGAATGTCCCTCAACACGTCGAGATCCGCCAGGTTCAGGCCATCCACGAACATCGCCGGATAGGCCGCGGCCATTAGCTGCTCCACCACGCCTTCCCGCTCAGCCAGCGCAGCGGCCCGGTCGGCGGGGAGTATGTTGACGAAGCCGTGGGGATTGGGGTTCAACGTGACGCCGTATCGGCGCGCGTATCGCTGCAGGTCGCGCATCACCCATTTACCCTTGTTGGGCACCATGACGGGCGAGCGGTTGCCGGTAATCTCATGGAGGCCGATGGTGAACATCGGTCGCCACGTGGCGGTGGCGCCGGTGCGTTGCAGAATCCCCGGCATCTGGGTCCACGCCAGAAAGCTCGGCGGGCTCAGAAAGTCAAAGAAGATCTCGACGGTCTTGGTCATTACGTTGCTCGACTACCAGGGTTCCAGCCAGGGTCTCAGTTGCGTCTCGTGCAGCCAGGCGCTGCGCGGCTGGCAGTGTACGGTCCAGTAGGTTTCGGCGATGTCGTCGGGCGACAGCACGCCGTCGGCCGGCCGCTCTTCGAACACCTTGGGCATCATCCGTCGAATCAGCGGCGTGTCGATGGGCCCGTCGATGATGATATGCGCCACATGGATATTCTTCGGAAACAGCTCACGGGCCATGCTCTCGGACAGCGCGCGCAGGGCGTGTTTAGAGCCAGCGAACGCGGCGAGCCCGGATTTGCCTCGCAGCGCCGAGGTGGCACCGGTGAACAGAATCGTTCCCCGCCCACGCTCTACCATGCGCCTGGACACCTCACGGCCCATCAGGAACGCTCCGAAGGTGTTGATCCGCCAGACCCGTTCGTAGGTGTCGGCGGGAAACTCGGTGATGCTGTGAGCCGCACCGACAGCCGCGTTGTAGCAGGCAACCTCGATAGGACCCACCTGATCCTCTATGCGCTCCACCAGATCCACCACCTGCTCTTCCTGAGTGGCGTCACAGCTGTAGCCGAAGGCTCTGCCGCCGGCGCTTTCGATTTCCTCAACCAGCGGCTCGAGCTTCTCGCCCTGGCGCCGCGCCATGCAGGCAACGTACCCCTCGCGGGCAAAGCGCCTGGCCACGGATCCGCCGGTTGCTACGCCGGCGCCGATCACGAGCGCCACTTTATTGTCGTTGTCTGTCACGTTGGTTCCCGGTTGCTTGGTTCCTAATTGGTTGTGGGCAGCACCAGGTAGATGGACGGGGTGTCATCGTGCTGCTGGAGAAAATGAATCATCATGCCGCCGCGGTAGCCGAGGGCACAGAAGACATTGGCCTCCTGATCGGTGCCTCGATTGCGCATCGGTTCCGCCACTGCCGACAGTAACGCAGCGCCGCAGATTACGACAGATCTAAAGGCCGGATTTTTTCGTCGCATCTCCTGAGAAGCTGATCCACGTCGCTGCGTTTCAGGACTCGCCCGGTAAGGTGCGCCGCTGTCATAAGCTGACCTCACCACAAAACCTCCTAAAGAATTCACGCTGCTTCTAGCAGAGAGCCTCGCAATAGCTACGCAGCGGGGCGTATCCGGAAACCAAGTTCGCGAATCCATGCCTATCCAACGCGACGAAGGGAAAAACGATTATGTTCAATGTCAGAGTCTTGGTTTCGGTGGTGGCATTCGCCGTCATGGCTCAAGCCGCGTCGGTCAATGAGATCGTTCCGCCAAGGGAAACGTCCCGGCCCTTTAGCCTGGGTCTCGTTGGGGGCTATGTCGACAAACCCTACAGCGCCCCGGATGACGACGCCAAGCGAGTCGTCGCGCCGCTGATTCTCTGGGAAGGCGAGCGCTTCTTCTGGCGGGGAGCGAGCGGTGGCTATAAGTTCGCCAATCGTCCCGATTTTGAAGTGGCCGCGCTTGCCTCGTTCCGGGCTACGATTCCAGCAATTCGAATAGGCTGCGCCGTAAGGATGATAGGGACGGCACCGTCGATGGCGGCCTTCGTATCATCTGGAAGCCCGGCGACTTTGGTCTGAAATTACGCATGGCGCCCGATCTGCTGGACGAGCACGGGGGCCTATTCAGCCGATGCTGAGACCAACTTCCGACTTGGCGCTGTCACGGTGTACAGACCTGAGGGTTCGAAGTGGTCGTTCCTCCTGGGTGGCCGTTATGACATGTTCGGCGACGAGATCGACGACAGCCCCATCACCAACGATGACGCGCGGCTCAGGACGAGGCGCAAGATCTTGCGGATGACGTCCGGCTAGGTGGCAGCGCGTACTGGCTGTGCCCGGTGTCGTGCCGCACAATGGGCACCCGATTCTCACCGATCAACATCTAGCGGAGATTGATCGCCTTGGCGAAGTTGTTTCTGGCCAAATCGCTGCGCGGCCGCGCGGACAACTCACCGCGCCTGCTCAGTCTGTTGTGGGCAATCGAGGGCGGGCTCATTGGGGTGCCGTCCGCAGTCAGCCGCAGGCTCTCCCCGGACCGCGCGTCGGCGGCCGGCCGCCGACTCATGCGCGCCATAGGACCGCGTCTCGCCAAGACGCAGGTTTTCCGGCGTAACCTGCAGATTGCCTTCCCGGAGAAGAACGCAGCCGAGCTCGATGAGCTTGTGCGCGAGATCTGGGGAAACATGGGCGCGATTCTTGCGGAGTATCCCCATCTCGAAACGATCTGCCGAAGCGAAGCGGCAGAGCGGCTCCAGATTGTCAGGAAAGGCGATTCGCGGGTGTTCAGGGAGGCTCCCAGCCCGGCCGTATTCGTGTCCGCGCACCTGGCAAACTGGGAGATTGCAGCGGGCTCCGTAGTGTTCGTAGGCGTGCCCCTTACCGGTATCTACACCCCGATCCAGAACCCCTGGTTTGACCGCATGTTGTACCGGTCACGCCTGGCGCTCGGTTGCGGCATGGTGAAACGAGAGGGCGCGCTTCGGCAGCTCATGAAGGCCTTGAGGAACGGCATCTCGGTTGGGCTTCTCGTCGACCAGCGCGTGGATGCCGGGGAACCCGTTGCGTTTTTTGGTCATGACATGAACACATCGCTCACGCCCGCACAGCTGGCCCTGCGCTTCGATTGCGAACTGATTCCGGTCCAGGTTCAGCGCCTGGAGGGGGCCCGTTATCGGGTGATCTTTCACGAGCCGGTGCAGGCGGACGATGCGTCCGCCGATGAGCACGAGAGAGTGCTGCAGATGACAAGGAAACTCAATGCCCTGTTCGAGTCCTGGATTCGCGAGCGACCGCACGAGTGGATGTGCTCCAAGCGCCGGTGGCCGAAAGACCTCGCGATCTAGGTCTCTATCACCATCACTGATACAGCACTCGCCACGACCCGGGAAGAGAACCATTTCGGCAAGTACAAGAGCGCCGGGCCCTATAGGGCTGAAGATCTTAATGGCGGAGAGGCAGGGATTCGAACCCTGGGTACCCGCAAAGGTACACCTGATTTCGAGTCAGGCCCGTTCGACCGCTCCGGCACCTCTCCGTGAAGCTTCAGCGTGCGGTTTGGGATACGTATTCTGAGAAAAGCCCGCGACTATTACCAGCATCATCGATCTGCACCCAGGACGCGCCCTCGTCCTGAGTTGCAAAATCAAGCATTCGAACCTTGGCCCGCAGCGGCTCGAACCACTCCTGCAGAAGTTCCGGGTGATTGTTCTGCTCGCTGACGTGACCTACCACCACGCGCAGCTCCGGATGACCGATATCCCCCAGAAACGCTGCCGCCTGCTCGTTGGACAGATGACCGAGATTTCCCGCAATGCGGCGTTTGATCGATTCCGGGTAGCGTCCACCCATGAGCATGTTGCGATCGTAGTTGCTCTCCATCATCAGGCCGGCACAGTCGGAAAACTGCGCGGTCACAAAGGGCGTGACCTGGCCCAGGTCAGATACCACGCCAATGCGTACCCGGTTGTGCTCGAAAACGAACTGCGTTGGCTCCCGCGCGTCGTGAGGGACGATCACCGGACGCACGACAACGCCGCCGATTGCAAAAGCTCCGTGGCTGTCAAACGCGGTTCCTGTCAGCGCCTGGGAGCAGACTTTCAGGGTTCCGTAAGAGGCGAAGACGGGGAGCGCGTACTTGTGGGCCAGCGCGGCCACTCCGGACGAATGGTCCGAGTGCTCGTGAGTCACCAGAATGGCCGAGAGATCGCCCGGACGAACATCCAGGCGTTGCAGTCGTCGCTCTGCCTGTTTGAGCGTGAAGCCGCAATCCACGAGGACGAGTTCGCCGCCTATCTCAACCAGCGTGCCGTTACCTCGACTGCCGCTGCCCAGAGAGGCGAAGCCGGTCAAGTGCCGTACTCGCGAATAATCACCAGCAGCTCCTGGCTGAAATCCCGATCGGCCAGGGTCTGGCCTTCAGCATCCAACACTTTCACAAGGAAAGTTCCGTCACCAGCGTCGCTGATAGAGAGCTGAAGCTCAACCAGATCTTCTCCTCCGAAAGAGAACATCCGGCCAAAGAAACCGGGTTCTTCCTCTTCGATGTTCAGATCCGCCGGAACGGATATCCGGTAGATGCCGCTGGCCTGGTCGGATTCCGCGATGGGAATGTCCGCTCGAGCCAGCGCCTGCCCCACCGTGGCCCAGGACCTTTCGTAGTCGAGAAGGAGACGCAGGACGGGTTCGCCTCGAGTATCCCGATCGATAAACGACTTCACCGGGCTGCCGATATCCTGGGCAATCATGGAAACCGTCTGCTCGGAGACCCGCGCGGCTATATAGGCACCAAGCTCGTTTAGGAAGTCGAGTTCCGCCTCGGGCAGGTGCGACGGCGTCTGATTGAGGTCCACGAGATCATCCGCGCCGGTTTCGGCGAAGCTATCGTTCTCGTGGCGAACGTGGACCTCACTGGTATTTTCCCGCAGCCCCTGCTCGACCCGAACCCGGAACCGATCCTGCCCGCCGGTAAGGCCGGCGGCTTCTTTGGCGTCGCGCAGCAGCTGGCGTATCACGTCTCGATACTGCTCATTTCCCACGGTGAGCCATTCTGTGTCCAATCTGCCGACCCCCGCATTCTCGTAGGCCGCGTCTACCCCGTTGTCCGCCACGAACTGCTTCATCTTCGGCCAGACGGTGGTGGGTGACTCGGGAACGGCCAGCCAGTGTCTACTACCCAGCCGCTGAATTCGCACCTCATCCCGATTGTCGTCGGCATAGATCGCGTTGGGTCGAGGCAAGCTGTCGGAGAAGTACTGCGGCCGAATCGACTCGGCAATGGGCGGAATGGGCAGCGGGTCCGTTTGCCGACCGGTCTGCAGGTCTTCCGGGATGACCAGAGGGGGATTCTCCTCCGCATCGATGTAATCGTCGCTACGGTCGACGAAAACCCCTTTGTCGTCGGAAAACCAGGAACATCCAGCACAACCGGCCAGCGCGACCAGCAGGATCAGGAGTCGCCGCACTAAAACACTCCGAGCTTCTGAAGTCGGGAGCGCAGCTCAGGGCGGTATTGTTCGGAAAGCTCCACCAGGGGCAACCTGATGCCGCTGTCGATTCGGCCCATCTCGTAAAGCGCCCACTTGGTCGGCGCGGGGCTGGATTCGATAAACAGTATCTCGTGAATCGGCTGCAACTGAGCGTCAAGTTCCTGGGCACGCTGGAGATCGCCATCCAGAAACGATCCGCAGAACTCCGACATCAGGCGGGGCAGGACGTTCGCCGTCACCGAAATGGTGCCACGGGCGCCAAGCTCCATCATGCGCAGCGTAAGCGCATCTTCACCCGATAGGACCAGAAAGTCCTCAGGGACGAGGTCGACAATGGCTTTGACCCGGTCAGGATCACCACAGGCTTCCTTTATCCCTACGATGGAATCCATGGGCGCTAACCGGGCAACGGTTTCCGCCTGCAGGTCACAGCCGGTGCGAGGCGGCACGTTGTAGAGCACCAGGGGGATATCCGTGGCCTCGGCGATGGCCTTGTAGTGGCGGTACAGGCCTTCCTGGGTGGGCCGGTTGTAGTACGGGGTCACCAGCAGACAGGCGTCAGCGCCCAGCCTGGTGGCTTCCTGGGTCTGATGAATGGCTTCCGAAGTGGAGTTCGAGCCGGTGCCGGCGATAACAGGTAGCCGACCGGCAACGACTTTGACCGTTCTGCCGATAACCTCGAGATGCTCGCCGGTATCCAGAGTCGCAGACTCGCCGGTGGTACCCATGGGCACGATGCCGTGGGTTCCCTCCGCGATGTGCCATTCGACCAGCGCCTCCAGGGCTTCCCAGTCCACGGCTCCATCCGCCCGCATGGGCGTCACAAGGGCAACGATGCTTCCCCTCAACATGACGAGACCGAGTCAGTGAAATCCGCGCAATGGTACTTGAGCCGTCAACGGCACCACAAGCGCAACAGCAAGTGCCCACCGGCAATGGCGGCTAGACCGCGTCCGCCGATTCCACACCCGGGCCGGAGTCGGAGGATTCGGCCGGGACATCTGCCTGGGCGTGTTCCCGTTTCGACACCAGGACTTCCCGGGGCCAGGCGTTGTAAATGGCCTTCACCAGGGTGGCGAGCGGAATGGCGAAAAACACCCCCCAGAAGCCCCACAGACCGCCAAAGGCCAGTATCGCCAGAATGATCGTAATGGGATGCAGATCCACCGCTTCCGAAAGCAGCAGCGGTACGAGGACGTTGCCATCCAGGCCCTGGATGATGCCGTAGGCCAACATGATCCAGGCGAGATCCCAAGACCAGCCGAACTGAATGACAGCCACGAGCGCCACTGGAATGGTGACCACCGCCGCCCCGACGAAGGGGATGAGCACCGACAGGCCCACTATCACGCCCAGAAGAGCCGCGTAATTCAGCCCCATCAGCTTGAAAGTGATAAAGGTCGCGCTGCCGACAATCAGAATCTCGATGAACTTGCCGCGCACGTAGTTGGCCAGCTGAAGGTTCATCTCGTCCCCCACCTTGTTCAGCATCGGCCGCTGCGCCGGCAGCAGTGACAGGAACCAGGCCATCAGGTGCTCGCGATCTTTCAGGAAAAAGAACACGGAGAAGGGCACCAGAATGAGATAGATGAACAATCCCACCAGCGAGGGCACGTTGGCCACCAGCGTCTCGACCACCGTGCCGCTGAGGTTTCCTACCTGGCTGGTGGTCTCGGCAATCCACTGGTCTATCTGCGGCTGGCTGATGAGCTCGGGAAAGCGTTCGGCAAGGTCGCGCCCTACTTCCCGCAGCCGCCCCACCACGTTGGGCAAGGCTTCGATCAATGCCTGGGACTGCTGCCAGAGCAGCGGCACGACGAACAGCACCAGCATGACCATCGCAAGCACAAACAGGGTAAAAGTCAGATACACGGCCAGCGTTTGCGGCAGGTGCCAGAGCATCAGACGCTTGACGAGACCCTGGAGCAGAAACGCGAATACCAGGCCCGTGAGAACGGGTGCCAGCACCCCGCCGAGGAGGAAGAGCACAACGAACCCGACAACCAGCAGGACCACCATGTAGATGGCCTCTTCGTTGGAAAAGTGCCGGTTGATCCAACCGCCGATGATTTCCAGAAATCGCATCAGGCAGATTTCTTTCGCAGCAGGTAGATGTAAGTGTCGCCTTCCTGACGCGATTCCAGCAGCAAGTGCCCGCTCTGTCGGGAAAAGGTTTCAAAATCACGGACCGAGCCCGGGTCGGTCGCCAACACTTCCAGCAACGCCTCAGCCTCCAGCTCGTTGAGCGCTTTCTTGGCTTTCAACAGCGGCATGGGGCAGTTGAGCCCTTTTACGTCCAGAACGACGGGTTGCGGAGATTCCTTGCTCATCACGGATTCATGTCTGTTTGAAGTCATGATAGCGCTATTTGAACTTTTCCTGGCGAGACGCAGTCGATTAAGTATCATGAAAAGCATGCTTCCGGAACTGAAAAGCCTGCCGAGATCTCTGGCCAGAGCCCTGAAAACGGCGCTCTGTGCCTGTGCCCTGGCCGGTACCCTGGCCGGTACCCTAGTAGGCTTCGCATACGGCGGCTCTAGCCACAAACTGCCAGTGCTGGGAGATGCATCATCCAGCCTCATATCGCCAGAAATGGAGCGCCGCATCGGTGAGCAGTTCCTGAAGCAGCTGCACGCCTCTCTTCCGACCATCAGCGATCCGATCCTGAAATACTATATTTCGAGCACCCTGGCAGATCTGGCCCAACACTCGGAACTGCGGGACAAACTGTTGGAAGTGATTGTCATCGACAGCGAGGACATCAACGCGTTCGCCGCACCCGGCGGCGTGGTGGGCATCAATCTCGGGCTCATGCTTTCCGCCGAGGACGTCCACGAGTACTCATCGGTGCTGGCCCACGAACTCGCTCACCTGAGCCAGAGGCACTTCGCCCGGGGCGTCGAAGAGCAGCGGGCACAAACTCTGCCGACCATCGCTTCGCTGATCGCGGCCATCATGGTCGGCGTGCTGGGCGGCGGCGACGCCGGGATCGCAGCAATATCCGCCTCTCAAGCCATGTCACAGTCCAGCCAGCTCAAATACAGCCGCACCCGGGAACAGGAGGCGGACCGTGTGGGGCTGAACACCATGGCGCAGGCAAACCTCGATCCCAACGGAATGTCACGCATGTTCGAGCGCATGCAGCGGGCTTACCGATTCTCGCGGCGCCCGCCGGAATTTCTGCTCACCCACCCGCTCTCCGAGGCGCGAATCGCCGATGCCAAGCTGCAGGCCCAGGCCTATGGTGTTAATCGCTATGAGGATTCCCTGGATTACGCGCTGATGCGCAACCGGGCCATCATCCACTATATGGACACGCCTCAGGATGCGGTGAAGGAGTACGAGCAGGAGGTGCGCGACGATCCGGAATCCGTGGCCGCCCGCTATGGTCTCGCCATCGCGCTTTCCAGGGCGGGTGAGCACGCTCAGGCGCTGGCCATCGGCGATGCCCTGTTTACCGAAAATCCGCGCAAAATTCTCTATATCGCTGCTCTGGGAGAGTTTCTGATAGCGGCGGAGAAGTACGATCAGGCGGAAAAGCTGCTGTCTCACAATCTGGCCATCAACCCGGACAACGCGCCCTTGGCCATGCTCTACGCGGACGCGCTGACCAAAACAAGCGACTTTGAGGCCGCAGAGGCGGTCCTGGCCCGCCAGAGTCTCGTGCGCCCGGAGGATGTGGACGTCTGGTACGACCTGGCGGAGGTGTCGGGGCTGGCCGGGAACATCATCGGGGTGCATCGAGCAAGGGCCGAATATTTTGCCCTGCACGGCGCCTATCAGCAGGCCATTCAGCACCTCGAATACGCGCGCCGTCTGGCTGACCGGAACAACTCTCCGCTGGTGGCGCGGCTGGATCAGCGCATCGTCGACTTCCAGACCGCGTTGCGTATCGCCCGTTCCTGAGCCTCAAGTGAAGGGATGTGGCCGGCTAGGTGTGGCCGGCTAGGTGTGGCCATACGCGGTCGGCTCAGATTTTGAAATCCAGCATCCGCTGCAGGGGAATCATCGCCTGGCGGCCGATTTCAGGGTCCACCAGAATCTCATTGGCATCCATGGTGGCCTGGTCGCGCAGGCACAGGGCCAGCTGCTTGAGCTCGTTCATGGCCATCCAGGGGCAATGGGCACAGCTGCGACAGGTGGCGCCATCGCCGGCGGTCGGTGCCTCGATGAAGCGCTTGTCGGGGTTTCTCTGACGCAGCTTGTGAAAAATGCCCCGATCCGTCGCCACGATAAACATGCGGTTGGGCAGCTCCCCGGCGGCGCGGATGATCTGGCTGGTGGAGCCGACCGCATCGGCGATGTCGATGACGGCCGCCGGAGATTCGGGATGAACAAGCACCCCGGCATCCGGGTAGAGGGCTTTTAGGTCGAACAGCGCCTTGGACTTGAATTCCTCGTGCACCACGCAGGCGCCGTTCCAGAGCAGCATGTCGGCGCCGGTCTTGGTCTGGATGTAATGCCCCAGGTGCTTGTCCGGCGCCCAGATGATCCTCTCGCCCTGGGCGTGCAGCCGTTCCACAATTGGCAGGCCGACGCTGCTGGTCACGACCCAGTCCGAGAGCGCCTTAACCCGCGCCGACGTGTTGGCATAAACGACCACCTTGCGGTCGGGATGCTGCTTGCAGAACGCCTCGAACTCGTCCGGTGGGCAGCCGATATCCAGAGAGCACTCGGCTTCCAGCGTCGGCATGATGACGCGCTTTTCAGGGGAAAGGATTTTCGCGGTCTCCCCCATGAACTTGACCCCGGCTACCACCAGGGTCGAGGCCTCGTGATTCTTGCCGAAACGGGCCATTTCCAGCGAATCGGACACGCACCCGCCGGTCTCTTCCGCCAGATCCTGAACATCCGCATCCACGTAGTAATGGGCCACCAGCACCGCACCGCGGGCCTCGAGAAGTGATTTGATCTCGTTGCGCAGCGCCACCTTTTCCATCGGGTCCAGATGTTCCGGCTGATACAGCGGGATTTTCTCTTCCGCGAGGGTGTGGTCGGGTAATGTTGTCTGAACGCTCATCGGACCGGAAATACTACCACGCTTTCCAAAGGCGGAAATCGCCCGCCATCCGCGGCTTGATGTGCCGCTCCGTAAGTACTTTCATGGGGTCTGGAGCAGGAATTTTCAATGTACCTTTCACCATACATTTCAATATACTTTTCAATGTATTGGGGGCTGGCAATAAATGCCTGAGATCCTGTTTCTGGTCGGCGACGCCGCCCAGGCCCAGAACGACAACCACATGCGCCTGCCTGAAGGGTTTCGAACTGCGGGTTGGGGCGTAACCCTCCTGCCCCACGACTCCGTCCGCCTGAACCGAGGCAGCGTAACGCTTGGCCCCTATGACCCGGAGCGATTCCAGCTGATCTGGGTATTGGGTTTCGGTCGCTGGGACACATTTCTCGACCGTATGCAGCTGCTGGGGCTGCTGGATCAGGACCTATTTGTCACTGTAATCGACGCGCTGATTCATCTGCACGGCAAAACTGCCTGGTCGGCGCACCTCCCGGAAACCTACGCCGCGAACGACCCGGATTTCCTGCTGTCGATCCTGGATACCGGCGGCGACTGGGTCATCAAACCCACGGCGGGCAGCTTCGGAAGGGACGTCGCGCATATCCGCAACGACGACGGGGGGCGAGCAGCGCTGAGGCGGTTCATCGGGCCTCCGCCCGGCCGCTACTGCCTGCTGCAGCGTTTCCTGCCCGCAGCGGCCAACGGCGAGAAACGTACCCTAATAGCAGGAGGCCGCATCATCGGCAGCTATGGCCGTCGGCCCACGGCAGATTTTCGCGCCAACCTGGCGGCAGGCGCGGCTGCGGAGCCCGCAACTCTTTCAGGCGAAGAATCGCGGCTGGTCCAGCAGCTGGCCAGCGATCTGACCGCCAGCGGCGTGGGGTTTGCTGCGATCGATACCGTGTTTCCCCACCTGATGGAGGTGAACATCGTCAATCCGGGGGGGCTGGCGAGCATGTGTGCGCTGTACGACCGCGATTTCACCCCGGACGTCGTCGACGCTCTGATCAACGTGCGCGGCCCGCACTGGGGGAAAGACCGTCAGCGGTAGAAGATCAGCACCTCAGTGAAGGTGATCCGATCGCTTCTCCGCCAGGATCATTTCCTGCAGCTTCTCCAGCGCGTCCTGGCGTTCATCAAGGGTTCGTACATGCCAGCGGATCATTTCCTGGCGGTTGGGGTGACCCGACAGGCGATAGGTCTCCAGAGACTCCTTGAGGCGCTCAATTTCCTTTTCCAGGAGATCGATCACGTCATCGAGGGATCGATTCAGATGCGCTTCGTAGTCTGCCTTTTCGTTCACACGCTTCCCCTGCCCGCTGCGCTTGTTGCTTGATCCGTTGGCCGCCGTTTTCCACACCGGCCTCTGTATTCTGAAAGCTTAGGTGAGGATTCCGAGCCTCTGGCGCCCAGACCCAACCAAAATCCCGAAGCGCCACCTCTGTCACATCCGCTCAGCGACACCTCTTGCGTTTGTGCTTTCCACACGTAGACTGCGGCGTTGGCCACAAACAACGATTATAAGGCCCCGCGGGAGGACATACAGCTACCCCTCTTCTGCATAGCCGCAGCTCGAACGACGTTCCAACGAAGTGCGGAGACCGCGCGGGGCCCCATAAAAACTACCCCAGCAAGGAGATCGTTATGGGATCGCTAGACGGAAAGGTCGCCATCGTTACCGGCGCCGGCGGAGGAATCGGCAAGGCGCACGCGCTGCTGCTGGCAAAGGAAGGCGCCTGCGTTGTCGTCAACGACCTGGGCGGCGCTCGGGACGGCACCGGCGCATCCAGCTCCATGGCAGACGCCGTGGTGGAAGAGATCACGGCGTCCGGCGGCAAAGCCGTTGCCAGCTACGGCTCGGTTACCGACAAAGCCGCGGCACAGGAGATGGTGGATCAGGCGGTGCGAGCCTTCGGCAAGCTGGACATCCTGATTGCCAACGCCGGTATCCTGCGGGACAAATCCTTCAAGAACATGGACGACGACATGTGGGACGTCGTGCTGGACGTTCACCTTCGCGGCACCTACCTCACCACCAAAGCCGCCTACGATCGGATGATCGAGCAGGGGACAGGCGGCCGCATCGTCATGACCAGCTCTACGTCGGGCCTGCTGGGCAATTTCGGACAGACGAACTACGGCGCCGCCAAAGCCGGCATTGCCGGCTTCACCCGCTGCCTGTGGCTGGAAGGCCTGAAGTACGGCATTACCGTCAACGTGCTGGCCCCCACCGCCATGTCGCGGCTCACCGAAGACATACTGCCGGAAGGGGTGCAGGACAAATTTCCCCCGGAGAACGTCTCTCCAGCCATCGTCTGGCTGTGCACGGACGAGGCCAAGGACATCACCGGCCGGCAGTGGCTGATCGGCGGCAACAACGTCTCTCTGCTGTCATGGCAGGTAACCCCCATTGCCGACCGGCCGCTGGATGAAGGGCCCTGGGACGTCGCTGACATTGGTGAAAAAATCCTCGCCAGCAAGGACAGCTGGCCGCCGATCAATCCGCTGCGGGGCGCGTGAGGCCCGATGTCGGGTCCGCTCGCCGGCTTTCGCGTCGTCGACCTCTCCGCTGTGGTTTCCGGCCCGCTGACCGCGGCCCTGCTGGCGGATCAGGGCGCGGACGTCATCAAGGTGGAGCGGACCGGCGCCGGGGACATCCAGCGCCACGTTGGCAGCCATCGCAACGGCTTCTCGGGTTTCTTTCACGTGCTGAATCGCGGCAAACGCTCCATCGCGCTGGACCTCGGCCGGCCCGAGGCCGTCCAGGTCGTGCGCCGGCTGGCCGCCGATGCGGACGTGGTGATCCAGAACTTCCGCCCCGGGGTGGCGGAACGCCTGGGCATCGGCTATGCCGCCCTGGCCGCTGACAACGAGGGGCTGATCTACCTGTCCATCTCAGGCTTCGGACAGACGGGGCCCCGCGCCGGAGACCGGGCCTACGACCCGATCATCCAGTGCGCGTCGGGCATGACGGACATTCAGGGTCGGATCCATCACGAGCATCCGGACCAGCCCGAGCAGGTGAACATGCTGCTGCTGGACAAGCTCACGGCCTGGAACGGTTGCCAGGCCGTCACCGCCGCGCTGCTGGCGCGGTCCCGGACCGGCCAGGGTCAACACATAGAGCTTTCCATGCTGGACACCGCCGTCGCGTTCGCCTGGTGCGATACCGCAGCGGACCTGATCCTGCTCGGCGACGCCATCGAGCAGCGCCCGCCCATCGGCGCATCGGGCGTGGTCCGCCGCTTTCGCGACGGTTGGGGCGCCACCATGACGCTGTCCCAGGAAGAGTTCGAGGGCATGTGCCGAGCCTTCGGGCTGCACGACGTGGCTGATGATCCGCGCTTTTCGTCGCTGGACGCGCGCATGAAGCACCGGGCGGAGCTGATCGCGGTGATGGAATCGCAGGCCGAGGACGCCGCAGCTATGCTGACCATCGCCGAGGCGGAAAGGAAAATGCGTGAGCAGGACGTGCCGTTCGCCAGGGTGAACCGGCTGGCGGAGCTGCCTGACGACGAGCAGATTCGCCACAACCAGATGTTCCGCGAGCTGGAGCATCCCATCGCGGGGGTCCTGCGGGACGCCCGCCCAGCACCACGCTTCGCCAGGACCCCGGCCGCGCCAGGCGGCCCGGCGCCAACGGTAGGCCAACATACCCGGGAAATCCTGGAACAGATCGGTCTATCGGACAAAATCGAAAACTACTACGAGCAAGGTATCGTCTGCTGAAGGAGGAAAGCGATTCATGAATTTTGGCTTTACCGAAGAACAGAACATGCTCCGCGAGCAGGTCCGGCGCTTCATGCAGGAAGCATGCGCCATTCCCCGCGTACGCGAGCTGATGGGCACCGAGAGCGCTTTTGACGGCGAGCTGTGGAAGCAGATCTCCGACCTGGGCTGGCTGGGGCTCATCATCCCCGAGAGCAACGGTGGCCTCGGCCTCAAGTGGGTCGACCTGACCGTCGTGCTGGAGGAAACCGCCCGCGGCCTTTCGCCCCTGCCCATCGCTTCGCAAGCGCTGGCATCGGCGGCCATATTGCGCTGCGGATCAGCGGATCACCAGGCCAACTGGCTGCCAACCATGGCGTCCGGAGAATCCATCTGTACCCTGGCCCTCTATGATGAGCCGAACTGGATCAGCCCGGACGCCATCACCCTGACGGCGAAAGCCACAGACGGCGGCTATGAGATAAGCGGCAGCAAACCGTTCGTGCCCGATGCCCTTTCCGCCCAGTATTACCTGCTGGCCGTGCAGGGCCCGGACGGCCTGGCACTTGCCGCCGTTACGAGAGACCAGGTGACGGTCAACGCACAGCCTGTCATGGACCGGAGCAAACCCACTGGAAGCGTCAGCCTGGACAAGGTCGTGGTCCCCGCCGACTTTCTACTACCCATGACAGAGCAGGACCTGGCTTACCTCACCGACCTGGGCGCCGTTGCGGTTACCGCCGAGATGGTGGGCGCTGCCGAAGCCGCGCTGACGATGACCAGCGAGTACGCCAAGGAGCGCATCCAGTTCGGCAAGCCCATTGGTCAGTATCAGGGCGTGAAGCATCGTCTCGCCGACATCTATGTCGATGTGGAGTCTTTCAAATCGCTGCTGTACTACGCCGCCTGGACGGTCGACGACGGCCCGGCGGAGCTGCCCCGGGCCGTATCCCTTGCGAAAGGGTATGCCTCGGACGCCTTCGCCCGCATTGGTATCGACGGCGTCGGTCTGCACGGGGGCATCGGCTTTACTGCTGAATACGACATTCAACTTTATCTGAAGCGCTCCAAGTGGGCTCGACCCATGTATGGAGATTCCGACTATCATCTGGATCGCGTTGCATCGCTAGGAGGTCTGTAATGGATTTCGAGTACACCACAGAAGAACATTCGTTCCGCGAGGAGGTACGGGGTTTTCTCGAGCAGAACCTGCCGCCCAAGTCGGAGCGCGGCAAGGGCTTTCTGAAGGGCTGGCTGGAAAAGGTGCGGGAGAAAGGCTGGGTAGGCTTTTCGTGGCCAAAGGAATACGGCGGCAGCAACGGCGGCCTCATCGAGCAGGCTATCCTGCGGGAAGAAATGGCGCTGGCGAAGGCCCCGCCACTGGGGACCTCGTTCATGGGCCTCGCGTGGGTCGGCCCCGGCATCATCCAGTACGGTACCGATGCCCAGAAGCAGAAGTTCATTCCCGACATTCTCGACAGCAAGGTGATCTGGTGCACGGGCTATTCCGAGCCGAATCACGGTTCGGACCTGGCGTCCATTCAGTGCAAGGCAGTAAAGGAAGGCGACCATTATCTGGTCAACGGTCAGAAAATCTGGACCTCTGGCGCCCCCTGGGCCGACTGGATCATCCTGCTGGTGCGCACAGACTTCGACGTGGACGTGAAGCACAAGGGAATCACCTGCCTGCTGGTCCCCATGGACGCCCCCGGAATAGAAGTGAAGCCCATCGAGAACATGGCCGGCGACCGCCACTTCGCCGAGGTCTTCTTCACCGACGTCAAGGTCCCTGTGGAGAACCGCCTGGGTGAGGAAGGTCAGGGCTGGATGGTGACCGTGTCGGCCCTCGCCAACGAACGCTCCAGCATCGGCGAGGTAACGCAGATGTTCGACAAGCTGGATACTCTAAAAGACCTGGTCCAAAAAACCACCAGGCAGGGCAAGCCCGCCAGCGAAGACCCGAAAGTCCGCCGCACCCTGGCCATGTTCGAGGCCAAGATCGCGGCCATGAAGTACAACGGCCTGCGCTACCTAACGAAGCAGATCAAGGGCGAGCCGCTGACCTCCGAAACCTCGGTGAACAAGCTGCATCGCGCGAGCCTGGAAATCGAGATGGACGATTTCGCCGTGGAGCTTACCGGTCAGGCGGGTCTGCAGCTGGCCGGCGGCGACGCTGCCGTGGATGGCGGCAGCTGGGCGAAGGCAAGTCTAGGCTGGCCCAACGTGGTGATTGGCGGGGGAACGCCCAACATCCAGCGCAACATCATTGCCGAGCGGATTCTGGGGCAGCCCAAAGACTGACGGCTACCGCCCTCCTCAGTTGAAAAGAACCAGTGCTGCAGGCTCAGCGGCGCTTCCAGGGCGGCACGCCTTCCCAGTCGAAGGGCACGATGCCGTCCCCGGTGAGCTGCCAGACGCTGGCAGCGGCGCCGTTGTCTGCAAGCTCCAGAAAGCCGATGGTGCCGAACTGAGTGTCGTAGTTGTGGGGGTAAGTGGGCGAGCCCGGATTGACGCACAGAATGCCGTTGACCTCTTCGATGCACTCACGGTGAGTGTCACCGAAGACGATCACGTCCGGGGTGCGCTCGGGAAAGAAGCGCTCGATCCAGCGCTCCAGCGTGAAGTTCGGGGGGCGCTCCGGCACCGGCACATAGTGCGTCAGCCCGACCCAGAGACCTTCCAGGGGCAGGGTCCAGGCATACTTTACTCTGGGGTCTTCGGGCTGCACCGGCCTTCCGCCGCTGCCATCTTCACCGTTGCCCCGGGCCGCATATACCGGCGCGATTTCCCCCAGCTGATCGAGCACGTAAAACTCGTGAATGTCCCCGCCGTGGAAAATCAGGTCTACGCCATCGAAGGCATCGAAAACCTGGGGCCAGAGGTCCTTGCGCGCCTCCGGCAGATGGGTGTCCGAAATCAGGCCGATGCGGAGTGCCAACTTCAGCTATCCCGGCCAGCGTTCGGCCCCGGTATGGGGCTTCGCAGCGGCTCGCGGGGCCGGGGGTGGGCCGGCAAGTGCGAGGGCCGTCCGGGACGATAAGGCGGCCGGCCCGGGCGATGCGGCGGCCGAAGCCCCGGGTAGCCGGGTCGCCAGGGATAGGGATAGGGATACCAGGTCCCATAGCTCGTTCGTTCTTCCGGTTCGTAAGCGGGTACCCTGGCCTGTTGTCGCTTGCGGTAAGCGTCCCGACGCTCCGCCGCTGCAGCCTCACGTGCCAGTCGCGATGCCTCGAGAACCCGAGCGACGTCCAGAGTCTGGGCGACCCAATCAGCAACGGCAGGAGATACCGGCCGCGGCGTATCTACAACCACTCGCTGGGCATCGGGCGTTTCCTGGTCAGAAAACGTCACCTCCCCGTATTCACCTGTGGAACGATAGACCTCTGCAGCTTGCGCGCTGGCACTGCCCAGAGCCCCAAAAAGAACAAGAGCAAGACCAAGGGCCGGCAACCCCATCTGGGCCCGCGCGTTCACGACGCCGTCAGCGCCTGTCCGGTTCGCTCCCGACCGAAGGTCGCCGCGAAGCCCGACCCGTTCCACAGCTGGCGGCCCGCCACATAGACCGCGTTCACCACACCATCGGAACGGTTCACCAGCTGCTGGCACTCATAGCTGTCGCGATAGATCATCCGGATGCCGGCATCCCCATCATAGCCCTTCAGGGCACGCGGATTGAGCAGCGTGATGTCGGCTCGAGAACCGATATCCAGTCGTCCCGCGTCGAGACCGAAGAAATCCGCAGGCTCACGGGTGAGCCGCTGCACCATGCGGCTGAACAGGGTTTCCGAATCCTCCGCGGCGATGCGCAGGGCGCGCAGGTTGCCATCGTAGTAGGCCATGTTGGTGACATGGGCGCCGCTGTCGTTGAACCCTGGCAGCAGCACCGGGTTGAGGAGCAGCTCCTTGATCACCTTGGGATCTCGATTGGCAGAGACGTAGTGCCAGTAGATGTCGCGGTCGAACGCCTTCAGCAGCATGAGGAAAAACTCACCATCATCGCGTACGCCATCGCCAATCGCAGCGAAAGCGGTGGCTTCCTCCGGCAGATTGGCATCGCCGGCGTGAACGCCCGCCTGCCAGATCCGGTAACGGTCAAACAGCTCGGCCATGGTGAGGCCTTCCCAAGCGGGGACCGGAGACCGGTAAATGACCATGTCATTCAGATCGCGGGTCAGGAACTCGTTTTCCAGCCGCAGCCGGCGCCGAAGGTGCGCCAGATTGAACCCCCGTTTGCCCCGGCCCCACATCTCGCGGAACGCGTCCACGAACTCGGGGTCGGAGAGGATCTTCACCCTGCCCGCGCGATCTTCCAGTTCCGTCTCGATGAGCTGCCGCATGAGCGGGTTGCCTTCTGCCAGCGGGCTGACCGCTCCTTCGCTCCAGATCTTGAACGGCGCCGCCAGCGCCTGCATGCGGAAGTGGCCGTTCACGAGCCTGCTGTTCAGCAGCCGCGAAAGGTTCACCGCCCGGGATTTTCCAGCCCTGTTGTTGACGGCATCCAGGGCGGCCAGCGCCGTGATCTTCAACGGGGTACCGTGCAGCAGCCCGCTGCTGAGAAAAAACATCTTCAGCGTCAGCCGCGGATCATCCGTGGCTGGCGTCATCTGCCAGACCCGATCGTACTTGCGCAGCACGTCCGTCAGCGCTCTGTACTCGCTGAAGGGCGCATACTGGGTGGGAATCCGCTTCTTGACGTTGGGCTGATTGGCCAGGAAATGCAGAGGCAGGCCGTCGGTGGAGAAGCCGATATAGCCTTGCTGCATGGACTGCTCCAGCAGCCCGACCATACGCTCCAGCTCCTCCGGGGTCGGGTCGCGACTGACGCTTTCATCCAACCCCATGACATCGATACGCAGCATGGAGTGCGGCACCAGGGGCGCAAGATTGGCCGCCAGCGGCAGATCGTCGAGATGCTGAAGATACTCGCCGGTGCTGCCCCAGGTGGCCTTTTCCGCCGCTTTGCGAAGCACCGGCTTGGGGATGTTCTCTACCCGGGCAAAGCAGTCGACGATCGGGTCCTGGTTGCCGCGCCGCTGATTGCCGAAAGCCAGGCCGATGCTGCAGTTTCCGACGATGACGCTGGTGGTGCCGTGACGTACCACCTCCGGCAGGCCGGGCTCCAGCTCCACCTCCAGATCTTCGTGGGTGTGAATATCCAGCAGCCCGGGGGTCAACCAGCTGCCGGTGGCATCGTGGACTTCGGCCGCGGCATCGCGGGGCAAATTGGCACCCTTGGCCACGACGTGACCGTCCTTGACGGCCAGATCGAGCATTTCGCCGGGCTTCGCCGTACCGTCGAAGACCTTGGCGCCGTGTATCAGGAGGTCCCAGTGCATGGATTCAACTCCAACCCGTCTGCTGGTTCATCAGGATATCCTATCGCGACAGACTGACAACCAGCGCTTCGTCCACCCGGCGAACGGACCGGGTGAAGAGCGCCAGCCCCAGCACCACGACCATGAAGACGATGCCCGCCACTTCGAGCGCCAGCGCAACGCTGTAACGCTCTGCGATGATGCTGATGGGAATTACGCCAAGGGGCATCAACCCGTGGGACATCATGTCGATGCTCATTATGCGTCCGCGCATGTGCGCCGCAACCTTGTGCTGCAGCATGCCCCGGTTCAGCGACATGTTCCAGGCCGACAGCCAGCCGACGGCGCCTACCAGCACGGCGGCCTCCCACACCACGTCAACGGCGCCGAATGCCGTGGTAAAAGCCCCCCAGCCGACGCAGGTGGCAATGAGCCAGGCCCCCTTGTTCCTGAGATCGCCCATGGCGGCGAGCATCAGCGAGCCAAGAATCGCACCCAGGCCCATGCAGGACATGAGCAGGCCAAGATCGTCAGGCCCGCCCAGGAGAATGTCTTCGTTGAACGCGGGCAGCAGCGTATTCAGCGGCATGCCGAACAGGAAAGGGACGATGGAAAGCAGGATGAGCCCGAACACCGGCGGGTTGGCCCAGACGTAGCGCAGGCCGTCCATCATGTCCGTCAGCGGGCTCTTGTCGTCGGGCTCCTTGATGTTGCCCGTCTGTTTGACCAGCAGCACCGTCACCGCGGCCAGAAAGTACAGCCCGGCGATGATGAAGTAGACGATGCCGACGCCGTACGTGGACGAGGTGTCCCCGTCCGCTACCCAGGCGATCAGGAAGCCGGCCAGCGCCGGGCCGAGAATGCGCGACAGGTTCCAGCCCGTATGGTTGAGGGCCATGGCGGTAAAGATCAGGCGCTCGGGGATGAGCTCTGGAACGTACGCCTGCCGCGCCGGCATGGACAGCGCCAGAATCGTGCCGTTGAAAAAACCAAACCAGATGAAATCCCAGAAGGTGACCTGATCGCTGAGGATGATGAGGGCCATGATTATCGTGGCCGCGCAGTTGAGGGATTGGGCCACCACGACGATGTATTTTTTCGGCAGCCGATCAGCGACCACGCCTCCCCAGAGAGAAAAGGCAACCGTAGGCACCATGAACGACAGCGTAACCCAGGCCAGATCCATGGCCGAGGACGTGAGGGTGTAAACCAACCAACCCCGCGCGATGATCTGCATGTTCATCGCGAACGAGGAGCCAAGGCTGCCAATCCACAGCCAGCGAAAATCCGCCACCTCTAGCGCTTTGTAAATATCGCGGGTGGCCACCTTTTCCCAACTGCTCCAGAATTATCGGCAAGCCGGCCAGTCTAACACGGGGAGTAAGCTGGCCGGCTCCGGACTCGACGCGGCCGCGCGGCGACAGGCTTTGCTGGCACCGGAACTGGCATGCACCTGGCAATCCCAGGCTGCCGCCGCGGAATTTCAGTAGTCCAGCCGGAACGCGTCCCCATCCCGAACGATCCGCCCCGCCGTGGGGGCGGCAAAGTGGGTGCCGATCACCAGCACCGGGCCATCCGCGTAGCGATCAAGAAACTGGTCGCGGGTCTCTGCGCTGGCCTGCTGATCCCAGTCTGCAGTGCTCGACCACTGTGGATGAGCGATCTGACAGGGATGATGAATCATGTCTCCCGTGATCACCGCCTCTTCCCCTCGGGAGCTGATATGCACGCTGACGTGACCGGGGGTGTGGCCAGGCGTCGGCTCCAGCCAGACCTCATCGGTAACCTGGTGATCAGGCCGCACCAGATCAGCCAGACCGGCGTCGAACACCGGCTGCACCGAGTCCTCGATGACCGGGCCATACTCCTGCGGCTCGTTCTTCCAGTACGCCCACTCGTCTTCGGCAAACAGATATCGGGCGTTGCGGAACGTGGGCTGCCAGCGATCTTCCAGAAGGCGCGTGTTCCAACCCACGTGGTCCACGTGCATGTGGGTGCACAAGACCGTGTCTACCCGGTCCAGGGCGAACCCGGCCGCCTGGAAACGATCGAGAAAATCCGTCTGCATCAGGTTCCAGCGGGGGTAGCTGCGGGGCTTGTCGTTGCCGATGCAGGTATCCACCAGGATCGTCTGGCCCCGACTTTCCACTACCAGCGCGTGCATGCTCAGCACCAGCTTGCCGTCGTCAGCCAGGAAAGGTTTGAGCCAGGGCAGGCCCGAGAGGACTTCCGGCGTCGCCTGAGGCAGCAGATAAGGACCAAGCGAGGCGGTGGTCAATTCTACGATCTGGGTGACCCGCACCTCTCCGACCCGCCACTTGAGCATCAGTCGCCCCCCGGTTATCTGGTTTTCAGGAGCGTTGCAAATTCCCGGAGCATGGTCAAACATCCCAAGGCGCCAAGACCGATTCGGGAGCGGGACATGTCAGGCGAAGATCTTAACATCGAGCATCACGGCCACGTTGCGCTGGTGGAAATCTGCCGGCCGCCAAACAACTTCTTCGACGTCAAGCTGATCAACGCGCTGGGAGATGCCTTCGAAGCCATCGACAACGACAGGGGCATCCGGGCCCTGGTGCTGGCTGCCCGGGGCAAGCATTTCTGCGCGGGCGCTAATTTCGGCGACTCCGCCCAGCAGGGAGAACGCAGGGAACGAAGGCTGGAAGACGGCAACCCACTGTACTCCGCAGCCGTGCGCCTGTTCGCCTGCCGCAAGCCCGTGGTCGGCGCCATCCAGGGCGCCGCGGTAGGGGGCGGTTTCGGCCTGGCGATGATGCCCGATTTCCGCGTCACCTGTCCGGAGGCTCGATTTACCGCGAACTTCGTGAAGCTGGGTTTCCACCCGGGTTTCGGCCTGACCTACACCCTGCCCCGGCTGATTGGTCAGCAGCGGGCGAATCTGATGTTCATGACCGGAAGACGCATCGACGGGACGACGGCGCACCAATGGGGCATGGCAGACGTGCTCACCAGCAACGAAAGCCTGCGGGAAGCGGCGATGAATCTGGCGGCGGAAATCGCCGAGAGCGCACCGCTGGCGGTGGAATCGGTTCGCGCCACCATGCGCCAGGGGGTCGCCGAGGCGGTTCGGCGCCAGACCGATCACGAATTCGCCGAGCAATTCAGGCTGCAGCAGACGGAAGATCACAAGGAGGGCGTGCGCGCCGTGGCGGAGCGGCGGCCCGGTAATTTCCAGGGCCGCTGATCGCGGCCCGGCATCCGCCATCGGAGAGGGCCTTTGTCCGAACGCAAGCCAGGCAGGCACGCTCTGCTGTTCATTCTGATCACCATCTTCATCGACACCCTGGGGTTCGGCATTATCATTCCCGTGCTGCCCAGGCTCATTGCAGAGCTCGGCAGTACCAGCATCAGCGACGCAGCCGGCTATGGTGGGGCCCTGATGTTCGTCTTCGCGCTGATGCAGTTTCTGTTCGCACCGGTGATGGGCAACCTGTCCGATCGCTTCGGCCGCAGGCCGGTGCTGTTGATCTCTCTGGCCACGCTGTCCGTGGACTACCTGATCATGGGGTTCGCCCCCACCCTGGCCTGGCTGTTTCTCGGCCGGCTGCTATCCGGCGCATCCGCCGCAACCTTCAGCACGGCCAACGCCTACATCGCCGACATCACCGACGAATCGGAGCGAGCCGCCCGCTTCGGCCTGGTGGGCGCGGCCTGGGGCATCGGCTTCGTCATCGGGCCTGCCGCCGGCGGGCTGCTCGGCGAGCTGGGGCCGCGGGTACCCTTCTACGTGGCGGCGGGACTGGCCCTGTTGAACGTCCTGTACGGGCTGCTGGTGCTGCCGGAAACCCTGTCCCAGGACAAACGCCGACCCTTCCGGTTTTCCCGGGCCAACCCCATTGGCGCCCTCGCCGCCCTGCGTCCGTATCCGCTGGTCCTCGGCCTGTTCGGCGCTCTGGTCCTTTACTTCATGGCGCATGACGTGAATCCCTCCGTCTGGACCTACTACGTCCTGCATAAATTCCAATGGTCCGAGGGCCAGGTAGGTCTCGCTCTGGCGGCGGTCGGCCTTTCCAGCGCCGTGGTGTCCGGGACTCTGGTAGGACCCGTGGTTCAGCGCCTGGGCGAAGCGCGCGCCGCGTACCTCGGGTTGGCACTCGCGGCTGTGAGCTTCTTCGGCTACTCGTTTGCGACGGAAAGCTGGATGTTGTTCCCCGCCATTCTGGCAGGTGCCTTCATGGGGCTGGTGATGCCATCGCTGCGTGGCATCATGTCCCGGACCGTAGGCGAAAGTTCCCAGGGTGAACTGCAGGGCGCGATCTCGAGCTTCATGGGGCTCACGGCCATATTCGCGCCCCTGATCATGACTCAGACCTTCCGCTATTTTTCGATGCCTGACGCTTCGCTGTACTTCCCCGGCGCGTCGTTTTTTCTGGCCGGCTGCCTGGCGCTGCTGGCGGGAGCGGTAATCATGCTGAATCTCAAGCGCGAGCAGCTGCGGACCGGGACTTGAACCACCAGACACCTGCGCGCGTTCCCACCGCTGTTTGGGCGCTGGGATTCGTTTCGCTGCTGATGGACGTTTCCTCCGAACTCATCCACGCGTTGCTGCCCGTCTACCTGGTTACATTCCTGGGCACGTCCATGATGACCGTCGGCGCCATCGAAGGCATCGCGGAGGCAACGGCCTCCATCACCCGCGTTTTCTCCGGCGCGCTGAGCGACCGGCTCGGCCGCCGCAAGGGTCTGGTGGTTGCCGGCTACACTCTGGCCGCCATCACCAAGCCCGTTTTCGCCCTGGCCACCTCGGTATTCTGGCTGGTCACCGCACGCTTCGTGGATCGCATCGGCAAAGGCATTCGCGGCGCCCCCCGGGATGCGCTGATCGCGGATCTCAGCCCGCCAGAGGTGCGCGGCGCCAGCTTCGGGCTGCGTCAATCGCTGGACACCACCGGGGCCCTGCTGGGACCGCTGCTGGCCATCGGCCTGATGTGGGCCACCTCGAACGACATTCCCAAGGTTTTCTGGTTCGCCGTGATTCCCGCGGTTCTTGCCGTGCTGCTCCTGCTCAGCGTGCGCGAACCGGAAACAACCTCTGAGAAAAAGCCGGTCCAAGCGCCTCTGAGCCGCCGCGAGCTGAGTCGCCTGGGCCGACCTTTCCGCTGGCTGGTCGGGTTTGCATTCGTCTTCACGCTGGCCCGGTTCAGCGAGGCTTTTCTCATACTGAAAGCCGAGGCGTCAGGATTGTCGCTGATGCTGGTGCCGGGAGTGATGGTGCTGATGAACCTTTCCTACGCCCTGGCCGCGTACCCGGCGGGCATCCTCTCCGACCGCCGTGATCGCACAGATACGCTGGCGGTGGGTATGGCGCTGCTGCTGGCCGCGGATCTGGTGCTGGCCCTGTGCAGCAGCATCGGGGGCATTGCCGTGGGGGTTCTGCTCTGGGGGCTGCACATGGGCTTCACCCAGGGCATCGTGGCGAGCCTGGTGGCAGATACCGCGCCTGACGATCTGCGGGGTACCGCCTATGGGGTCATCAATCTCGCTACCGGCATCGGTCTGCTCGCCGCAAGCCTGCTTGCCGGTGGGCTGTGGGATTGGCTGGGAGCCCCGGGCACCTTCCTGACCGGAGCTGCACTGGCCCTCGTCTCTCTGGCTGGGCTCTTGCTGGTCAGGAGACGCGTATTCGTCTGATGGCCGATGGCCGATGGCAACAACGCTGCTAGGGGTACCGCTGACAGACAAGGACCCGCAGGTTCGTCAGGCTGCAGAACTTCTCCTCGAAGCGCTCAACCCGCAGAGCCGACGTGCGCGTTGATTACCTGCAGAAACGTGGGTCCGTATTTTTCCAGCTTGCGCTCTCCCACGCCGGTCAGGTGGGCAAACTGCTGGAGATCCCGCGGCAGCCGGGTACACATCTCCTGCACCGTGCGGTCGTGGAAGATGACGTAGGGCGGGACGCCCTGAGCTTCCGCCAGTTCCCGCCTGCGTTCGCGCAGCGCCTCCCAGAGAGCGACGTCCACGTCTGATGACAGCGGCGTTTTGGTGCGCTGTTTTGCTGCCTTTCGAGGGGTTTCCCGACGCAGCTCGATCTGCAACTCCCCTCGCAACAGCGGGCGACAGCTGGGCGCCAGCTGCAGCGCGCCGTAGCCCGACAGATCTACGTTGAGATAGCCCCGCGCCACCAGCTGGCGAAATACCGAACGCCACTGCTGGGCATCCAGATGCTTGCCGACCCCGTAGGTCGGCAGACGCTGATGGTCGAACTGATTGATCTTGTCGGTGGTCGCGCCGCGCAGCAGGTCGATGAGGTGATTGACGCCGAAGCGCTGGCCAGTGCGATAGGCGGCGCTGAGCGCCATGCGCGCTGCTTCGGTGCCGTCCCAGGTGTCCACCGGCTCCAGGCAATTGTCGCAGTTGCCGCAGGGCGCGGGCAGCGTCTCACCGAAGTAAGCCAACAACGCCTGACGCCGACAGCTGGTGATCTCGCACAGACCCAGCATGGCGTTCAAGCGATGCTGTTCGGCCCGCCTGTGCATCTCGTCGCCTTGGGAAGAAGCCATCATCTGCCGGAGCTTGATCACATCCTGAAGACCATAGGCCATCCAGGCGTCCGCCGGCTCACCATCGCGACCGGCCCTGCCTGTCTCCTGGTAATAGGCTTCGACGGTTTTCGGCATGTCGAGATGGGCGACGAACCGCACGTCCGGCTTGTCGATGCCCATACCGAAAGCGACGGTAGCCACCATGATCACCGATTCCTCGCGCAGAAAGCGGGACTGGTGGTCGGCGCGCACCCGCGCGTCAAGACCCGCATGATAAGGCAAGGCTGTAAAACCCAGCTCGGAAAGCCAGGCGGCAGTTTCTTCGGCTTTGCGCCGAGACATGCAGTAAATGATGCCGGCGTCGCCAGCCCGCTCTTCCCTGAGAAACCGCAGCAGCTGCTGGCGGGCATTGTGCTTCAGGGTAATGCGGTAGCGAATGTTCGGCCGGTCGAAGCTGACGACAAACTGACGGGCTTCGTTCAGCGCCAGACGTTCACGAATCTCCTGTCGGGTGCGCTGATCCGCGGTGGCGGTGAGCGCGATGCGAGGAATCCCCGCGAAGCGCTCGTGCAGGATGCCCAGCTGCAGGTAGTCGGCCCTGAAGTCGTGGCCCCACTGGGATACGCAGTGTGCCTCGTCGATGGCGAACAGCGCGATGGATACCTGCTCCAGCAGGGCAAGCGTGCGGGTCTGCACCAGGCGTTCCGGAGCAACGTAGAGCAGATCCAGCTCGCCCGCCTGCAGCGCGTCTTCGATAGCGCGCGACTCTTCAGGCCCCAGGGTCGAGTTGAGAAAGGCGGCCCGCACCCCAAGCTGCTGCAGGGCATCAACCTGATCGTGCATCAATGCGATCAGCGGCGAGACCACCACCCCACAGCCAGCCCGCACGAGGGCGGGCACCTGATAGCACAGGGACTTGCCGCCGCCGGTGGGCATCAGAACCAGCGCATCGCCGCCGTCGATGACGGTCTGAATGATCTCGTCCTGAGGCGGCCGGAAAGCGGCGTAACCGAATACGCGCTGGAGAATCTGCTGAGCGGGGTTCATGGCCCGGCACTATACCTCAGCAACGGGCCAGCACGAGGCCCCCTTCGTAAAACCACCACGCATCGGCAACCCGCCTCAGATCAAAGCGCGACCGAGACCCGGTTCACGCTTCACACATTCCCTTACAAGTTTGCCAAACCGGTCACGGGAACGTTCCGGCGTCTCCATAGACTCGGCTGCCAGGACATCAACCGGGGCTTAAGGCCCATTCGACCTTGAAGGACGCAGGTTTGAGGGAAATGGCAGAGGGGTATTCGCCGATGACTCTGAAGGCTTGGAAGGCAGCACTCACTGTTACCTTACTGACAGTACTGAGCGCCTGTGGTGGCGGCGGCAGTGGCAGCGGCGGCAGCAGCGGTCCGCTGTCCCTTTCCGGAAGCGTCCTTGATGGCCCCGTGGTGGACGCCGACCTGATACTGACCGATGCGAAAGGCAAGGTGCTGCTGGAAGTGAAGAGTGACAGCCTGGCCAACTACCAGCTCGACCTGAATTCCAAGACAGCCCTACCGGTTATGATCACTGCAAGGGGCGGCATCGATCTGGTAACCGGACGACGCCTGGACTTTGATCTTCTGGGCGCGGCCGTCAGCCGGGGCTCGCACAACGTCAACATCTCCCCCCTCACAACCCTGGCGGTCCGGGCCGCACAGTGTACCGATCGCGGCCTGGATAAGCGGAGCCTGTCTCAGGCCTGGGACCGCATCCACGAGCGGCTGAGCATGGGCCTCGACGCCAATCTGGTTGCGGACCCCATGGGCCAGAGAATGGATTTAACCAATGTCGAGGCGCTGGTGCTTGCCAACGAGGCGCTGGGTGAGGCGGTGCGACGAACCGCATTGGCGTTGCTGAACGCCGGCCTGGCCGTGGACGTGAACAACATCCTCAAGCACATGGGTTGCGAACTCATGCACGGGGATACGACGCCGGATGATTCGCCCATTGATCAACGTCTGGTCACGGCATTTCGCGCCGCGGAACTCGCCGTGCGCCTGGAAACGCTGGCCGGCAGGCTAGAGGTCGACGGGCAGCCGGCGACGACCCGAATGAATGACGCCATACGCACGGTGATGCCAGAGTTTTCATCGCCTTCCGTTGGCGAGGTCCCAGCGAACCTGGCCGCGGCCGAGCAGACGATGGCGCTGCTCAACCTGTTCGAGAACGTGGCGGCAAACGATGACCTGAGAACATTTGCACGCGGGATTGCTACCACGCCCATCGAGGAACTCGCCGGCCGGCTGGACGGGGATCTGAACAGCCGTCTGCAGAACGACCTGAGCAGCCTGATGACATCCGTCGCTTTGACCGATGAGAGCGAGGTCATCGCGCTCATGGCTCGAGCAGAAGCGCAGGAGAATTCGCCCCCGCCCACCGTCTCACTGTCTGCAGATACCCAGGCGGTAGAGGTAGGCGATTCGGTAACTCTGTCCTGGGCTGCAGCAGAGGCCGAGCTGTGCGTAGCGCTGGATGGCTGGAGTGGAGAGCAGGCTTTTCAGGGTTTTTCCACGGTAGGCCCGCTGCAGCGGAGCACCGAGTTCACCCTGCGCTGCGCCGGCGACAACGAGCTGACGGAAAAATCTGTCTTCATCCAGGTCGGCCCTGCGCCTGAAGCGGCGCCAACCCCGGTAAGACAGCCTGATCCGGTTTCCAGCGAGGTTACGGCGCCTCGTCCCGGCACCGAGCCGACCCCCGAACCGTCCCCGGCGCCTGCACCGGCACCTGCTCCGCAACCGGCGCCAGCGCCCGCTCCGCAGCCGGCCCCGGCACCTTCCGTCAGTCTGAACTCCGCCGACGCCGTCGTGCCTCGCGGAGGCTCAACACGGCTGAGCTGGCAGAGCGCCAACGCGAGCAACTGCACGGCTGGAAGCGGCTGGAGCGGCAGTCGACCCACCTCGGGCAACGCCAACGTGGGCGTTTGGGCACGCAGTGACGCCGGCCACGCCTGGCTGGTGGACTTCCTCACGGTCGCCGAACTGCGCCGTTTGATCCCGGAGGCCGCCGCGTTCGAGGTGCGGAGGTACGAGCTCCCCAATCTGCGAGCCCTCAACTTCGTCATTGTGGGGATCCTGGGAGCGGGTGTGGCCTCTTCGACCAGATCGGAC
>CAMYJX010000030.1 GCA_947258825.1 uncultured Pseudomonadales bacterium
CGACATCATCTTCTTCTGGGTGGCGCGGATGATCATGATGACGCTGAAGTTCACCGGCGAGGTGCCTTTCCGGAAAGTCTATATCCACGGCCTGGTAAGGGATGCCGAGGGGCAGAAGATGTCCAAGACCAAGGGCAATGGCCTGGATCCTCTCGACCTGATCGATGGCATCAGCCTGGACGCGCTGCTGGAAAAACGTACCTCGAACCTTACCCAGCCGCAGCTGGCGCCGCAGATCGAGAAGGCAACCCGGCGCGATTTCCCTGAGGGCATACCGTCCTACGGCACCGATGCGCTGCGCTTCACGTTCTGCGCCCTGGCAAGCACCGGCAGGGACGTGCGCTTCGACCTGCATCGCATCGACGGTTACCGAAACTTCTGCAACAAGCTGTGGAACGCAACCCGCTTCGTTCTGATGAACTGTCAGGCAGCTGAGCTGGATGGGCCAGCCGAGCTCTCCCTGGCGGACCGCTGGATCCTGTCCCGTACCCACCACCTGCTGAGGGATTCCCAGCGCGCCATCGAGACGTTCCGCTTCGACCTCTACGCGAACAGCGTTTACGAGTTCGCCTGGCACGAGTACTGCGACTGGTATCTGGAGCTGACCAAACCGTTGCTGTGGAACGAGCACGCGGACCCGGCACAGCTGCGCGGCACACGCCGCACGTTGCTGAGCGTTCTGGAGATACTGCTGCGCGCGGCGCACCCCATGATTCCTTTCATTACAGAGTCCATCTGGCACGAGGTCGCGCCGCTGCTCGGCAATCATCACGACACCATCATGCTGCAGCCTTTCCCGGAGCCGGCCGATATTCCCGCCGACCCGGAGGCCGACGCCGCCATCGGCTGGCTGAAGGGCGTAATTCAGGGCATACGGAACATTCGCGGCGAAGCCAACATCAAGCCTGGCCAGCCCGTCAGCATTCTGTTCCAGGGCGGTGACGAGGGAGACAGGCAGCTGGCAACGGTCACTGAGGATCTGTTCAAGCGCCTCGGCAAGGTGGAAGAGATAACCTGGCTGGCGGCCGATGCCCAGGTGCCGCCCAACGCTCTGGCGCTGGTCGGCAACCTGAAAGTCATGGTGCCCCTTGCAGGCCTGATAGACCTGGACGCGGAAAAGGCCAGGCTGAGCAAGGAGATCGCGAAGAAAGAAGCCGACCTCAAACGCCTGGACGGCAAGCTGAAGAACGCGAGCTTCGTGGAGAAAGCGCCGGCTGAGGTGGTCGCAAGGGAGCGCCAGAAGCAGTCGGAGGCATCAGCAGCGCTGGCCACGCTGCAGGATCAGCTGCGCAGCATCGCGACCGGCTAGCGAACCTGCTAGCGAATCCGGATGATTACCTTGCCAACGGTATCGTTGCTCGCGATGAGCCGGTGGGCACGATCCGCTTCCCGAACCGGCACCACGGCCTCGACGATGGGCTTGATATCACCGGACTCCAGCAGCGGCCACACCCGATCACACAGCGCGTCCATGATCAGCGACTTTTCTGCTACCGGCCGCGCCCGCAGCGTCGAACCAACGACCCGCAGCCGCTTCATCATGAGCACCCCGAGATTCACCTCGGTCTCCAGACCGCCCAGCAGACCGATGAGAACCAGCCGCCCCCCGAGGCCGAGACAGGCCAGATTCTGCGCGAAGTAAGCGGCGCCCACGGGATCGAGCACCACATCCACCCCGCCCTCCCCGGCCCAGTCCTGAACGGCCGGCAGGAAATCGCCGTTGTGGCGGTTGAACCCGCCCTGGGCACCCAGGGCCAGGCAGCGTTCGACCTTGTCGTCACCGCCGACGGTTACGAAGCAGGGACTGTGAAACGCTTTGCACAGTTGAATGGCCGCCGTACCCACGCCGCTGGCGCCGGCATGCAGCAGCACCCGCTCGGCTTTCTGCAGACCTGCCTCCATGAACAGATTGAGATAGGCAGTGGCAAAGACTTCGGGAATCGCGGCCGCCTGCTGCATATCAAGCCCGACGGGTATCGGCAGAACCTGCCCGGCCGGCACCACCACCTGCTCCGCATAGCCACCGCCGGCAAGCAGGGCGCAGACCGGGTCGCCGGTGGACACTCGAGTCACGCCCTCGCCTACTTCGAGCACGGTACCCGCGCACTCGAGACCCAGGATGTCGCTGGCGCCGGGCGGGGGTGGATAGCCGCCCGAGCGCTGCACGAGATCCGCCCGGTTCACCGCGGTGGCGTGCACCTCTATGCGTACCTGGCCGACGCCGAGCTCCGGCTCTGGCGCATCGCCCCAGACCAGATCGTCGCCTTCCACGTGAATCGCCTTCATCGCGCTCTCCCCTTGCTCACCAGCACATTCGCATCTTTACGCCGCGGTCGTGCAGATACTGTTTCAACTCGCTGACCCTGTAGTCACCAAAATGCACCATGGACGCTACCAGAGCGGCATCCGCCTTGCCTGCGGTCAGCGCGTCGTAAAGGTGCTCGGGACGACCCGCACCGCCTGAGGCGACAACGGGAATACGCACCGCCTCCGCCAGCAACGCGGTCAGCTTCAGCTCATACCCATCGCGGGTGCCGTCCGCGTCGATGGCGTTGACCACCAGCTCTCCAGCACCCAGGCGTTCACCTTCAAGGGCCCAGGCCAGGGCGTCCCGACCCACCGGCGTGCGACCGCCGTTGATTACGATCTCGTAGCCGGAGGGGCAGGCGTCGCTCGCGTCCACCCGCCGGATATCCATGGAAAGCACCACGTTCTGATTGCCGATGGCATCCGCGCACTCGGCGATGAGCGCCGGCCGCTGAACCGCGGCGGAATTGACGTTGATCTTTTCCGCGCCAGCCAGGCGCAGGTCGGTGGCATCGGCAACCGATCGCACGCCTCCGCCCACGGACAACGGGATGAAGACCTGCTCGGCCACCGCTTCGACCACGTCCAGCATGATGTTGCGCTTGTCGCTGGATGCCGTTATGTCGTAGAAGACCAGCTCGTCCAGACCATCGAGATAGTATTCCCGCGCTTTTTCCACTGGATCGCCGATGTCCTTGGTGTCGACAAACTTGACGCTCTTCGCCAGCTTGCCGTCGCGGACATCGAGACAGGCGATCAACCGCTTGCTCAGCACGTTCCGTCCCAGCTGGCAAACTGCTTCAGCACCTGCAGGCCGACCCGACCGCTCTTTTCCGGGTGGCACTGCATACCGAAGTAATTGTCTCGCCCCAGGGCACAGGCAAACTCGATCTCGTAGTCGGTAACGGCATACACGTCTTCATCGCGTTCCGGTGCCGGGTAATAGGCGTGAACAAAATAGAATTCGTCTCCCGGCTGAATGTCGGCCAGCAGCGGGTGGGGTTTCAGCACCCGCACTTCGTTCCAGCCCATGTGGGGAATCTTCAGTTCAGGACGGTCGAACTGGAACCGGCGTACGGTCCCTGGGATCAGCCCGAGCGTCTGTTGATCATTCTCTTCGGAGTGATCCAGGGAGATCTGCATGCCCAGGCAGATGCCGAGAACCGGCGTGCCGCTGGCGATGGCCGCTTTCAGCGCCTCGTCGATCCCGCGGCTCGTGATACTGCGCATGGCGCTGCCGGCCGCGCCGACACCGGGGAATATGATGCGTTCAGCATGCGCAAGCGCATCCGGGTCCGCGGTGATTTCCGCCGCCAGTCCCACCTCCCGGCAGGCGCGCTGCACGCTGCGAAGGTTTCCCGCGTCGTAGTCGATGATGAGGGCCAAGCTAAACCCATGACAACTTGAAGGAGCGCGGATACTATCCCATCAGATCTATGCGCACAAAGCGGCGCACAAAGCGGCGCACAAAGCGGCGCACAAAGCGGATCCAGAAGCCGGCAAAGCACCCGGTAAAATTCGGCAAGTCCCGATGCTCAACGGCAAGGAGCAACCGTGTCTCACGGCATTCTGTTGGTAAATCTCGGCACCCCGGCCAGCTGCAGCACGGCAGATGTGCGTCGGTACCTGGGCGATTTTCTGATGGATCCCTACGTCCTGGACGTGCCCTGGCCGATCCGGAAGATCATCGTCTCCTGCTTCATCCTGCCCTTCAGGCCGAAACGCAGCGCGGAGGCCTACGCCAAGATATGGGATCACTCGGGACCCGGCACCGGCTCACCGCTGCTGTTCCACAGCCGGGGTCTGGAGGAGGCTTTGTCATCGCAGCTGAACGTTCCCTGCGCGCTGGCCATGCGCTATGGCGACCCAGGCCTTGAGGCCGCCATTGCCCAACTGCGCGATCAGGGCGTCAGCGAGCTGCTGCTGGTGCCGCTGTATCCTCAGTACGCGGACTCTACCTGCACCACAACCATGGAGCGGGTGCGCCAGCTTGTCGAGAACGTCATGACGCTGACCGTGCTGCCACCTTTTTACGACCGGGCGGATTACATCGAGGCCCAGGCGGCGCTGATCCGAGACCACCTGCCCGAATCCTGGGACCATCTGCTGCTCAGCTACCACGGCCTGCCGGAACGGCACCTCACCCGCGCGGACCCCACCGGCAACCACTGCCTCCAGAGTCCCGACTGCTGCGCCACGCCCTCGCCGGCTCATGCCACCTGCTACCGCCACCAGTGCCTGGAAACGACGAACCGTCTGGCACACGCGTTGTCCTTGTCCGGTGATCAGTACACCACCAGCTTTCAGTCCAGGCTCGGCCGGCTGCCGTGGCTGACCCCGTACACCGACCAGGTATTGCAGGACCTGCCGGGCAAGGGCGTGAAGGACCTGGTCGTCGCCTGCCCCGCTTTCGTCGCCGACAACCTGGAGACCCTGGAAGAGATCGGCCTGGCCGGGCAGGAAACCTTCGTGGCCGCTGGCGGTGAAACCTTTACCCTGGTGCCTTGCCTCAACAGCCGTCCGGACTGGGTATCGGCGCTGGCCAACTGGTGTCGGGCCTCAGCCGCTGGCTGACGGGCCTCAGCCGCTGGCTGAGGCGCAGAGGTCTGGCCGGCCGCCGGGATCCACAGAGGGTTCAATTTCAGAGAGAGAAATGGACGACAGCGCTGCCAGAACCCATATGCTGAGCCGGCCGGAAGCCTGGGAAGACTATCCGTTCGGACCGGACGTGGCCGTATTCAAGATTCGCAAGAAGATGTTCGCTACGCTGGGCTACGAAGACGACGTAGCGCGCGTTAACCTGAAGTGCGACCCGGAAGAAGCCCAGTTTCTGCGCGACATGTTCGACGCCGTGATACCCGGCTACCACATGAACAAAACGCACTGGAACACGGTCATTCTCGATGGTTCAATTCCATCGGGAGAAATTGAGCGCATGATCGACCGATCTTACAGTCTGGTGGTCCGCGGCCTGCCAAAGGCGGAACGCGTAGCACTGGAAGTTCGGCACGGCAAGGGAACCCTGTATCGCTGAAGCTGCAACGGTCATCGGAGAACTCGATCGCCTGAGCCTCAGCGCCGGGAGCGCCGGGAGCGCCGGGAGCGCCGGGAGCGCCGGGAGCAAAAAGAAGATGGCAGAGCTCAAAACCAGGGTAAACGACGGCGACGTCGCCACCTTCATCGATGCGATAACGGACCCTTTAAAACGCCGGGACGCGCAAACGGTGCTGGCCATGATGGCGAAGATCACTCGGCGGCCGGCGAAAATGTGGGGAACGTCCATCGTCGGCTTTGGCAGCTACCACTACCGATATGCCAGCGGCCGGGAAGGTGACATGATGATCACCGGTTTCTCGCCGCGCAAAAACGCGCTCACCCTCTACATCATGCCCGGGTTCAGCCGTCACGCGGGCCTTATGGAAAAACTCGGCAAGTACAAGACGGGCAAATCCTGCCTGTATGTCAAGCGGCTCGAAGATATCGATCAGAAAGTGCTGGCGCAGCTGATCCGAGCGTCCGTTGCCCACATGCGGAGAACCTACCCCACCACGTGACGGCCACCGCCGGGCAAACCCGAAATCGCCTCCTACACTGAGTAGAACCGGTTTCACAGGTGGCTGACCTATGCGCGGCCTTATTCCACGCGGTTTTACAATCGTCGAGCTCATCGTCGTCATCCTGCTGATCAGCATACTGGCGGCGGTTGCGCTGCCCCGCTTTCTGGAAAGCACGGATGAGGCACGCCTCAACGCCGCCATAGGTACGACGGGGAGCTTCGAAGAGGGCGTGCTGCTCCTGCACAGCCAGTGGCTGGTGAAAGGCAAGCCCTCTAACGACACCATCGACGGGGTGCCCGTGGACTTCGATGCGAACGGGTGGCCCACCTCTGCGGCGGCCGGGGTGAACTACTGCATGGAAATCTGGGGCGACGTCTTCCACGCCGCCGAGCCCATCGTTCCCTACGTCGTCGGCGGCGCTCCCGAGGCCTGGAGCGCGCTTCGCTTCGGCGCCCTGTGCCTCTACGTTTATCAGTACGGTGAGGTTTTTACAGCCGCCAACCAGCTGCCGTTCTTCATCTACCAGCCCCTGGCAACCGGCGTGAACATACTGCGGTTCAACATGCCGTAGACGCCGTTGCTGGACAGAAAGCGGGCGATATCGCAACCCGTATGCTAAATTCCCCGCCGCAATGGCAAAGCTCAGCATCAAATCCAAGCTGCTCGTAATGCTGCTCGGCGTCAGCCTCGGCTCCATCGCCCTGGTGGCGACGCTGAACTACATCGAAAGCTACAAGACGGTGCAGACATCGGTGTTCGCCCAGCTCACGAGCCTTCGCGCGTCACGTGCGGATGCCATCGAGCAATACGTGGAGACCATCACGTCCGAGCTCGAGGTCCTCGCCGATTCTCCAAACATGGGCATCATGCTCAGCGAGCTGTCAGCGGCTTTTCAGGCGCTCGCCGGGACAGAACTCGAACCCGAAGCGCTGAGCGAGCTGGAAACTTTCTACGATGATCAGTTCCTGCCAGGGCTTGACGCCATGGTGGAAGGCACGCCCGAGTTCCTGAGCGTTTTTCCCGAGTCAGACGCGGCCCGCTATCTGCAGTATCACTACCTGGCACGCAATCCGTACCCACGGGACAAACGGATTCAGGTGGACGATCCGGGCGACGGTTCCGACTACTCGCGTCTTCACGATCAATGGCACCCGGTACTGCGGCGCATTGTCAACGGTTTCGGTTACTACGATCTGTTCCTGATCGACATCGTCAGCGGGACCATCGTCTACTCCACAGCAAAGGAGGTGGATTTCGGGACCAACCTGATCGCCGGCCCCCACTCTCAGAGCAATCTGGGGCGCCTTTTTCGCACGGTGCAGCGGAATCCCAACCGGGGCGCCGCCCGCATCATCGACTTCGAGCACTACCGGCCCAGCATCGGCGCGCCGGCCATGTTCATTGCCGCCCCCGTATTTGCCAGGGGTCGGCCCGTCGGCATCGTCGCCGCCCAGGAATCCACGGCGGCTCTGGATCGGGTGGTCACCGGCAATCGGCAGTGGGAACGGGACGGGCTGGGTAAAACCGGCGAGACGGTCCTAATCGGCCCAGACTATCTGCTGCGATCCGCCTCGCGCTTCCTCATCGAAGACCCGGAAGCGTACGCAGCCGATCAGCGCGCCATCCGCACGCCAGAGGCAACCATCCAGCGCATTGTCCAGCTCGGCTCACCGATTCTCGAGCAGGAAGTGCGCACCGTCGCCGCCGAGCAGGCCCTGCGCGGGCAAACGGCGACCGGCGTCATCGTCGACTACCGAGGGCGTGAAATCCTCGGTTCCTGGGCACCCCTGCGGCTGCGGGACCTCGACTGGGCCATCGTTGGCAAGATCGACCTCGACGAGGCCTACGCGCCCATACACCGGCTGGCCCGCAACACCCTTGTTCAGACCCTGGTCATCCTGGTGGTGATTACCGTCCTGGTGATGGTGCTGGCGAACTCCTTCGTTCGACCCGTAAACGATCTGATCAGCCGGGTCCGACGATTCGGCGCCGGCGACAACAGCGTGGAATTCGACGACGACAGCTCCGACGAGATCGGCGACCTGGCCAAGTCGTTCCGCGAGCTGGCAGAGAGCGCCCGCAAGCAGACGGGGATGATCGAGGAGGTGTCGAGAGAGAACGAGCGATTGCTGGCGAACATGCTGCCTCAGCGGTACGCACAGAACCTGCCGCACGGTTCGGAAGAAGCTCGCGAGACGATTCCTGAAGTTTCCGTGATCTTTGCAGAGCTGCGCGGCCTGGTCGAAATCACACGCTCTCAATCGGCAGACGTTTGCGTCTCCATACTGACTGAATTTCTTGCCGCCGCCGACCGCGCCGCCCGCCGTCACGACGCCGAGCGCGTCAAGACCATGGGCGACACTTACCTTGCTGCCGTTGGCCTGAGTTCGCCTTTGCTCGACCACATACCCCGGGCGGCGGCTTTTGCCCGCGAGCTGCGAGATACGGTCGCAACCATCGCTCAGTCCCACGAGGTCAAGCTCGACCTCATCGTCGGCATCAGCGCGGGCCCGGTGATCACCAACCTTTCCCACGACCGGGAGCTGATGTTCCAGATCTGGGGAGAAGCCGTTATCGAGGCGGACTTCGCCCGGGACGAAGCCGAACTCGGGCAGATCGTGGTCACTGGTACCGTCCGCGAAGCGCTCGCAGACCGGTATCGATTCGAACGCATGGCGGGTGAGAAGGTGGTAGGCCTATGGATCCTTGCCGACGGTGAGTGACCGGATCCCGAGAGCATGAGCGCGTTGCTGGAGACCGACTGGTTCGTATGGGGCATTGGCCTGATCATCGGCTTTCAGGTTCTGATCGTCCTGCTGGGCGAGCTGCTCTATCGCGCCGATCGCCGCGCCCTGCCCGTCGTGCCCATCCTGCGGGCGCTGCGCAATACCGTGCTGCCGCTGCTGGTGATCTACATCTTTGTGGTCAAGGTCCTGGGGGAACCCGCGGATACCATCGCCGTGCGGACGGTAACCACAACGCTGTGGATCAGCGTCATCTACGCGGGCATGCTGATCCTCAACCTGCTGGTGTTCGAGCAGGCGCCAGAAGACAGCTGGCGCCATCGCGCGCCGAGCCTGTTCCAGGACCTGCTGAGAATGCTGCTGGTTGCCGTGGGAGCGGCCATCGTGCTGGCCGTGGTGTGGGAGCAGAATCTCGGCGGTCTGATCGCCGCGCTGGGGGTGGGCTCCATCGTTCTCGGCCTGGCCCTGCAGGAAACCCTGGGCAACCTGATGTCGGGCATCGCCCTGCTGTTCGAGAAGCCCTTCAAAATCGGCGACTGGATCGCTGTCGGCGATGATGCCGGCGAGGTGGTCGAGATCAACTGGCGCAGCGTGCAGGTTCGCACCCGGGAACGGAATCTGCTGGTCTTTCCGAACGCCGTGCTTGGCCGGGAAACCATCGTCAACTACGCCCGACCGAGCTCGCTGCAGACGCTCCGGCTGTCATTCGGCTTCTCCCTGGAGGATCCGCCCAACCAGGTGAAGCAGATGCTCGTCGCCGTGGCAGAGCAGATGGACTCGGTGCTCTCCGATCCCCCGCCGCGGGCGCTGGTCCGCGAGGTGCTGGACGATCGGGTTCGCTACGAGGCATTTCTGTTCATCGATCAACCCAAGCTGATTCCACAGATCGTCGATGCTTTCACCTCCCGCGTCTGGTACGCGGCCCGACGCGCCGGCCTGCATCTACCGCTGCCGGCCGCCGAGGAGTATCAGATTCACGCGCCCGACCGGGAGCCGGCCGTGCCGCCGCTGGATATCCAGGCTGAACTGGAACAGGCGCAGGGATTCGACGTGCTGGATCAGGACGCCATCTCGACCCTTGCAGCACAAGCGCAAGTGGAGGCTTTTGGCGATGGCGAAATTCTGATCCGGGCCGGCGAGATAGCCCAAAACGTCTACGTGATCGTCGCGGGACAGGTACGGTTGACCCTCGAGCGGGATGACGAGGTTATCGCAGAGACGTTCTATGAGCGGGGTGAGGCACTCGGCATCGTCTCGCTGACCGGACAGGACGCGTCGGCGGTTAATTGCCGGGCCGCCGGCGACGTGACGGTGCTGCGCTTCGCGATGGAGGATATTGCGGCCCTGGTCAGACGCAGCCCGCCGCTGGCTCACCAGTTAGCCAGGATCCTGGAGATCCGTCGCAATGCCACAGCTCAAGCAATGGGCGGTGGCACAGGCGATGCTTCCGCAGACGCTCAGCTGCTGCCGGTCTCCTTTCGCCGGCCCCAGTCAGAGCCGGACGATGAAGGTGACGACGAAAACTGATTCCCTCAGCCCGGTTTGGTAACTTCGAACCCGGCGGTGGGAAAGTGGTTCAGCAGGGAACCCGTTTCCGGCGTTTCGCGGCTGATCACCACCTCATCCGTCGACCAGGCCGCCAGGGTGCCGGTGACAGGAACCCTGCCGTAGTCCACGGGTGTCACGGCAACCGGGTCGCCAAGAGCAAACCCGTCGGGCAGCCCGCCGACGAGCCTGGGCATCAGGGGTTCCGCCGACTTCGCGGCAGCAAGCGCAGCATCCCCGTCCGACTCTTCCATGGAGCCGTGGCCGATGGCGGCCATTCGCGACATCCACTCCCGAACCGCGCTGTAGCGGTCAAGCAGGGGCGCGTTAACCGGGTTGTTATTAAGAAACCAGAGGCAGTGGTACACGGAAAAGTCGGCGATGCAGGGTACCGCGCCGAACAGAAAGCCGGCATCGATGCTGCCGTCGAGTTCCGACAGAAAATGATGCAGATACGCTTCCGCGGCCTCCGCGCTGAAGCTGGTAATGCTCGCACCCTGGGTGAGGTCCGCCCTGTCCTTCTGAAATGCAGCCGCTTCCTCCGGCGGAAAGCTGCCCATCATGACGCCAACCGCCCCGGGCGAGAAGTTCAGCGCGACCGTCACCGGGAAAAGGGTTCCATCCGCCCAGTCGGCAACCCGATGAGCCGTAAAACCCTGGGCATATAGATCGGTATCGCCGGCATGACGTGCCAGCGCCATGGCAATGATCTTGCTGTCGCAGTAGACGTTGGCCCCGATCTGCAGCACAGGCGTCTTCCGGTAACCGCCCGACAGCGGCATGAGCAACGGGCGCGGCATGATGCTCGGGATGATGACCGAGCGCCAGGGCAGCTGCAGGTAACCAAGCAACAGGCGGATCTTTTCCGAAAACAGCGACGGCGGGTAGTGATGCAGGTAGATGTCCATAGCTTGTCCTTAGCGGCTTTTTTTCTTTAAGCAAACAACCTGAAGCCTACTACGTCTATCCGTCTACCGTAATACGGAAAGGTCGCGACCGAAAGCGCGCGGAGCGGTCAGACCGTGCCCGACAACTGTGACACGGCCTGATAGAAATTCTGAACCAGCGGCTGCGAGAACATGGATTTTCTGGCCACGAACCGGACCGGCCGGTTCAGACCGGACTCGTTGAGCGGAATCAGCTGCCGGGGCTTCACGCCGAGCGTTTTCGCTACCCCCTCCGGCACCAGCCCATGGCCGAAACCGGCCAGCGCCATCTGCGCGACGCTGAAGAACGATTCCAATGAGACCCGCCGCACCAGCTTCAGTCGCCGCATGTCGTCCTCGATGGACCGCCAGGCGCCGGAACGGGATTCGATGGTAATCACATCCAGCTCGTCGCCGATGCGGTAGTCCAGCGGCTGCAGGCCCGACGGGAGTATGACCATGGGCTCCAACCGGATGACCTCGCTCTGCAGGTCCGTGTCGGCATCCGGAGAACCTGTGCAGATACCCACCATGTATTCCCCGGAGCGAATTCTGTCCAGAACGATGGGAGAGCGTTGAGCATGAAAGGTGAACTCCACCTCGGGCATCTCACGCTGCACCTTGGCAAACAGCCGCGGACCCCAGCTGGCAAGAATGGCTTCCGAAACGCCCATGATGATCTTGCCCTTGCGCAGCGCGTTGTCCTCCAGAAAGACGCTGCGCAGCTCGGAAATCAGCGGCGTCACCTTTTCCACCAGCCGGGTGCCATGGTACGTAAGCACCACACGCCGCCCGTGGCGCTCGATGAGCGACCGGTCGTAATAGCGCTCCAGCGCCGCAATCCGCTTGCTCACCGCCGACTGGGAGATTTTGAGCACGGTAGCGGTTTCCATCATGGTGCCCGTCTTGGAGAGCGCCACCAGGGTTTCAAGATTCTCAATCATCGGTTGCCGAACTCCGTGCCCCGCATGCCGCAAATAATTCCCATTAATTATATATCGTATTCTATCTATTCTCTTTATTCATGTCATGGCGTCGGGCATGCTCCCGGCCATGAGCATGCAGGTCCTCATCCTCGTCAGCGTTTTCGCCACCGCTGTTCTGTCGGGCATTCTCGGCATGGCCGGCGGCATGATTCTCATGGCAATTCTGGTCTCCACGGTATCGGTGTCCGCAGCGATGATGATTCACGGTGCGGTTCAGGCAACCTCAAACGGATCACGGTGCTGGTTCCTGCGTCGCCATGTGCAATGGCAGATTCTGCCCGCCTACGTGGCGGGAGCCGGGCTGGCTCTGGCCGCCTTCAGCCTGCTGCACCTGGTGCCGGACCCGGCGGTGGTGCTGATTCTTATAGGCGCCCTGCCCTGGCTGGCGCGTTTTCTCCCGCGGTTGAAAACTCTGAACATGAATCACCGTGGCATCGCCTGCCTGGCCGGACTGGTGGTGACCTCGGCGCAACTGCTGGCAGGTGCGTCCGGACCGCTGCTGGACATGTTTTACCTGAACTCGACGCTGAGTCGACACCAGATCGTCGCCAGTAAAGCCATCACCCAGACTCTGGGGCATCTGCTCAAGCTGGTGTACTACGGCCTCATCGTCGGGGTGACCGAAGATATCCCAGGGTGGTTCTACGTCCTCGCCATGGCAAGCGCCGTAGGCGGTAGCCGAGTTGGCACCAGGCTGCTGGATCGAATCGCCGATCACGCCTTCCGAAGAATCAGCGGTTGGGTGATCCTGGCGATCGCAACTGCTTGTTTAATCAGAGGGTTACAAGATCTTTTTAAAGTCGATTTCCTGGCCTGAGATTATCGCTCGGTCAGCGTCAGAAGGATGTCCGCATACCAGGAGCAGTTGAGGCCCAGCGCTTCATCCACCTCGAGATCCCGAGTGCCCACGTCCAGCCGGGAAGAATGGACACCGAGCAATCGCCAGGGAAGATCCCGCAGCTGCTTTTCCGGCCGCTGCACACGCATCACCACCGGTGCGCCGCTGGTACCCCGATGGGTGCGCGCGTCGGTGAGAAAGAATCCTTCACCCTGAAAGCGCAGGCCAAACGACGACGCGACCACCGCGTGCCGCGCAACGGGCATGTGATGCAAGGTGTCGTGAAACCCCAGCGGAAAGCCAACCACCAGCAGGGACGTGCCCACCTCGACAACTTCACCGGGCTGCCAGAGATGTGCAGGGGTAAAGGCCCGATAGAGGGCGGTCTCCGGCAGCGCTTCCCGTTCAATTTCGATCACCGCAACGTCAATCTCTCCCGCCGTGTCTTCGCCTTGCCGCCAGATGCTCTTGCGGGCCCGATACAGGGGAATGGAGAAGCCGGTCGACTCGGCAAGATTGTCGGCATCCGTGTGCAGCTCAATCTCGATACGATCAGGAAAATGCTTGCTCGGCGCGTCCCTCATCACGTGTCGACTGGTCACCAGAAACAGACCGCGGTCCGTTTCGAACAGAAACCCGGTAGCGTTGGTCAATCGCCGCTCCTGCTCGAAGGTAAAGATGCGAACCACCGCGAGCATAATGGGCTCGATCGTCTGCAAATCAGGCACCCCGCACGTCGGCTGCATCAGCGTCCGCGGCCGTATCTGCGACCGCGTCTGCGACCGCGTCTGCGACCACATCGAGATCGGCAAGCCGGGCCCGATGCGCAGCCGGGTTGAAGAAACGAATCCCAAGCCCGCCCGCCAGCAGCAGACCGCCGATGAGATACATCGCTTGGACCGTGCTGATCTGCGTGGCGACCAGCGCAAAGAAGCCGGCCCCGACAGAACGGCTGAGATTGGCCAGAGACATGTAGATGGCAAACTGGGTCGCCGCCACCCGAGCCCAGCAGATGCCCATGAAGCTGGCAATCATCGCGATGAAGACTGCCTGATTCAGAACCTGCAGCAGGCCCAGCGCGCCGACGACTACCAGGGTGTCGTCCCACAGCGGCCGCGACTGGGCGAACACGATGACCAACAGACCTCCACCAAAGAGCCCTGAAGCCGCCAGCGGTCGAACGCCGAACCTGTCGATGGCCGGCCCGACGAAGATGCCGATGAAAGCGCCGAGGGCGCCTAAGGCGCCCACCCAGTAGGCGTACTGCTCGGCCGAATAGCCCAGCTCCTGCACGGCGAATATTGGCAGAATGCTGAGGGTAACCCCCGCAGAAGCCCGGAACAGAAACTCCACGCCCACAAGCAGCAGGCTCATGGGCAGCAGAAGCACGCGCAGCAGATCCCTGAACATCGCCCCGATAGAAGTTTCCGACTGCGTCTGACGAGGAAATGGCTCCCCCGCCGTCCAAGGAAGCAGCTTCTCTCCTTCCCGCTCTCGCACCAGCGTGGCGAACAGCAGGATCAGGCCGACGGCCAACGTCGACACGAGCACGGTAACCGGCAACCCGTAGCGCACGAGGAGCGCGCCGTCCAACGCGCCGAACCCTGAGAAGCCGATCACCTGTCCAAACGCCATGAACGCGTTGGCGCGTCCCCGTTCGTTCTCGGGCAGCACATCGATGGCCATCCCATCTACCGCGACGTCCTGAAGCGCAGCAAACGTATTGATCACGAAGCCGATGGCAACGACCGTCCAGAACTGGCCAAGCGGGTCGTCCACCAGTGCCAGGGATGCAAGGGACAGCGTCAATCCTACCTGGGCCCCCAGCACCCAGGGCCGGCGTCGGCCCATGGGTAGAAACGTAAAGCGATCCATGAAGGGCCCGGCAATGAGCTTGAAGGCCCAGGGCAGGCCAGTGATTGCCGCCAGCGTGGCAATGTCCGCCACGTCAGCACCCTGTTGCACGAGCCAGGCCGGCAGCGCGATGGAAAACAGCCCGATGGGGACGCCCTGGGCCATGTAGAAGGCGGAGAATCCCGCCAGGCGCAGGGTGATCGAACGGGTAAGATACCAGTGCTTCAAACGCTGGGCCGTTTGCAGATCACCGGGCAGCGTTCAGCCGCGCTTCGCGTCTGCCTGGGTTACCGCATCCAGCAGCTCCGCGCTGCCGATACCTTCCCCGCTGAGCTTCCGGCCAAGCGCAAACTCGGGACCCACGACTTCGGGGCCTTCGCCCGGGGGCAGTGGCGGCGTGTAGTAGCCGAGCGCGTAGCTGCCGAGGGTGTAGCCCAGCAGATCCTGCAGCTCCGGGGGCAGCTCCCGAGCGATATCCGGCGGGCAGGAAAGATACTGGTTCTCCTCCTGTCGCAGCCAGCCGAGCGAATAGGTGATGTTCAAGCCGATGCGATCGCCGGCGGAACGATTCTCACCGCCGCCATGAAACACCGAACCCGTGTACAGCAGCACCGAGCCCGCCGTCATTTCGGCCCGACACACTTCTTCCGGTTTGACCTCACGGTCGTCGGGCCAGGTAGTGCTGCCCGGCACGACATGGGTCGCCCCGTTCTCCTCGGTAAAGTCGGTCAGCGCCCAGATAGTGTTGAACTGGGGCTCCACGCCCTGCAGATACTTACCCCAGGCCCAACGATCACGATGGATCATCTGCTGCGGCTGACCCGCAGCGAGACGTATGACCTGGGCAAGGTGCAGCTGAACGCGGGCGCAGTAGGGCTCGAGAAAGACCCGCGTGGCCTCCAGAACCTTCGGATCCAGGACCAGCTTCCGACAGGTCGGCGATCGGGCAACCAGCGCGCCGGTGCGGGTTGTCCTGAAGCCCGTAAAGGCATCCTGGCCGTATCGGGTGGCGTCCATGTAGGGGCGCAGCTCGACCATCAGCGCTTCCAGCTCAGCCGGGCCAAGCATGCCTTTGAGGATGACGGCGCCGTCCTTGTGCACCACTTCGAGGATCTCGCCGTTTGAGGCGTCCCGGGAAAGGGTGGTCAGCTGGGGCATCGAAGTTTCCTAATCAGACGGGCTTGACGACGAACAGCAGGTCGCCGGCATTCACCTGCTGACCGCTGGCCATGTTGATTCGAGTGACCTCGTACTCGCGATCTGCTTCGTACAGCTCGACATCGGTATTGAAATCGGTCAGGCGCAGGGGCGTGAATATCTTCATCGCCTCCAGCTGGCCCAGGGTGTCCCCTACCCCTATGCGGTCGCCGACGGCAACGAACTCCGGCTCCGTCGGCGTCGGCGTCGTATAAAAGATCGCAGTCGCGGGGGCCAGAACCTTGAGTTCGTCGCTGGCCTCTATTCGAATGGCGTCGATATCGATGGCGCTGGACATCTCTCCCGCGGAGCTTTCTATTTCTTCGATCAGCGCATCAGAGTCGATGCGCTTAAGAAGCGCCGGCAGGTAGTTGGTGTCGTACTCGCCTTTGTGGAACACGTCGTCCTGCAGCACCCGCTTGAGCAGCGGGATGTTGGTGCAGATCCCGGTAACCTTCACCCTGCCGAGATAATCGTCGAGCTTGGCGATGCCACTGGCCCGGTCTGCCGCGTGCACGATGACCTGGGCGATCATGCTGTCGTAATAAGGGGACACGAACTTCCCTGGGGCCTGGGCAGCGATGATCTCCACCCCATCTTCCTCGGGAAAGTCGAACTCACGAATTTCCCCCGGGTGGGGCCGGAAGACCAGCTCGCCATCGGATGCAACCTGCACCCGTTCTGCCGTAACCCGAGCTTCAATGGCGTAGCCGTTGTTCTGAATATCGACATCCGCGATGGATTCACCCGAGGCGATTCGGAACTGCTGCGTCACGATGTCGACCCCGGATACCCACTCGGTTACCGGGTGCTCTACCTGAAGCCGGGTATTCATCTCCATGAAGTATACGGCGTTGGATTTCAGGTCGTAGATGAACTCGACGGTGCCCGCGCCGACGTAGCCCACCTCCTCCGCGATGGCGGCGGTATGTGCCAGCACCGACTCTGCAAGGGACTCCGGCAGCATGGTGGACTCCGATTCTTCGAACACCTTCTGCTTGTCACGCTGAACGCTGCAGTCGCGCAGACCCAGCACGCGGGTGTTCCCATGGGTGTCCCGGAGAAGCTGAACTTCAATGTGGCGCAGCGAGGTGACGTATTTTTCCAGATACACGTCACCGTTGCCGAAAGCGCTGCGCGCTTCCGCGGTGACGCGATGGAACAGCTCGTGAAACTGCGAGGCGTTCTCAACCACCTGAATGCCCTTGCCGCCACCGCCGTGCACAGCCTTGATGAGCACCGGATAGACGATGCTCTCCGCCACCTCGGCCGCCCGCTCGACGTCGGTCAGGATACCGTGGCTGCCGGGCACCACGGGCACCTTCAGTCGCAGCGCGGTGTTGATGGCGTTGGACTTGTTGCCCATGGTATCCATGCTGGAAACCGGCGGGCCGATGAAGTTGATGCCGTGGGAGCGGACCAGCTCGGCAAACTGCGCGTTCTCCGACAGGAAGCCGATTCCCGGGTGCAGCGAATCCGCGCCTTCATGTTCCGCAACCCGCAGCACGCTCGCCGCGTTGAGGTAGCTCTCGTCCGGCGTGTTGCCGCCGATGCACACCAGCGTGTCTGCCGGACGCAACATATCTACCGCAGCGGATTCCATATCGGGATCGGACTGAATGAGCACCACCTCGATGTCGTTCTTCTGCGCGATGCGGATGAGTTTGGCCGCGGTGCAACCCCGCGCGTGAATCAGCGTGCGCTTGACCGGGCGGATCAGATCCCGATCGGTATACTTCGGTCGGTGCGCTACCACCACCGGGCGCTGCTGGCTGAAGCCTCCGGAGAGCACGCGGCCGACGACATCCTGCACGGATTCCTGGGGCACCGGCACCTCCGTGTCGATGCGGCTGAGCTCATCGTCCAGCTCAGGTAGAAAAGGATGGCGCACCAGACCCTGCATGGCGCCGGGCACTTGGGACAGATAATTGGACAGAATCGAGTTCAGCGGCAGGTTCGACGGCACCACGATCTGGCCTGCAAAGGGCATGCTGGTGCCGGAAAGATAATAGGTCTGAACCAGCGGGTGGGTGACGAAGCTCGCCTGAGCGCCTCCGGTGCAGTCACCGAATCCGAAAACGATAACCGGCAGGTCGTGATCCCTCACGAACCGGGTAATCCGGTCGTTTACCGCCGCCATGGAGAACAGCGCGCCAGCGCCTTCTTTCGTCTGCATGCCGCCGGAAGAGATGAAGCAGACCACCGGCAGGTGCTGCTCGGCACACTCTACCAGCAGACGGCAGAATTTTTCCGCGCTGGCCATATCGAACGAGCCTGCCTGAAATTCGACGTTGGAAATGACGACGCCGACACGAACGCCTCCTCCCTCGTTGTTCCGGAAGGTACCGATGCCGGTGACGATGCCGCAGGGGGGAACCCCGCGCTTCAGCGCCTGCTCCACGGCAAGCCGGAAGCCGGGAAAAGTACAGGGATCCGAGCTCAACAGATCGCTGAAGCGCTCTTCGAAGTCCACGAAAAACTCGTCAACGAACCGGCTGTAGGCAACCGCGCTCTGATTCTTGAATCGCCGCAGAACGTTCTGCATCAGCAGATCGCGGTACGCCATGTTGAGCCGGTTCCAGAAGTCCTTGCGCCGCCCTATGTTTTTCGGAGCAATGCGGCCCGAGTATGACTTTCCATCCCGTTCGGACTGCATATAGGACGTCAACAGCGATTCAAACAGGTGCGTGACAACGACGAACAGGGTATCCGACAGGTAGGGAAAGCTGGTCTTCTTCCACTCTTCTACGGAACGGAAAAACTCTCCTCCCTTGGGTATTTTCATTACCCGCAGATACCAATCGTTGAATTGGCCTCGAAGACGCCGGACCACGTCTTCCTCAGATTGATCCGCAACGATGGAGCCCAGGGTAATACCTTTGGCGGCCAGGCTCAGGGTGGTTTCAATGAGTTTCCCCAGAGATTCCTTGGACAGGGTCTGAGACGACTGAGCCTCTTCGGCAATGGAATCCAGATTGGCTATGATCTGATCGTAAACCGAGTCGAACAGCAGCAGGTTCTCGCACTCGGTCATGAAATCCCGCCGCAGGTCATCGGATACCAGCACGTCCAGCACGGTCATGTCGCTGAACGGAACCGGGGTGCCGTCTACCGATGGCGGCTTCAGAAACGCACCGAAACGGTCCTGTAGAATCCCGCGATTGATGGCGATGTCCGAACCGCGCGCCGCCCGTGCAGTGATCGCTGCCGGGCCGAGATCGTTGTTCAACGCGTCCGCAAGCGGCCCGTCGGTCATGGCCAGGTTGAGCTCGCTGGTCAGCTGGTTGAACAGATAGAGATCGGACTTCTCTTCCACACCCGAGATGCGAAGCAGCTTCTTGCCCTCGTGGCTGAACCGCTCACGAAGCGGCGGCAGCAGCTGTGGGTCTGTGGCCAAAGCCAGCGCCAGACCCTGAGGATTGGAGATGTCCTCAATCCTGAGCATCTGACGCACGTCATCGGGGTGAGCGAGGACCTCGCGCAGCGCTCGCAAATTCCCGAGGGCGTCAGATTTCCAGCGGTTGTAGAGAAAAACCCCTACCGAGGACAGCAGAAACGCTCTGGCGTCTTCGTAGTTTTTCTTTGGCTCGCCGAAAATCAGCTGAGCGATGCGGCCTCGCTCGTCATGCACCGCCTGCTTCTTCTCGCTGTAATTTTTCCAGGCCCGCGAGAGCTGATCGTCGTACACGATCCGGTCGGGATCCTGTATCCAGCGCAGGAAGGTCTGTCGTCGTTCGAAATCCGCACGAGCGTCCAGCTCGCCCTTGGGCAGCTCCTGGTCCGAGAGGCGCCCGTACTGGCTCTTGCTGGTCGCCTTGATACGCTGTCGGACCTTCAGGTAGCGCAGATATCTGAAGGCCACGCCAAAGACGTTGAGGTACTCGGTCGGGTTTCGCGTCAGCTTGAGGGATGCCGAGGCCTGCATCACCTGCAGGTGCTCGGAGGGTTTGAGGTATCGCTGCAGGCTCTGCCGATAGTGCTCCAGAATATAAGGATTCTCAGCAACGAACTCTTTAACCTTCTCCTCGACCTGGATCAGCCCGTGCACAATCGCCAGCCGCAGGTTTTCGAGCTGCTCGCCCGTCTCCCCGGGCGCATAGTCGATAACACCGTCGATATTGCCCTGGGCGTACAGCTCGAACGGCGACAAGCCCACGTACTTTGCACATTCCTGCCAGGACAGGTTCAGGCGGCGGGCAATATTGGCCAGACCCTTGGGTTGAATGGTGCTGAAGACGCCGTCGCGCACCGAGAGAATCATGTTGCTGGCCGCCAACGGGATGGCGCCACCGCTGTAGCCGAGCCCGAACACGATACCCACGTTCGGCACATCGACGTTGCTCATCTCGGCAATCAACCGCGAGATGCTGTGAGCCTGGTTTTCCCGGTTGGCCTGCTCCTCCGCATCCGCACCCGGGGTATCCATCAGCGTGACGATGGGCAGAGAACGTTGCGAGTACAACTGGATGCGGCGAGCCGCCGCCAGATGATGCTGGGGCATCCACACGCCGTTCTTGACCGCTCGATTCTGAGCGATGAAGCCCACGCTACGTGGATCGCCCAGAAAATCCATCTGCACGGTCGCGGCGTAAAAGGGCCCGTCGGTTTCCTCCTCGAGCACCCGGCCGAGTTGCTGGATGACTTCTGGCGCGGCAGTCCGAGCGGGGTCTTCGGCCTTGGCCACTACGGATTCTATATAAGAATCGACGTCGAGCTTCGCCAGCCGTTCCCTGCGCTGCAGAATGTCTCGAGCGCCAAGCAGCCCCGGCAGGGGATCGTCTACTTCCGCACGCGGAAACAGAGAGAAATCTTTGGCCAGATTCTCGGCAATGAGATAGAGCCGATCCCCTTCGATAAGCTGCTTTTCCACGGCTTCCGCGACTCAGTGTAAGATTGCCGGTACTCTAGCCACTTGCCCTGGGATACGCAAACGAACCAGGATGTAAGTGGCCGATTTTCCTGATAAAACCTAGAAAATCGAAACGCCCGGAAACTGTCCCCACTGCCAAGCTGGAGCGCTGACCATGACCGCCCTGAACTGCGCCGTTTTGACCATCTCCGATTCCCGAACCGCCGCGGAGGATAAATCTGGAGACCTGCTGGTTCAGATGCTGGAGGCCGATGGGCACGCTCTGACGCAACGCGCCCTGGTGCGGGACGACGTTTACCAGATCCGGGCCACGGTTTCTCAGTGGATAGCCGACCCGGATATCAGCGTGGTGCTCACCACCGGCGGCACCGGTTTTACCGGCAGAGACAGCACGCCGGAAGCGCTGAGCCCCCTGTTCGATAAGACCATTCTCGGTTTCGGAGAGCTGTTTCGACAGATATCGCACGAAGAGATCGGCGCCTCGACCATCCAGTCTCGCGCGGTCGGCGGGATCGCCAACGCGACGCTCATATTCGCGCTGCCGGGATCCAGCAACGCCGTGCGCACCGGCTGGGAGCGCATACTGCACTACCAGCTGGATGTCACTTTCAAGCCGTGCAACTTCGTGGAGCTGATTCCCCGCTTCAAGGAAGCCTGAGCCAGGGGTTACAATCCCCAGCAACCAAAAACAGCAACCAAAAAGATAAGCAACGTCCAATGTCCAGTCAGGCCTACATTCTGAGCGCAGCACGTACCCCCATCGGCAGCTTCCAGGGCGTTCTGGCCTCGCTGACAGCTACGGAACTCGGCGCGCACGCCGTCGCCGCGGCACTGGCCGCCAGCGGCATCAATCCGGAAGCCGTGGACGAAGTGGTGCTGGGCAACGTCATCAGCGGCGGCGTCCGGCAGGCGCCTGCCCGCCAGGCAATGCGGGGCGCGGGGCTGCCCGACGCGTGCGGTGCAACAACCATCAACAAGGTCTGCGGATCCGGCATGAAGGCCACCATGCTGGCCAGCGACCTGATCCGCGCCGACAGCGCCAGCGTGGTCATCGCCGGCGGCATGGAGAGCATGAGCAACGCACCCTATCTGCTGACACGGGCCCGTTCCGGAATGCGCATGGGTCACGGAGAGCTGAAAGACGCCATGTTCTTCGACGGGCTGGAAGACGCCGAAACGGGTGCGGCCATGGGGGTGTTCGCCCAGAAGACTGCCGACGACTACCAGCTGACCCGAGAAGCAATGGACGATTACGCCATTGGTTCCGTAGAGCGGGCAAAAGCCGCGATCACAGCTGGCAGCCTAACCGCAGAGATCGCGCCCGTCACGCTGAACGGTGCCAACGGGACGACCGTTACCGATGACGAGCAGCCCCACCGCGCGAAGCTGGAGCGCATACCCACGCTGCGTCCCGCCTTCAAGCAGGACGGCACCATCACCGCGGCCAACGCCAGCTCCATCTCCGACGGCGCGTCCGCGCTGCTCGTAGCGGACGATCGCGCGCTCGGCAGCGCCGTGCCTCTGGCCAGAATTGCTGGCCACGCCACCCATTCCCGGCACCCCAGCGAGTTCACCATCGCGCCAGTGGGCGCCATTAACCGGCTGCTGGAAAAGGTCGGTTGGCGGGCCGAAAGCGTGGACCTGTTCGAGATCAACGAAGCCTTCGCCATGGTGACCATGCTGGCTATCCAGGAACTGCATCTGGATCCCGAGCGCGTCAACGTCTACGGCGGGGCCTGCGCCCAAGGCCACCCCATCGGGTCCACCGGCAGTCGCCTGATCGTCACCCTGGCCCACGCCATGCAGAAGCTGAACCTCAAGCGCGGCGTTGCCGCCCTGTGCATCGGTGGTGGCGAAGCCACGGCTATCGCGCTGGAGCGGGATTGAGCGGGATACGGTGGTGAGCTCGGTTCCCAGCAGGCTTCCCGTCATCGTCGGTTTCGGCGGGATCAACGCTGCCGGCAGAGCCTCGTTTCATCACGCTTATCGCCGGCTGGTCATTGACGCCCTGAGCGAAACCCAGCGACGCCAGACCTATCGCAGCCTTGCCAACCTGATGAACTACGAGGCTGATCCCGCGAGCCCCGATGCGCAACGGTACATCGATCAGCACACGCTGATCCGCAGAATCGAAAACTTCAACGTGGATCAGGTACCGGTCAATCGGAGCGTCTCTCTCAACGCCGAGAATGACGCTGGCCTGACTTTCACCCTGGCGAGACGGCATCTACCGGAGCGACCCGATCCTAGCTGGCAGGTCACGGATGTGGACAGCCGAACCGTGCGGGTGACCATTGCCAAAAGGCTGGACATTTTCCTGCCGGATCACCGACGCTCCCGGGTCAGCTGCGCGGGCCAGCTTCCCAGCGGCTTTGACCCTGGCGCGCTCTATCAGTCACGCAGTCATCCTCGTGGTCTGCAACTCACCGTGTACGGCGCATCCGACGCCCTGCGTTCTACCGGCATCGATCTCCAGCGGTTGAAGATGGAGGTGGCCCCGGACGAGCTGGCCGTCTATTCGGGCAGCGCCATGGGCCAGCTCGACGCGGAAGGTTACGGCGGGCTGCTGCAGAATCCGCTCATAGGCAAACGGCCGACCTCCAAAAACATCGCGCTTGGCCTCTCCCAGATGCCCGGAGACTTCATCAACGCTTACGTGCTGGGTTCGGTCGGCGGCACCGCGGGCATCATCGGCGCGTGCGCGACCTTTCTGTACGGGCTCAGGCAGGGCGTGGCGGACATCATGGCCGGCCGCAAGCGAATCGTCATGGTCGGCAACGCCGAAGCCCCCGTCGTGCCCGATGTGATCGAGGGCTATCGGACCATGGGCGCTCTGGCGGAAGACGAAGCGCTGATGGCTCTGGATGGACGCACGGACGGGCCTGACCATCGCCGTGCCTGTCGGCCGTTTTCGGACAACTGCGGTTTCACCGTGGCCGAGGGCGCCATCTATACAGTGCTCATGGATGACGAGCTTGCCGTCCGCCTCGGCGCGCGCATTATGGGTTCGGTACCCGCCGTGTTCGTCAACGCGGACGGCTACAAGAAATCCATACCCGGGCCCGGTGTCGGTAACTACATCACCGTTGCCAAGGCCATGGGTCTGGCGCGATCCATGCTCGGCGAAGACGGGCTGCGCAGGCGGACGCAGATGCAGGCACACGGAACCGGCACGCCACAGAACCGGGTGACCGAGTCGCACATCCTCAACGAGCTGGCGAAGGTTCACGGCATCGAAGGCTGGCCGGTAGGCGCCGTCAAAGCCTATGTGGGCCACTCCATGGCGCCCGCAGGGGGCGACCAGCTCGCCGCCGTTCTGGGCACCTGGGAGCACGGCTGGTTGCCAGGCATCAACACCATCGACCACATCGCCGAGGACGTGCACCACTCGAATCTTCTGCTGCCGATGCAGCACGTCGAGCTGGACCAGGAGAACATGGTGGCCGCCTTCATCAACTCAAAGGGTTTCGGTGGCAACAACGCGACCGGCCTGGTGCTGTCGCCGGAAACCACCCGCAGCATGCTGGAGCGACGCTGGGGCAAGGATGCCATGCTGACCCATGCGAGAACCCACGAAGCCGTTGCGGCCTCAGCCGCCGACTACGATGCCGCCATGGATCGTGGGGAAGTCCTGCCCATTTACGAGTTCGGCGAAGGCGTTCTGGAAGGCAAAGACCTGGAAATCAGCGAAAAAACCCTGCAGATCCCGGGGTTTGGACAGCCGGTCAAGCTGGATCTGGACAACCCTTTCGATGACATGACCGATTGATGCGCTCAGTGCAGCACGTCGTTCCCGCCAGCGAGACCACGCAGCCGGTCGCGAGCGACGCGTGCTATCTCAATCAACCTGGGATCCACCCCGCCGGCGCTCAGACGCTCGGCTTCGGCAAAGGCATCCCGAGCTGACGAAATCACCCCGAGTCGGCCCCAGTATTCACCTCTCTCCAGGTGCAGCGCAGGCTCCCCCGGGGCCAGCGCCAGCTGGGCATCCAGCACATCCAGGGCCCGGTCCCATGCCGTAGCGCCGACGAAGGCGAATTTCAGGTTGTTCAGCATGCGCAGCAGTATGGCCGGTGGGCCCGCAACTTCGAAAGCTTCCGCTCCACGCGGCGCAGACTCTGGAAGCCCCGCCAGGCAGGCTGCTTCGGTGGTCTCGTCCATACGGAACGGATCGATCAGCTGGCCGTCAACGCGGACCAGAAAGTGGCCTGGAAAGTTGATGCCGTCGGCGGCAAGGCCCGCCTGACGAGCAAGGTGTATCAGCAGGACCGCCAGGCTGATGGGGATGCCTCTCCGGGTTTCCAGCAGCCGGTCCAGACGGCTGTTTTCCAGCGACCCGTAGTCGTCGACGTTGCCCCCAAAACCCTGTTCCGCCAGGAACCGCCAGGGCGGCTGAGGAGGTCGATAGGCGGATTCGAGCTCGGTGAGGCTACCGCGTAGCGCGGCGACGTTCAGCTCCGGTGAAAGCAGTCGGTTGATCAGTATCAGCGCCGTCAACTCGTCTGCTCGAGGATCCGCAGCGAAGGCGGAAAAAGCCTGCAGCAGCTGTTGATGCACTCTAGGGAACCTCTGATTAATGCTCGTTTGCTCAGCGCGTTATACGGGCCCTGCGGCTAGGCGCACTTCGCAGGTAATGGTCGTCCCCATTGCCAAGAAGTGCAACAACGCGGCGGGGCCCGTACAGCGCGCCCTTCGGGGGTTTCTCGCGCTTACGCTGCCGATGTTGCGCACCTTGGAAATGTGCATGACATTGCCTGCGGCACGCGCCTTGGCAGCGTAAGCGCGAAAACCTCTGAGCGTTCGAGCATTAATCAGAGGTTCCCTAGTGGTAAAGCAGGTTGTTAACGGTGGACAGCAACTCCTGGCGACCGAATGGCTTGGCGAGCGTAGCATCGGCACCCATGCAGCGGGCAGTATCCAGATAGTCCCGGGGCCCGATCCTGCCGCCGCCAGAAATGGCCACAATGGGCATGCAGCTGTCGCCCCGGCGGATGTCCACGATGGTTTCGAGCCCTTCTTTCTCCGGCATCAGCAGATCGGTAATGACCAGGTCGAAACGCTGACAATCCATCTTCTGCAGGGCGAGCAGGCCGTTTTCGGCCAACTCCACCGCGTGTCCTTCGAGACGCAGCATCTCGCTGACCAGGTTCAGCACCTGGGCGTCGTCGTCTATGACCAGAATGGAACTCATCGTCGCTTCGACGTCGTGCATGGCTACCCCACTGGATTCGCTTGAGGATGACTGACTTTTCAAAGTCTAGTACAGGGTCGCGTCAGTGTTCACGGGTTTTGCGGAACTCTATGTCCGGCCAACGCTCCTCTGCCAGCTGGAGATTGGCCCGGCTGGATGCGAGAAAGGTCAGGTAACCACCGCCATCCAAAGCCAGCTGCTCACGAAGCTTGCTGCGGAACTCTTCGAGCTTCTTGGCATCGTCGCAGTGCACCCAGCGCGCGGTGTAGATATTGGCATCCTCGTAGACACAGTCGGCCCTGTACTCATCGCGCAGCCGGTAGGCGACCAG
>CAMYJX010000031.1 GCA_947258825.1 uncultured Pseudomonadales bacterium
GCCCGGCCGCGCCTCCGCCGATGACGAGAATGTCAGTAGAAAAGCGCTGGGTCATCGGGCGCAACCTCGTTCAGAACGCCCGTCTAGTATAACCGGGTCGTTAACGGCAGAATATCCGGCCAGTTTTCCAGCTTCAGCGGGCCGCGTGGGCAAAGAGACAGACAAGGAACTGGTGCGAAGAGTCCAGAAGGGGGACCGTCGCGCGTTCGATCTGTTGTTCAGTCGCTATCAGTACAAGATCATGAATCTTGTCAGCCGTTACCTGCGGGAACCGGAAGACGTCCAGGATGTCACTCAGGAAGCCTTCATCAAAGCATTTCGGGCGCTGCCGCGGTTCCGGGGCGAGAGCGCGTTCTATACCTGGCTGTATCGCATTGCCATCAATACCGCGAAGAATCACATAGTGGCCCGTAGCCGGCGCCCGCCGGGGGTAGATGTCGAGGTGGAGGAGGCGGAATTCTACGACGGTGGCGAAGCCCTCAAAGACCTGGAGAACCCGGAAGCGTCTCTGGCGAGAGATGAGCTGTCCGCCGCTATCGATCAGGCCATTTCAGGCCTGCCTGATGATCTTCGAAGCGCGGTGACATTACGGGAATTTGATGGTCTCACCTATGAGCAGATCGCCGAGATCATGGATTGCCCCGTCGGAACCGTGCGCTCGAGGATCTTCCGTGCCAGGGAGGCGATCGACAAGCACCTCGCTCCGCTGCTGAACCCACCTCGTTGAATTGCCCGATGAGAACGACGGATAGCGGTTGAGATGAGATTGAGAGAGGCGAGATTGGTAGAGGGAAGAGGTAAAGCGGTGGGAGTTAGAGAGGTGAGAGAGGATGTCGGAAAAGCTTAGACAATCATTATCCGCTGTGATCGATGACGAGGCCGATGAATTCGAGCTGCGGCGAGTGCTCGACGAGCTGAAAACTGATCCGCAGCTGCAAGGTCTCTGGGAGCGGTACCACCTGTTTGGAAGCCTGCTCCGTCAGGAATGCGTGCATGAGCCTCTCGCGATTCGCGAAAGGGTGTGGCTGAGTCTGGATCAGGAGGCGCTTGGCGGCGAATCTCAGGAACAGATCGACGGGCTTGATGAGCAAAACATTCAGGTGCCCGAGGCAGCGACGAGCCGGTTCGGAAGAAAGACCGGGCTCGCGGTCGCTGCGTCCGTTGCCTTTGCTGTAGTGCTGGGTGTGGCCACGCTGCAGTCCGGGAATGAGCTTCCCGTTGGCGAGGTTGCCCAGGCGGAGGATCCACCCGTTGCCGATGGTGCGCCTTTCGTGGGTGAATCGTTGCGCGAGCCGGTGGTCGTCGCGCCGAATATCCGGCTTGCCGCGGATGCCTCTCCCTCAGATCTGCGCAGGGCGCGTGCCTACATGCTGCATCATACTCAGCAGAAGGCCCTGAACCAGGCAGGGGTGGTCAATTTCGTCAAGATGGCTACCTACGAGGGTCCATGACGCCAGCGCGGTGCAATTCGTCAGCTGTGGCCGCCGGCCTGCTTGCCGCATCCCTGTTGCTCAGTGGCCCGGTTCGGGCCGAACAGGACGCCAGGAGCTGGTTAGACGACATGAATCTGGCGTTCAGCGACCTCAGCTACGATGGAATATTCAGCTACTACAACGGCGATGACATGGCCAGCCTGCGGGTTGTTCACATGGTGGTCAACGGCGAGCAGCGCGAACGGCTGGTTCACCTGAACGGCGCCCCGAGGGAGATCGTTCGGCGCGGTGAGGAGGTGGAGTGCATCGTCATGCCGGGTGATGCGCTGCTCGAGCTGGAGCAGAGCATCCCCTCTGGCCCGTTCGCGCGGGCTTTCGTTCGCCGCTACGATCAGATCTCCGATCATTACGGGCTGGCGATCTCCGGAGAAGACAGGGTGGCGGATCGGGTGGCTGTGCGTCTTGCCGTCACCCCGCTGGATGACGATCGTTATGGCTATCACCTGTGGCTGGACAAAGAGACGCGGCTGCTGCTTCGCTCCGAGCTGCTGAGCCGGGATGGTGAGCGCTTGGAGATCTTTCAGTTCAATCAGATCAGGCTGGGAGATCAGGTTGATCCGGCGGCGCTGGAACCCGACGGCAAGAATGGATCGCTCATCTCCCACCTGACGTTGGCGACCAAACATCCAGAGCCGGTCGCGGCGGCAGAAATGACGTGGATGGCGGGCTGGCTGCCGCCTGGATTCCGGGTTGCAGCGGCTGACATTCGTCGGGTGCCCAGCTCTCTTCGGGCCGTCAATACCCTGATGTATACCGATGGCCTGGCAGCTTTCTCTCTGTTTATTGAGGGCATGCCCGAAAGCGGGGCTGCGGAGATGGTGTCGCGTAATGGGGCAACCGTTGCCGTTACGCATCTCCTCTCCGGCGCGGAACATGAGCCGCATCTCGTGACGCTGGTGGGAGAGTTACCTGTCCCCACGGCGCAGCGCATTGCGCGTTCAGTGACAGTACGGAGCGAACCGTGACGGCGACGCCGCGAATCGATCGCGAGGGTACGCTGAGGGTCAGCGGTGGGGTGGTTCAGGAAATCGGAATCGCCAGTCACTGCGAGCGTTGTGCCGCCCGCTGTCCCGGCAGCGCCGACTCCGTTCGACTGATGCTCGGCGATGACGATGCCGGGGATCAGGCGCTGGGTAGAGTGCTGGGGAGTGGCGGATGGGTGGACGGACAACCTGTGCAGGTTTCCGTATCCTCCGCGGGTCTTACCCGCGCAGCCATGGTGCTCTTTGGTTTGCCGGTGGCATTTCTGCTCTCGGGCGCTCTGATCGGTGCTTATATCGGAGGGGACGCGGCGAGCGTTGCAATGGGGTACAGTTTCCTTTTTGTGGTGATGGGCCTGCTGTTGAGGCTTGCGCCGTCCCTTGTTACCTGGACCCGACTGCGGATAACGCCCGCCGCCGTCCGGAGCTGAAAGCTCGGCGCCGCAGAGAGCCTCAGCCAGTGCGAGTCCAGGAGCATCATTCGGGTCGAAACAATCATTCGAGGACATTCAGTCCGAGACGGCCAGCGGTGATTAGTGCTCCGTCTGCGGCAGGTAAATAGAAATACGGTGAGGTATATGAAGTCACAGAGTCTGTTAGTGCGTTGCTGGTTTTTTGCAACCGTAGCGCTGATGTCGGCAGCGATCCAGGCCCGCGAGCTGCCGGATTTCACCAAGCTTGTGGAGAAAAACGCGGCTGCGGTCGTCAACATAAGCACCGTGCAGCGCCCCGAAGCGCCATCTTCGTCTCGCCCCAGGTCCCGCAACGAGGAGCTGGAGGAGTTCTTCAGGCGGTTTTTTCCGCCGGAAGGTGGAGCCAGTCCCTATGGGCGTCCCCGCTCTCTAGGCTCAGGCTTCGTGCTAGAGAAGGACGGCTACATTGTCACCAACAATCACGTCGTCGAAGGTGCAGATGAAATCCTCGTCCGATTCAACGATCGCACGGAGCTTTCCGCGACGCTGGTGGGTTCGGATCCGCGCTCCGACCTCGCCCTGATCAAGGTTGAAGCGGACGATCTGCCCACCGTCAAGCTGGGAAAATCCGCATCTCTCAAAGTGGGCGAGTGGGTCCTGGCGATCGGCTCTCCGTTCGGCTTCGACTACTCGGTTACCGCAGGAATTGTCAGCGCCAAAGGCCGCAGCCTGCCCACGGAGCAGAATGAAAACTACGTGCCCTTCATTCAGACCGACGTGGCGATCAATCCGGGCAATTCCGGCGGCCCACTTTTCAACCTCGACGGTGAGGTTGTTGGCATCAACTCGCAGATTTACAGCAACTCCGGCGGCTTCATGGGGGTGTCTTTTGCCATACCCATCGATGTGGCCATGAATGCCGTTCGTCAGCTCAAGGAGACGGGTCGTGTTTCCCGGGGCTGGCTTGGCGTCGTCATTCAGGAAGTGAACCGCGATCTCGCGGAGAGCTTCGGCCTGGATAGACCCCACGGCGCGTTGGTCTCCCGGGTGATGGAAAACAGCCCGGCGGCTCAGGCTGGCGTCCGTGAGGGCGACATCATTGTGCAGTTTGCGGGAACGCCCATCGATTTTTCATCTGAGCTTCCGCACGTTGTGGGCGGCACGCCGGTGGGGGTCGATGCGGATATGCGCGTGGTTCGGGAAGGCGAGGAAATTACGCTCACGGTTGCCATCGGGGAGTTGGCGGACCGGGGCGACGAGCAGCTCGGTTTCCGTTCGCCTCAAGGCGAAGTGCCTTCCAGGCTCGGGCTGGCGGTTGAAGGGTTGCCGGAGAATGCGGAAGAAAGATTGGGCGTTGCCGGAGGTGTTCGGGTAATGACGGCTGAAGGGCCTGCTGCCGAAGCGGGTATTCGGGCCGGCGACATCATCACGCGCCTGAACAATCAGGAAATCGTCGACGTCAACAGCTTCATGGAAATTGCTGACGGGTTGCCTGTCGGAAGATCGGTGCCGGTGCTCATCATCCGCGGCCAGGCGCCGACTTTCCTGGCATTGCGCGTACCTGAATGAGTGACGGGAACTCGCTCGAGATCGGGTGATAGGCTACACTCGCGCGCCTCATAGGAACCGTAATGGCGGCCTGGCATCGACAGGTCGGAACACTAGTGCCCGCGATTGACCTGATACGCAATTTTTCCATCATCGCCCACATCGATCATGGCAAGTCGACCCTGGCCGACAGGTTGATCCAGCTCTGCGGTGGGCTCAGCGATCGGGAGATGGCCGATCAGGTCCTGGATTCGATGGATCTGGAGCGCGAACGCGGCATCACCATCAAGGCCCAGTGCGTCACCCTGCAGTACCAGGGCAGCGATGGAGAAACCTACCAGCTCAACTTCATCGATACGCCGGGGCACGTGGACTTCAGCTATGAAGTGTCCCGTTCGCTGGCCGCCTGCGAGGGGGCTCTGCTTGTTGTGGATGCTGCCCAGGGGGTGGAAGCGCAATCCGTCGCGAACTGCTATACCGCCATCGAGCAAGGTCTTGAAGTACTGCCGGTGCTCAACAAGATCGATCTTCCGCAAGCGGAACCAGAGACGGTGGCCCGGGAAATTGAAGAAATCATCGGCCTGCCCACCGACGACGTGCTGTGCGTGAGTGCGAAAACGGGTGAAGGCGTTCCTGAGCTGCTGGAGCGGCTGGTGGCGCAGATACCGCCGCCTCAGGGCGACCGCGACAAGCCTCTGCAGGCCCTGATCATCGATTCCTGGTTCGACAATTATCTCGGCATCGTTTCACTGGTTCGCGTTGTGCACGGGCAGCTTCGCGCGGGCGACAAGATCGTCGTCAAGAGCGTAGGCAAGACGCACGTCGTGGATGATGTAGGGGGGTTCACGCCGAAGCGGAACAGTCGCGACTGCCTGATGGCGGGAGAAGTGGGCTACGTGGTGGCGGGCATCAAGGACATTCGCGGCGCCCCGGTGGGTGACACGCTGGTCCTCGCCGCGCACCAGCAGGTACCCCAGCTGCCCGGCTTCAGCAAGGCCAAGCCGCAGGTGTTTGCCGGCCTGTTTCCGGTCAACTCGGAAGATTTTGAAGGCTTCCGTGAGGCGCTTCAGAAGCTGACGCTCAACGACGCTTCCCTGTTCTACGAGCCGGAGTCTTCTGAAGCGCTCGGTTTTGGATTTCGCTGCGGATTCCTGGGCATGCTGCACATGGAAATCGTGCAGGAGCGGTTGGAGCGCGAGTATGGCCTCGATCTGATCACGTCAGCACCCACGGTCGTTTATGAGGCGGAGCTGGCTGATGGCAGCGTGGTGCAGGTCGACAACCCCTCACGGCTGCCGGCGAACTACGTAGAGATGCGCGAGCCCGTTGCGGAGGTAAACATATTGGTTCCACAGGACTATGTGGGCAACGTGATGACGCTCTGCGTGGAGCGGCGGGGCGTGCAGAAAAACATGCAATACAGCGGTGGCCAGGTGTCCATGACCTGGGAGCTGCCGATGAACGAGGTGGTGATGGATTTTTTCGATCGCCTGAAGTCGGTGAGCCGAGGTTTTGCTTCGCTGGACTACAGCTTCAAGCGATTCGAGGCGGCGAAGCTGGTGAAGCTGGATATTCTCATTAACGGTGACCGGGTCGATGCGCTTGCTACCATCGCCCATCGCGATCAGGCCCAGTCCCGCGGCAGGCTGCTGGCCGAAAAGATGAAAGAATTGATTCCCCGGCAGATGTTTGACGTTGCGATCCAGGCCGCCATCGGTGGTCAGGTGATCGCCAGGCAGACGGTCAAGGCGCTCCGCAAAAACGTAACTGCCAAGTGTTACGGTGGCGACGTAACCCGAAAAAAGAAACTGCTGGAAAAACAGAAGGCCGGCAAGAAGCGCATGAAGCAGCTTGGCCGAGTCGAAATCCCCCAGGAAGCTTTTCTGGCGGCATTGAAGGTCGAACGCTGATGGATATCGATTTTCCGCTCGTTCTAACCTGGGCCGTGCTGATCTGTGGCGCCCTGTGGCTGATCGACGCGCTGGTATTGAAGCCGCGACGCGTGGCCGCAGCCGCTTCGCTGGAAGCGAGCGGAACGGCAGGAGAGGAACTGGAGCGGGTTCTGACCGAACCACGGCTGGTGGAATATGCGCGCTCCTTCTTCCCGGTGCTGCTGCTGGTTCTGCTTTTGCGCAGTTTTCTTGCGGAGCCGTACCAGATTCCCTCTGAGTCCATGGTACCTACCCTGGAAGTGGGCGACTTCATCCTGGTCAATAAATATGCCTACGGTCTGCGACTACCGGTGTTGGGAACCAAGATCCTGAATATCGGTGCACCTGAACGCGGAGACGTCATGGTTTTCGTTCCTCCCCATGATTCCCGCTACTTCATCAAGCGGGTCATGGGCCTTCCGGGAGATCGCATCCGCTATGAGAACAAGGCCGTGTTCCTCAACGGCAAACGCCTTAACTATGATCTCGTCCGGGAGTTCGAAGCCAGCATTCCTTACGCCGCCACCCGTATTCCGGTGCGTGAGTACGCCGAGACCGTTGATGGGCGTGCGCACAGAACTTACCGCTACCGCTTCACAGAACCGGCTCAGGAGTGGGTGGTGCCGGATGACGCTTATTTCATGATGGGGGACAATCGCGGCAGGAGCGAAGACAGCCGAGTCTGGGGTTTTGTCCCCGAAGACAACATTGTTGGCAAGGCGGTTGCCATCTGGGTTCACAAAGATCCGGGATGGAATCTGCCAACCTTAGCCCGCAATCGCTGGCTAGACTAAGGATAAGATGGAGAAATCATGATGCGTACTCGAAACTTATCCCATTGCAACAACCGGCGCGGCAGCAGTCTTTCCAGGCAGGCAGGAATGTCGTTTGTGGGCATTCTTCTGATCGTGGTGGTCGTGGCATCCGCGGTAACGCTGGTGTTGAAGCTCGGCCCCCACTATATCGATTTCTACGCTGTGAAAAGCGTCATAGAGGACCTGCCACCGCAGAAGGTCCACGAGATGAGCCGAAGCGAGATCAAGGAGTCGCTGGAGAAGCGTTTCAAGGTGAACAACCTGCGTGACTTCAAGGTAACCGATATTCTGAAAATCGATCGCGGAAGGGACGACACCGTGCTGAACGTGAACTACGAACAGCGGGAGCACCTGGTTTCCAACGTAGATGTCGTTCTCAGGTTCGAGGAGCAGTTCAAGTATCAGTAGTTCTGATGTCATGTCCCGTCTCGAGGCAGAACTCGGGTACACATTTGCAGACAGGGCGCTGCTTCAACAGGCGCTGACTCACAGAAGCGCGGCCGGGCGGCACAACGAACGATTGGAATTTCTCGGCGATGCGGTATTGGGATACGTCATCGCCGAGCAGCTTTTCACTTCCCGGAATGCGGACGCGGAGGACGCTTTGACCCTGATGCGGGCCAGCCTGGTTCGACGGGAAACCCTTGCAGAAATTGCGCTGGAGCTCGATCTTGGCAACTGCCTGAAGCTTGGCAGTGGGGAGCGCAGCAGCGGCGGGCACAAGCGGGCCTCGATTCTGGCCGACGCGCTGGAGGCGGTGTTTGGCGCGGTACACGTGGATGGTGGCATCGAATCCGCCCGGCAGGTGATTTGCCGCCTTTTCGGCGCGCGGATGTCCAACCTCAACGTCGAGGATATCAAAGATCCCAAAACACGGCTGCAGGAGCATCTTCAGGGGGCGAACCTGGCACTTCCGGTGTATAACATCGTCGAAACGACGGGTAGCGCCCACGAGCGTGTTTTCCGCGTGAGCTGCACCATCCCGGAGCTCGCGCTGGAAGTCACCGGGGAAGGTACGAGCCGGCGCGCGGCCGAGAAGACCGCCGCCGATGTCATGTTGAAGCGGATCGCAGATATTGAATGAAAACTCTCAGCGATGTGGTTACGTTGCGCTCGTAGGTCGACCCAACGTGGGCAAGTCCACGTTGCTCAATCACATGCTGCGTCAGAAGCTCAGCATCACCTCGAGAAAACCCCAGACGACGCGCCGTATTCTTCTGGGCGTGGATACCGAGGGCCCTTGTCAGGCGATCTATGTGGACACCCCTGGCATTCACCATCACGCTCACAGGGAAATTAATCGCTACATGGTTCGCGCTGCGACGTCGGTGCTTCCTGACGTAGACCTGATCGTGATGATAGTGGACCGCGACCAATGGACTGACGAGGATGATCTCGTGCTTGAGCACCTGAGCAAGCTGGCGGTGCCGCGGCTGGCGGTGATCAACAAAATTGATCTGTTGCGTGACAAGCAGGCATTGCTGCCCGCGATGAGCAAGCTGGATGCCCCCGGCGTTTTTGACGAGATCTTTCCTGTTTCGGCTTTGAAGAATGAAGGGCTGAACCAGCTGCGGGCTGCCATCTTCGCCCGACTGCCTGCAAGACCCCGGCTGTTTCCGGAGGATCAGCTGACCGATCAGACCGAACGTGCCCTGGTCGGGGAGATTATCCGCGAGAAGCTGATGCGGCGTCTCGGAGATGAAGTGCCGCACCACCTTGCCGTCGTGCTGGAAGGTTTCGAAGAAAAATCCGAGCTGGTTGAAATCATCGCTGACATCTATGTGGAGCGTCCCGGACAGAAGCGAATCGTCATAGGGAAGGGGGGCGAAAAGCTCAAACTCATCGGCCAGGAAGCCCGCAAGGACATCGAGACGCTCATCGGCAAGCGTGTGATGCTGCGCCTCTGGGTGAAAGTAAAACCGGGCTGGAGCAACAGTCCGGCGGGCCTGCGCCGGATGGGCTATGACTAGCGTTGCCGGCAGGGTGACCGGTGAGCCGGCCGTGATACTGCACGTCCGACCCTATCGTGAAACCAGCGCCATTGTCTCGCTACTCACGCTTCACCATGGGCGGGTCGCCCTGGTGGGTCGCGGCGTGCGCGGCGGCAAAAAAGGCAGCGCCCTGCAGCCGTTCAACCGGATGACCGTTGGATGGGTGGGTCGGGGAAGCCTTGGTACCCTTACGGCCTATGAAGCAGAGGGCTTCGCGTCGCTCAAAGGCACAGCCGTTGCTGCCGGCTTTTACGTGCTGGAACTCGTCAGCCGGCTGGTAGGAGAGCATGAGAGCGTACCAGGTATTTTTGCCGGTACCTGCTGGTGCCTGGAGCGGTTGGAGCAGGGTGATCGTCCTGTGGATGTTGCTCTACGCTGCTTTGAAAAACTGCTGCTCGAGGAGCTGGGTTACGGTCTGAACTTTTCCCGGGATGCTGAAACGGGAGAAGCCATTGATGGCGAGGCGCACTATCTGCTGTCTCCGGAAACCGGGTTCGTCCGGGCACCTCGGGCCAGCGATCAGACGGTCCCCGGCAGCGTCCTGGCAGAAATTTCTGATGAATCCATGGGATCCAAAGCTTCCAGGGTGGCTGCAAAAAGGCTCTTCCGCGCTGCTCTCGAACCGCTGCTCGGGCCTCGTCCCATTGCCAGCCGACGTCTGCTTCCCGGGCTGCGCGCCTGATGGCCCGCCGGCGCGTGCGCGAAATCGACGTCGTGATTGAGACCCTGGATACCGACGGGTTGGGGTCCGCGACCTATGAAGATAGGGATGTGCGGGTTCGCAATGCGCTTCCCGGGGAAAGCGTCCACGCTCGAGTGCTGAAACGGCGACGCGGTATCTGGTACGCACAGGCAGACACTCCCGAGGTTGGTGCGCTTGATCGCCAGGCACCGCCTCCGTGCGCGTTCTTCCCGCGCTGTGGTGGCTGCGCGCTGCAGCACCTGGCCTATGACGTCCAGCTGAAGCATAAGGAGGGTCGCCTGCTGCGCGTCCTGGAGCAGGCGGGAGTCCGACCTCAAAAGGTCCGCCTGCCGGTTGCCGGCCCGCGCTTGCACTACCGCTACAAGGCCAGGCTCGGCTGCCGTCTCTTGGGAAGTGAACTGCTCGTCGGGTTCAGGGAAGCCTTCAGCAGCCGGGTCTCCCGAATGGACAGCTGCCAGACCCTGGCTTTGCCCTTTGCCAGGAACTTGCCGCTGCTCCAGGAGGCGCTTGCCGGTCTGGAACAGCCGCATCTGGTTCCACAGGTGGAGCTTGCCGCAGGGGACACGGAGTTTGCTTATGTCGTCCGGCATCTCCAGCCGCTGACCGAAGCCGACAGGGCGCGTCTGCTGTGTTTCGCCCGGAACAGCGGTGGTCGCTTGTATCTTCAGCCGGAAGGCTACGACAGCGTTCATCCCTTGGATCCCGACGACGGATCAGACTACCTTGCTTACTCAAACTTAGATTTCGGTCTTCGTTATCAGTTTCGCCCCACCGATTTCACTCAGGTCAACCCATATATGAACCGCTCGCTGGTTCGAAACGCCGTTCTGGCTCTGGATCCGCCGGCCGGAGCCAACGTGGCGGACCTTTTCTGCGGCATTGGCAACTTTTCTCTGCCGCTGGCGCGGCTGGGAGCCCGGGTGCACGGTTACGAGGCCGCGTCTGCGTCGATAGAAAGAGCCCAGCTGAACACTTCGTTGAACGGATTGACCAATCAGGCGCAGTTTCAGGTTGTCGACCTGTATCATGCAGAGGGTGGAACGCTACCAGAAGTGGAATTTCTGCTGTTGGATCCGCCGCGCTCCGGGGCGGGTCCGAATCTCCGGCAATGGGCAGCTTGGCCACGGCTCGAGCGGATAGCATATGTATCCTGTAGCCCCGACACCTTTGCCGAAGACGCCCGGGTGCTCCAGCAGCTGGGTTTCGAGCTCGTGGAAGTAGGTATATACGATATGTTCCCTCACACGGCACACGTGGAAACGCTTGGCGTGTTCCAGCGGCGCGGCTGATGGTAAAGGCACGGGAGGATATACCTCGTCGCCAGGATGGCTCGATTGATACCCGCAGCTGGACGCGAACGCTGACGGAAAAGCATGGCCATGTGGATGCGGACCGCGTCCTTGGCGCCTGCGAGTTTGTGCGCTCGCTCCCGCATCGGGGTGAGCTCTACCTTGAGAACGGAATGGAGTTGGCCGGGCTGGTCGCCGACCTGAAAATGGATACGTCCTCCGTGATTGCGGCTCTTGCGTACAGGCCCGTTCGTGCTGAAGAGTCCAGCATTGCAGAGATGGAGGCCGTCTTCGGCGCCGATGTGGCGCATCTGCTTGAAGACGTAACCCGGATGGCAACTGCCAGCATACTCGAGATGACCAACGCGCGTCTGCATACCAGCGAGCGAAGAGACCAGGTGGAAAACGTTCGCCACATGCTCATCGCTCTCATCGACGACGCTCGCGTTGCCGTTCTCAAGCTTGCCGAGCGTGTTGTTGCGCTTCGCACCGCCAAAAATTCCAGCGAAGATCGCAAGCAGAGGATCGCTCGCGAGGCACATCTGATCTTCGCTCCCCTTGCCAACCGGCTCGGGGTCTGGCAGCTGAAATGGGAGCTCGAGGACCTCTCGTTACGTTACCTGGTGCCAGACGTATATGTGGCCATCGCCAAGCAGTTGGATGGGCGGCGCGGAGAAAGAGAACGACGGGTTGCAGAAATCGTTGATTCTTTGGAGGGGCAACTCCGATCTCAAGGCGTCGACGCGACGGTGACGGGCAGGGCAAAACACATTTACAGCATCTGGCGGAAGATGCAGACCAAAAAGGTCGGTATACAACAGGTGCACGACGTGCGCGCCGTTCGCGTTCTGGTGGACAGCATCGCGCAGTGCTACGCTGCCCTTGGCGTTATTCACACTCAATGGCGCCATATCCCCAGCGAGTTCGACGACTACATAGCCGCGCCAAAGGAGAATGGCTACCGTTCGATTCACACCGCGGTGCTCGGCCCTGATGGTTTGACCCTGGAGGTCCAGATACGCACTCGCGAAATGCACCAGGAAGCCGAGTTGGGAGTTTGCGCACACTGGGCCTACAAGGAAAAGGACTCGGAAGACCGACCTTTTGCCGAAAAGCTCAACTGGCTGCGACAGGTTGTAGAGCTTGGCAACGAGTCTTTATCGGCAACTTATGGTCACGAAGACTTTGGGGCAGAACTGCAGCAGCTGTTCGACGAAGAGCGGATCTTCGTTTACACGCCAGCTGGCCACGTTGTGGATCTTACAAGCGGTGCTACGCCCCTCGACTTTGCCTATCGAGTGCACACCGAAATTGGCCATCGATGCCGAGGGGCTCTGGTGAATGGCCATCCAGCAGCGCTAAACAGCCGCCTTGAAACAGGGCAGCAGGTTGAAATTCTGACGGCTGAGGAAGGCGGTCCTAATCGAAGCTGGATCGAGCCCCTTCTGGGTTTCGTGCACACTTCCAGAGCGCGGCAGAAAATACACGATTGGTTCCGCAGTCGTGATGTTGCGGTGAACGTTGAAGATGGGCAGAACCTGCTCGGCGATCTTTTAGGAGATCTTGGGGTCGCTGCGCCGCCACCCCATGTTTGGGAAAACGTGGCTCGCGAACTCGATCTGCCTGGCGTTACGGAAATATTCTCGGCGGTTGGTGCTGGGGATTTACCGGTTGTCGACGTGATCGATCTTCTGTTTCCCGAGAACGTTGAATCGCCTCAGCTCAGCCTTATTCCGGAGCCAGAAGCAACGGCGCCAGCGATCTGCCGACTGGAAGTCGAATCTCCGGATCGGGATGGATTGCTCCTTGATATTGCAACCTTACTGAGTGAGGAGGAGATTCCCCTGCTTGCGAACTGGGGTCGTGTAGACAGGGATAGCGGGTGCGCCACCATTACGCTCGAGATACCGTTTCCCGGTTTCAGAGCCCTGGCCGGCATTGTTGAGCAGTTGAAGTGTGTGGAAGGCGTAACGCAAGCACGGCGGGTGTCGTAAACTGACGAAACTGACCGGCAGCTAACAATAATTTATGCGACAGCAGTTAGAGGGAGAACACATGAAAATTATTCTGCTTGGCCCACCAGGCGCTGGAAAAGGTACTCAGGCGCAGTACATCTGTGAAGCCTTCGGCATTCCACAAATATCGACTGGAGATATGTTGCGCGCTGCCGTCAGCGCAGGCTCTGCGCTGGGAAAGCGGGTAAAAGCTGTCATGGACTCTGGCGCGCTCGTATCCGATGAAATCATCATTGAGCTGGTAAAAGAGCGGATTGCCGAACCGGATTGTTCTAATGGCTTTCTGTTCGACGGGTTTCCCAGAACTATTCCCCAGGCCGAGGCGCTCGATCAGGCCGGCGTGCACATAGACAATGTCGTAGAGATCGTCGTGCCGGATGAGGATATCGTGCAGCGGATGAGCGGGCGACGAGTCCATCCGGGCTCCGGTCGCGTCTACCACGTGCTCTACAACCCGCCGAAGGTTGGGGGTACGGATGACGAAACAGGTGAGCCCCTTATTCAACGTGATGACGATCACGAGGCGACGGTTCGTGATCGTTTGCGCGTCTATCATGAGCAGACGCATCCTCTCGTCGCGTTCTATCGAGCGCGTGCTGAAAGCTCCCCGCTTGGTTTTCACAACATAGATGGAACAGGAGACGTTCAGGAAATCCGCGAACGAGTAATTTCCGAGTTGCAAAACTGATTCCCTTAGTAGTGGTATTTTTTTTTCGTTTCTCTATGATTCGCGGAAGTTTTTTGATTGCACTATCAATTAGTTGATCTAACGTAATCTAAAGAGCTTTGAAAAGTGTTCAATCAACTCTGCTGAGCATTCGCAAAATTTCGAGATGAACCTCGATGAGAAAGAAGCTCAAAGAGAGTTAATCTCAAAGAAGTCGGATGTTGATAAGAGTGGGTTGAACGTTGATTCGAGTTTCCGTAACTGCTGAAGAAGTTGTGAAGAGCGATTAGCACTCGCGAATTCAGAACCACAATCACAGTTCGGGACGAGAACACGAAGCGCTCTAGTACAATGCGAGCTAGATGAGACAAAGAAGTTAGTAGCATTTGAAAAACGAAAGGCTGTGACAAGGAAGTAGATCGGCCAGTGTAGACAGCAAAGAAATCCGAGGAGATTTTTATGCCGAAAGCTAAACGAGCGGCGAAACGGACAGCGGCAAAAAGGGCTGCGCCGAAGAAGCGGCCTGCAAAGAAGGCAGTAGCGAAGCGAAAGGCAGTCGCTAAGAAGAAAGCACCGGCCCGTAAGAAGGCGGCTGCCAAGAAGAAGGCACCGGCCCGTAAGAAGGCGGCTGCTAAGAAGAAGGCACCAGCCCGCAAGAAGGCGGCTGCCAAGAAGAAGAAGGCGCCAGCCCGTAGGAAGGCGGCTGCCAAGAGGAAGAAAGCACCAGCTCGCAAGAAGGCGGCTGCCAAGAAGAAGAAAGCACCAGCCCGTAGGAAGGCGGCTGCCAAGAAGAAGAAAGCACCAGCTCGCAAGAAGGCGGCTGCCAAGAAGAAGAAAGCACCGGCCCGCAGAAAGACGGCTGCTAAGAAGAAAGCGCCGAAGAGAAAAGTCGCCAAGAAGAAGGCGACAAGAAGAGCTCCGGCGCGAAAGCGTTCAGCTCGTCGCTGAGCGTCGCTGAAGAGTGAGCCGGCGCGCTGGGGTCAGCGCGCCGGCTGAACTACGGGTGTCAATCGCCGTCCGTAGCCTGGTGACGACAGCGTCGCCAAGGAGGTCTGTCGCCGCTTGCCGTGACAGGTGAGACGCTTCCGGTTCTCGTGTTAGAGAAGCCCCGCAAAGGGAAGCACGAATACCATTGAGCCCTCATCTAGATCATCGCTGCCTTTCGGAATGCGAATCAGGCAGTTGGCTGCGGCGAACGTAGCCAGTCGATTCGAGCTTTGATCGCCGGTGGATGAGACGAAGATTTCCCCGTTCTGCTCTGCGATGAAGCCCCGTTGGTATTCTTCCCGGCCGCGGCGGTGTGTGATTGCGTTCTTCAGTCGGGCCGGAAGCGACAGCGGCGGCTGATAAGGGCAGCCGCTCAACTTCAGCAGGGCGGGTTTCGCAAGCAGAAGTGCTGTAACCACGCTGGATACGGGATTACCCGGAAGCCCGAAAAACATGGCTTTGCCAAGCCGCCCATAGGCCATCGGCTTGCCGGGCTTGAGATTGAGTTTCCAGAACTGCAGATCGCCCATGTCCTCGACGACCTGTTTGACCCAGTCGGCATCTCCTACTGAAACGCCACCGCTGGTGACAATGGCATTGCAGGTGCCTGCGGCCTGCTCCAACGCAGCGCGAATTCGATCCGGTTCGTCAGGGAGAATTCCGAAATCATCCACCTCCACGGGCAGGCGGCAAAGGATGAGATGCAGCAGATGCCGGTTGGCATCATAGATCTGGCCGGGCCCAAGAGCCGCCCCGGGCTCTACCAGCTCGTCACCGGTTGAGAAGATGGCCACTCGTGGTCGACTGAAGACGCTGACGTCGACAACTCCGCAGGCACTCATCCATCCGACATGAAAAGCTGAAAGTCGCGTGCCGGCTGAGAACAGGGTCTGACCGGCCTGTATGTCGAGTCCGGTCGAGCGGATATTGTTACCTGGGTCCACCCGCTCCCGAATGGTCACGGTGTTACCGTCTGCATCACAGTCTTCCTGAATGACCACCGCGTCCAGACCCTGGGGAACGGGCGCGCCGGTAACGATGCGAACAGCTTTGCCTGATGGGGCCTCGCCGGCAAAGGGGTGTCCGGCAAGGCTTGTTCCCGCAATGTCCATGGTGTGGGGGGGAGGTCCGGTCAGGTCTGTGCTTCGCAGCGCATACCCATCCATGGCCGATGCTGGAAAAGGCGGTAGGCTGACAGGTGCGATGACGTCGTCAGCGGCCACACGGTCTACGGCGGTTGAGGCCGGAAGCGTTTCTGTCTCAGCAACGGGTACGACGTCGAAAAGAATCGCCTTCAGCGCTTCGTTCAGGTCCAGGGGTTGGATAACATACCTCTATGACTACGCTGCTTTCTCTTGAGACATCGGGCAGTTTGTGCTCGCTGGCATTGCACGTGTCGGGACGCTGGTTCGAGGATACACAGAACGTCGATCGTATGCACAATATGCTCGTTCTGGAGATGCTGGATGGGCTTTTCAGAACCGCTGAGATCGGGCCAAAAGATCTCGAGGCCGTCGCATTTGCCGCTGGCCCTGGATCTTTTACCGGGGTACGCATCGCCGCTTCGCTGGCCCAGGGCTTGGCGTATGCGGCCAGTGCCAGGGTGCTGCCCATATCCTCGTCGCTGGCGCTGGCCAGCGAGGCGTTGAATATCGTTGAATCTGAGCCCGTGCCCGATGGCGTGCTTACCATTACCCGGTCTCGGCGAGATGCTTACTACCTTGCCGGTTTCAGCAGGGATGCCGAACGCCTGTTGCAGGTCGCTGACGACGTGTTGCACCAGGGCGCGTCAGCACCTCCGACGCTTCCGGGCGCGGGTTGGGTTGCGGTGGGAGATTTACCGGGCTGGTGGTCGGAAGTCGACAGCGGCGTGCAGTTTGTAGCTGGTTGCACGGTTACTGCGAGAACGGTGGGCCGATTGGCCATTGGAGCCTGGAAGGCGGGTGAGGCGCTGGATGCGTCCCTGGCCCTGCCACGATACGTTTCTGGAGATTCTCCGTGGCGGAAGCTGACGGATTGAAAGTACGCCTGGGACCCGGTGTGTTGCTTAGGGGCTGCTATAATGCTTTTGACCATGAATCCCATAGCCTCAGGACAAACTGCGCTTGCTGGTTCGGTAGTAACGGCCAGGACGCCAGGCGCGCGAAGCGACGCCATCCTTCAACGGTCGCAAGGGGATCTGAACCCGCAGGTCGCGCAGACGCGAACCGGAGAGCGCGTGCAGCGCATGAGCGCCGCTGGTCTAGCGCAGATCCACGCTTTGCTAACTTACAGCGACAACGCTTCGCCGCGCACGGGGGAGCTGCGCGGACACAATCTTGATCTCTATGCCTGATACCGGCCCGTCTGGCCTGTCTCGGTTGCCCCTTTACTACGAATCAGAAGCCAAGCAGCTGGCGCTTCGCTGGGCAGATCGATTCGTCCTGCGACCTTCCGCGGCCTTCAGCGAGGCGGATAACGAGTTCGTACTTTGGGCAACCAAGGATCATCTCGAGCTTCGTCGCTCTGGCGATCGGCGGGGAGTGTGGATGCGCGAGGTTGATCTGGAACGACGGGCCAAAGGTGACCTGGAGCTTTTCAGGGCCTGCGGTTTGGGTGGGCAGGGTCGCGGTGGCGTCGGGGTTCGTGTGCTGGATGCCATGGCCGGATGGGGTCTGGACGGGCTGCTGTTGGCTCGTATGGGGTGCAGTCTGGTGATGGTCGAGCAGCATCCCGCGATGCACGCGCTGTTGGAGGATTTTACACGCCGCGTTGAGCTGGCCGCGGTTCGCGCCTGCCGTGGCGATGGATTCGCGTGGCTTGACGGGTCACAGAGCTTTGATGTCGTCTACCTCGACCCGATGTTTCCAGCGCGTCGCAAGCGCGCGCTGCCGGGCAAGCGCATGCAGTATCTGGCGGCGCTGGCGCCGGAAGATTCCCGCTCCCTCGACAGCTGGCTCGAGGCCGGGCGGCTCAACGCCTCGGATCGGGTGGTATTGAAACGGCGGCTGCACGACTCGGTGACGGCCACTCCGGACTGGCAGATAACCGGGCGAACCGTGCGCTACGATGTCTATCGGGGGCGGGCACCAGGGTAGCACTGGCGTCGCACGAGCGTAGCATGGGGGTAGCCCTGCGCGCGGCTGGAAGGCGGTTGCCTCGATGGCGCTTATTCTTCCAGCAGCGTCGCGTAACGGAACGCGGGATCAATGACCTGCTCTGCGGCTTTGAGAACTTCTTCGACCACAGGTTGGTGTTGCAGCTGTCCCTGGTCGTCCTCTTCGACCACGCCGCGTTGCAGCAGCGTATCCACGAACTGGTTGAACAGACGACTGTCGAAGAACTCGGGCGCATTCAAACCGTACAACCGCGACATTTTGCGGGCGGTCTGCTCGCTGCGCTGCTGCAGTTGCTCCCGGCTTCGCGATGCGCGGTCCGAGGTTGAGAGCAGGCTGATCACGATATACAGGCGTTCGAGCGTCGGCATGATGACGCCGGCAAGCAGGAGCATTTGCTGATGGGCCGGCGTGGATACGGGGGGCGCGCTGTATCCTCCTCCCGGGCTCTCGACCAACAGCCCTGCTTTGATCAGGTGCGTCGACCAGCGCTCGGCGGCACCTGACGTCTCCCGGGCATGCAGTTCCTCGCCGATAAAGGGGAACACCGTATCAACCATCCTCTGCAGCGCGGCGGGTTGCAGCGGCCGTCGCCGGTTGCTTATCAGGCAGGCGATGAGGGATGGCATCGCCAGCGTGTGCGCGACGTTGTTGCGATACCAGGTCATGAGTACGGCGGTGAACGGATCGTGGCTCAGAATCTCGACGCCAGCCTCCACCTCGCGATTGAGCATGCCCATCTGCTCTACGTAGTCGACAATTTCGCTGGCGCTCTGACTGGTCAGGCTGTAATCATGATTCGCCGCATCAGCCTCGAGCAGCTGCCGATAGCAGGAAATCTGCTCGATCAACGTTCGGGCTTCAATGGCCAGCCGGGGCATGCTCAGGGTTACCAGCGCCACAAGGTTCATCGCGTTCACGGCGGCAGCATCGTTTATTCGCTGCATGATGTCCCGACCCAGCGCGACGGCAAGATCCCGTGACCCGTCTGCCGGTTCTCCCTGGCTGTCGAGCCAGGCTTCCAACGGCATGGGACGCCCGAAATTAACGTCTACCTTACCGAAGTTCTGACGGATCAGGCGCAGGCTGCGGAAGATGTCGCCAACGGACTCGCCTTTCTTTTCACCGCCAAGCAGCTCGTTATGGTAACTGGCAGCCTCGATGAGCTTTTCGTAACCCAGATAGACGGGAACGAAGGCGAGGGGCCGGGGCACCCCTCGTTCTGCATGGTCTAAAGTCATTTTCAGCAGGCCAACCCGCGCGGGCAGAAGGCGACCGGTTCGAGTCCGGCCGCCTTCGGGAAAAAACTCCACGCTGTGACCCCTTCGGTAAACCTGATAGAGATACTCGGAGAACACGGCGGCATAAAGAGGATCGTCGCGGAAACTCCGACGCATGAAGAACGCGCCGCCACGGCGCAGGATGCCGCCCACCACGGGCAGGTTCAGGTTGTCGCCGGCAGCAATGTGCGGAATCGTCAGGCCGTTCTGGTACAGCAGATAAGAGAGCAGCAGATAGTCGACGTGACTGCGGTGCGAGGGTACGTAAACCAGCGTGCAGCTTTCCGCGGCATGTGCCACCTGCTGCAGCCCCTGAATCTGCACGCCGTTGTAGATGCGATTCCAGAACCAGGTGAGCAACCGCGACAGAATGCGTACCGTCGGAAAGGAAAGGTTCGATGCGATGCTGCGGGCGCTGCGCCGGGCCTGTTTTTCAAGCTTTCGTGCTTCTCTGGGACTGGCCGCATCTTCGATCAGGGTCCGGACCGCGCGACTTCTGACGATCTGCTCGATCAGGGTTCTCTGGTGGGAGAGGTCAGGGCCCATGACGGCAACCTTCTGATTGCGCATTCGCACCCGCAGAAGTCGCCCCGCTCGCCGTACCATGCGCTGCGGATCCGGTCCGCTGCCGATCAGATCCTGCAGGGTCAGCGGCGCGCCGAAGTGGACGAATATGTTGCGGCGGCTGATGAACATGTTCACCAGCCGTTTGACTCTGCCGCCGACGGCCCAGTCTTCCGAGAGCATCTGACGCCACACTGAGCCCTCCCGGCCCGGCGAGCGCCCCCAGAATACGGCGACCGGCACGATGGTTCCGGGATTGGCATCACCACTGGTGGCAGCGGCGTTCATCAGGCGCACCATGCGCTGGGAATACTCGGCCATGGTGTTGCGACGAAACCAGCCGTGGGAAGCGCGGTGCAGGAAAAAGAAACGGCGATTCTCGTGCTCGTCGCCAATGCTGATGGGCTGCAGCGGGCTCGGCAGGCCCTGTTTCCCGGTAATCAGATCCAGGACGATGACGTCGCTGAGGGAACGGTTCTCCAGCACGTAGACCAGAGTGTCGCCGTCCGCCAGCAGCTCTTCGGGTTCGGTCCCCGCTGCCTTGGGGCGGATGATCCAGGCGATGATGGCCCGGTTGATCCGGTACAGCAGGCTCCTCAGTCTATCCATGGCTCGAGCCTGTCATCTGGGACGTCAGAACCGACCGCGGAATAGATCCTCGGGTTGGGTATCGGGACTTTCGGAGTTGATCTCCACTTCCCAGACATCCTTGAACTTGCGATCCGTCTCTGCGTCCGTCGCCTCACGGTCCTTGATTACCGTGGGTCGGAGGAATACCAGCAGGTTGCGCTTGGTGCGGTCCTTTGTGTCTGAGCGGAACAACCTGCCGACACCCGGGATGCTGCCGAAGAAAGGCACCTTTCTCGTGGTGTTCGTGATGTCGTCCTGAATCAGCCCGCCCAGCACGATGGTCTGCCGGTCATCGGCAAGAATGACGGTCTCTATCAGCCGCTTGTTGGTGACGACGTCGGAAAAGGCGTCGGCCCCTACGGACGCGGGTATCACGTTGGTTATTTCCTGGGAGACGTCCAGCCGCACGGTCGTGCCGTCATGAACGTGAGGGGTAACCGTCAGCTGCAGGCCCACGTCTTTGCGCTCGACCGTTGTGAAGGGGTTGTCGGAGCCGTCTCCTGTGGTTGCGAAGGAGCCGGTCCGGAACGGGACTTCCTGACCCACCACGATCTTCGCCTCCTGGTTGTCCAGGGTGACGATGCTCGGCGTGGACAGGAGATTGGCGTTCGAGTTGGTCGCCAGCGCCTGCACCACGGCTGCAAAGGACAGCCCGTTGACGTCTATTCGGGCCACCGCCAGCGTGGGCCTGTCGATGGAGGACAGGCCAGACAGCACGTCCACCTCGCCGTCCTCGCCAATCAGATTGCCGATCAGGCTGGAAACTACGCCGTCCAGCGTGGTGCTGACTATGGGAACGCTGGAGCCGTCCCGGTCAACGCCGGCAAACTCCACGCCGATGGCGGAGGCATCGCTAATGGAGACCTCCACGATGGCGGCTTCCACCAGCACCTGGTGGCGACGAATATCCAGCTGTCGCAGCACGTCCGAGATCTCCTGCATGACGCTGGGATCGGCACGAATGATGATGGCGTTCAATGACTCGTCGGCCCTGATGGTGGTTTCCTGCACGTTGCCATCTTCGCCGGCGGGACTGTCCATCACCATGCTCTGCAGGATCTCGGCGATGGCGGCAGCATCCGCGTGCTGGAGATACACGACCTTGGTCGTGCCGGTTGCCGTCGCCGGCTGATCCAGTTGCTCGATCAGCTTGAGGATCTCGGCGACGGGCCTGGGTTTGCCGCGGATCACCAGGCTGTTGTTGCGCTCGTTGGCGATAATCTGGATCCGCTGCGGCCCCGCGGCGCTGCGACCCAGCTGTTCCGGGGCTACCTTTTCCAGCATCGCCACCACGCTGCCCACCCAGGCCTCCTTGAGCGGCACCATGACCACCTCGTCTTCGTCCGAGATGTCGATCTGCCGCACCAGCTGTACCAGCCGCATTATGTTGTCGGCATGGTCGCTGATGATGACCACGTTGGGCTCGGGCACCGCCGCAATGTGACCGTACTGCGGGATCAGCGGCCGAAGTATTTTTACCAGCTCGGCGGACTCGACGTTCTGTGCGGCGACCACCCGCGTCACCAGCTCCTCCGGCGGCATCCCCGACAGGTCGCCGTCGGCGCCCGGGCTCTGCTTTGCGGTAGCGTTCTGCTGGATGCGGATCACGCCCCCTGAGGGCACCGCCGTCCAGTTGTGTACCCGCAACACCGAAAGAAACAGCGCGTACACGGCATCCTGATCCATGGGCTCGCTGGAGATGACGGTGACGTTGCCTTTGATTCGGGGGTCCACCACGAACGTCTTGCCGGTGATCTCCGCGACCTGAATGACAAACTCGTTGAGATCGGCGTTCTTGATGTTGATCTTCCAGGTCTGCTCCTGAGCAGATGCCGCGCCTGAGAAGGTGCCGGCACAGAAGATCAATAAAGCGGCAAGAATGCTATGTAATGCTTTGTAATTCATAGATTATTTCAGTGCGGCGGTGACAAAAAAGCGCCGATTCCCTCGCTGTACTTCAAGTCGCGCCGATCCTTGCGCGAGCACGTTATCGATCTCCATGCGATCCTGATTGAGGTCGCCAACGGGCCGGCCGTTGACCGACACGATTACGTCACCAGGCTGAAGGCCAGTCTGGCTGAGGTAGGGGGACTGAGCAAGGTTGCCCAGCCGGTAACCCGAAGCGCCGCCTTCCTCCACCGGGGTGATCCCCAGCGCATCCAGCGCCGAACCGGGATCCGCATCCACCTGCTCGCGAATCGCGCTGATGATCTCTCCCATGTCGTTGGCCTCGTCTGCTGTCCCACCGCGCTCCAGGATTTCGGCAACGCCGCCGACTGGTTCCGGTTCCGCGTTTTCGGCATACGGATTGCCTCCCGTCGTCCGTGCCAGCGGCTCATCCTGGTTCACCGGCTGCGCCCAACCGCTATCTTGCTGGTCCGGGAAGTAGAGCGCCTCCCGAGCGCCGGCACGGCGTAGAACGACGTGGTCGGGAAGCACCTCGATCAGGGTGGCGTTGCCGGGCAGGTCAGCACCGATGGCGTAGAGCTCGCCCCCTTTGCCCTTCTGCGAGATGATGGCCGCAGATTCTTCCGCCACTTCGGCAACAAACACGCCCTGGAGCTCCAGCGGCAGACGCGTCGCCACTGTGGGTGATTCGTCAGCCTGGGCTTCGATGGCCTCAACGTCTACCGATCCGAAAAGATTTCTGGCCAGCAGGGCGTTGATGTCGATGTCAGCGGCGGGCCGAACAGAACCGGCGGTTCCGCTCCCGTCGCCCAGCCCGCTGGCGGCTCGGGACCCCGGAGGAGCGGACAGGAAGTAGAGCACTGTGGTTGCCACCGTGTACGCTATGCCCGCTACCATCAGCCAGCGTGCGGGGCCCGCGAGTCTTGTGGAAAAAACATCCAGCACCATCTTAACCTTATACAGCTAACCTTCTGAACTTAAAAGATTTGTTCTTCTACTTCTAACACGACTTCGTGATCTATGTCCGATCCTGGCCATGGATTGTTCAAGAGTTTGGTAAGAAGTCGCGTTACGCCAATTTTAACAAAGCCGTTCTCCAGCATCTGTGCTACCAACAACGGGGTCTGGCCCTTCTCTGGATAAATATAGACCTCCAGACCCTCACCCAGGGTGGCTACCAGAGGCGGAAGCGACCCCCGGTACTCCTGGCCGGACAGGCGGTAGTTCACAGGCCCGCCGGCCCAGGTGAGGGTGCCGGATGCCTCGCCGGGGGCCAGTGCCGGTGGGTTCGACGCTGCGGCCGGGGCTTCGTCGCCATTTCTCAGCAGCAGCAGATCCACTTCTCTCATGGTTACATCTCCAGACAGGCCGATGTCGTAGGGTGCCAGCCACTGATTGAGGAAGCGCGCAGACAGCATTCCTTCTAAGTCTAGGTGAAGGCTGCCCGGTGATACCCCAACGTTGCCATCCAGCGCCTGATCCGGGCCGGTCAGCGTCAGCTGGTATTCCAGGTATCCTCGCACCAGTGCTGCCGGCTGGAAGCGCCATTGGATCTGACCTGCCGCGTGCTCGGCCAGGTACAGCTCACCTTCGCCCCGCCAGACCGTTCCGGAAGGGTCCAGCAGATTGACGCCCTCCACCTGCGCCAGCAGCGTTCTCAAGAGGCCTGCCGGAGCGAAGGCAATAAGGAACAGCAGAACCAGAAGGATGCCGATGAAGAACGTTTTACGCATGGTCTGGCGCCAGCAGGAGGCGCTCGATTATTCCCAGGTAAATTTCCGCCAGTGGTTCCAGATCTGCAACGGCCACGTGCTCGTTTACTTTGTGGATGCTCGCGTTCACCGGGCCCAGCTCCACCACCTCACAGCCGGTAGGCGCTATGAAGCGGCCGTCCGAGGTGCCTCCTCCGGTTGATTTCTCCGCCGCCTGCCCCGTCACCGCTGCAATGCTGGCGCATGCGGCTTCAATCAGCGCCCCAGGTCGGGTGAGAAACGGCTGGCCGGACAGCTGCCAGGTCAGCCGGTAATCCAAACCGTGGCGGTCGAGTATTGCAGCCGTCCGCGCCTGCAGCGACTCCGCGGTCTGTTCCGTGCAGAAGCGAAAATTGAAGCTCAGCGCCAGCTCTCCCGGAATGACATTGGTGGCGCCGGTGCCCGCTGAGATATTGGATGCCTGCCAGGTCGTTGCGGGAAAATACTCGTTGCCCTCGTCCCATCGCGTCGCCGCAAGCTCGACAAGGGCGGGCGCGAGCCGATGGATAGGATTGTCCGCCAGATCCGGATAGGCGACATGTCCCTGCGAACCGCGAACCTCGAGCGCTCCGTTCAGCGAGCCTCGACGTCCGATGCGGATGACATCGCCGAGGTGCTCCCGGGAGGAAGGCTCACCGACAATGCAGTAGTCTGCGGTTATACCCTCCGCGGACAGCCGTTCCATCACCGCTCGGGTGCCGTTTACCGCCGGTCCTTCTTCGTCGCTGGTTATCAGGAAGGCAACGCGACCTGCCTGAGACGGGTGCTGGATGAAGAAACGCTCATTCGCCAGCACCATCGCTGCGAGGCTCGCTTTCATGTCAGCGGCGCCGCGCCCGTAAAGAAAGCCGTCGCGAATTTCCGGTTCGAACGGGTCCGACTGCCACTGCTCCAGCGGTCCGGTGGGCACAACGTCGGTATGGCCGGCAAATACCAGCAGCGGACCCTCGTTACCTCGCTCGGCCCAAAGGTTGGTAACATCGTCCACCCGCATCGGCCTGCAGTGGAAGCCACAGGCTTGCAGACGCTGGGCCAGCAGATCCTGGCAGCCGGCATCATCCGGGGTTACGCTGGGGCGACGCATCAGCTCACGGCAGAGGTCCAGCACGGGGTTGTCGCAGGGTTCCGACAATTTTCAGGCTCCGGTCACCGGTCAAGGGCTCAATTGTGTGCGTGCAGCTGCTCGTTGAGGGCGATGGCTTTTCGATTGCTGCGGCACTCGATCTGGCCCGTCTGGCTGTTCCGAATGAAAAGCATGTCCGAACCGCCGGCGAGCTCTCGGGCCTTGATCGTCTTTACGGTTGCCGAGGTTTCGTCTTTGAGGGTGACCAGAGTTCCCGCTGTTATGTACAGGCCGGCTTCGATGGTGCATCGGTCACCCAGTGGTATGCCCGTACCGGCATTTGCGCCAATCAGGCAGTTGCTGCCGATGCTGATGGTAATCTCGCCACCACCGGAAAGGGTACCCATGGTGCTGGAGCTGCCACCGAGATCGGAGTGGGGCCCCAGCACGACCCCCTGGGAGATTCGGCCTTCCACCATGTTGGGGCCGAGCGCGGCGGCATTGAAGTTCACGAAGCCCTCGTGCATGACCGTGGTTCCTTCGCCCAGGTAAGCGCCCAGGCGAATACGGCTGGCATCCGCAATTCGGACCCCGCTGGGCACGACATAGTTGGTCATACGGGGGAACTTGTCCACGCCCGTCACCTCGAGGTGGGCGCCGGAAATCCTGGCCTGCAGGAGCGCATCTTAGGTGCAGCTTCAGATAGGCCTCTGCCGTGTGCTCGATGTCCGCATCCGCTTCCAGCGCCACGATGCGCAGAGGTCGGTCTGCCTCGAGCATCGCCCGGGTGGCGGCAACAAGACCCGGAGGTAACCCGGCTGGATCGGTTTCTCCAAGCCTGTCGGCAAAGCCGAGCAGCTTTTCCGGCGGGCAGGTGCTGACGCCCGGCTCGAAGTTTTCACGGATGGCCCCGCAAAGGGCAGGCGCGGGGGCTCTCACCGGTGCCGGAAAGAAACAGTCAATGGTCTGGCCCGCCTTGTTTTCCCGGCTCAGCCCCGCGGCGAAGGCAAACAGGGAAACGTCGGACGGGGTCGGCTGCCTGGCCATGCTCATGCTCCACAATCACAGATGACGCAAATCGGGTCGATGTTCGGGCGCGCAGATGATACAGCTTTCTGGCGCTGGTTTCTGTCGCTTGCCAGGGCAACGAGGAGGAAGTGCCGCCTGGTCACAGGTCGCGCCAGCCTCGCTCAGCGTTCGTGCACCCAACTTGCGATTCGCTCCGCCGCGGCAACGCACTGATCGGCAGGGGCTACCCAGGCGATGCGCACGTGGTTGCGCCCCGGATTGAGCCCGTTGGCTTCGCGCCCGAGAAAGGACCCCGGGAGCACGGTGATGTTACGTGCGGCGAAGAGCTCACGGGCAAAGGTCTGGTCATCTTCCGGGGTCGCGGCCCAGTGGTAGAACCCACCCTCCGGCGTTCTGACCGGCAGCACGGATTCCAGAATCGGCGTCACGAGCTGAAATTTACGACGGTACTCGGCGCGGTTGGCGACGACATGCTCTTCTTCGCCCCAGGCAGCCGCGCTTGCCGCCTGAACATGATTAGGCATGGCGCAGCCGTGATAGGTGCGGTACTTGAAGTAGTCGGCGAGCACGCGTGGGTCGCCGGCGACGAATCCGGAGCGAAGCCCGGGCAGGTTGGACCGCTTGCTCAGGCTGTGGAACACAACGCAACGTCGATAATCTTCCCGGCCACTGCGAGCGGCCGCTTCCAGCAGTCCGGCCGGCGGCGATGATTCATCCAGAAAGATCTCCGAGTAGCACTCATCCGCAGCGATGATGAAGTCGTGTCGGTCGGCCTGCTCCAGAAGCCAGGTCAGCTCGCTCAGCGGCAGGGTTCGCCCGGTAGGGTTTCCCGGTGAGCACAGGTAAAGCAACTCGCAGCGCTGCCACTCCCTGTCTGATAGCGCTCGATAGTCCGGCAGGTAGTCCGTATCTGGTCCGCAGTTGACGAAGCGAATGTCTGCGCCGCGTAGCAGGGCAGCCCCTTCGTAGGTCTGATAGAAAGGGTTTGGCAACACGGCCAGCGCGTCGGAGCGCCCGCTGAGCACCGCCTGGGCGAAGGAGAACAGCGCTTCCCGGGTGCCGGAAACCGGCAGTACCTGAGTTGCGGGGTCGGTGACCGCGCCGAACCTGCTCTGCAGCCATGTGGCGATGGCTTCCCGCAGGACGTCGCCCCCTCGTGTTGCCGGATAACTCGCCAGGTCTGCCTGCAACCGGTCGGCATCCGCGAGCAGGGAGACGACGAAATCAGGCGGTGGGTGTTTGGGTTCCCCGATAGACAGCATGACCGCGGAATAGTCGGGGTTGGGAATGACGCCGTTCTTCAGCGCGTTGAGACGCTCAAAGGGGTAGGGCAACAGCCGATCGAGATAGGGATTCACGGAAATGCGTCCACCTTCCCCTGCGCTGATGGTGGGGTCACGCTTTGCTCGTTATCTGTTTGTTCAGCTTCTGCCGCAGGGCGTTTTCCAGTAGATAGATGCGCTCGCGGTTTCTGATGGGTTTGCCGGACTCGTCAACGATGTAGAACACGTCCTCGACCCGTTCCCCGAGGGTTGTGATTTTGGCGGATATCACCGACAGCCCGAGCTCCTGGAACAGCTTGCCGAGACGGGCCAGAAGGCCTGGTCGGTCTGCGGCTATGATGGTCAGCTCGGAGTGTCGGCTACCTGGCGGGTTGCGGAGGCGAACCTCCGATGCTCTGGTCAGCTGTCGCAGCCGTCTCGGGACGCGCCGCTTCACCTCGCTGGAGGTTTTTTCGGGATTCTCCAACAGAGATTTCAGCCGGTTGCAGAGGGCTTCCCCGCCTTTGCTGTCGCGGCTCAGGGATTTTCCCGTCTGCTCGAGCACGACGTAGCTGTTCAGACACATGCCGTTGTTCGCGGTGTGGATATTTGCATCGTGCACCGACAGGCCCATCTGGTTCAGCGCGGTGACGCTGGTGGCAAACAGGTTGGGACGATCCCGGATGTAGAGCAGCAGCTCTGTCGCATCTTCCGCGATGGACTGACCCTTCAGGTCCAGCATCAACACCAGCGGCTGGCTTTGCTTTTCCCCCCTTGCCTTTTCTGTCCTCTTCTCTTCGTGGGCAAGCATCTGCTCGGTCACCCAGGCGACCTGCCTCGGCGTGTGGCGCAGAAAGAAATCGTCGCCCGGCACCTTCCAGATGGCTTCTATGGCTGAAGGGTCCAGGCCTTTGAGCGCCAGCTTTTCCCGCGCGCTGTCCTTACAGGCCTGGATGCTGGTTTGCCGGTCACCGGGGGATTCGAGGCCTCGGCGCAGCGCTTTCCGCGTCTCGCTGTACAACGTTCGCAGCAGGGTCGCGCGCCAGCTGTTCCAGAGGGTGGGGTTCGTGGCGTTGATGTCGGCGACGGTCAGGGCGTAAAGATAGTTGAGACGCATCTCGGATTTCACTTCGCTGGCGAATTCGTGAATCACGTCCGGGTCGTAGATATCTTTGCGCTGGGCAGTGCTCGACATCATCAGATGTTGGCGCACAAGCCAGCGGACCAGCTCAGTATCGGCCTCGTTTATTCCGTGGCGCTCGCAGAACTCGCTGACATAGCTGGCTCCCAGCTCGGAATGATCGCCGCCGCGCCCCTTGCCGATGTCGTGATACAGGCCGGCGACGTACAACAACTCAATCTTCGGCAGGTTCCTCACGCAATGGGCGGCTACGGGAAAGTTCTTCTCGGCGGAGCGGTAGTGCAGACGACGCATATTCCTGATCACCATCATGGTGTGGGCGTCGACGGTGTAAATGTGGAACAGGTCATGCTGCATCTGCCCCACCACCTCTCCAAACTCCGGCAGGTAGCGGCCGAGCACGCCGTAGCGACGCATGCGGGTCAGCTGTGAAACCAGCGTATAGGGCGCTTTCAGCAGGTCCATGAACAAGACGGTGTTGGCCGGATTGCGACGGTAGTCCTCGTCAATGAGGCCAAGGCTGTCGCGGATCAGCCGGATCGTCTCGGCGCGCACGCCCGAGATGTCACGGCGGTTCGCCATGATGACGAAGATTTCCAGCAGCGCGCTGGGTTGCTGCTGGAAAACATCGCGGCCGGTGGCTTCGATGTAGTTGTTGTGAATCTGAAATCGCGGGTTGATCTTGACGATCTTCGGTCTTTCCCGGGCGCGCAGGATGGTTTCGTCAAAGTGCTGGAGCAGCATGTCATTGACCTCGCGCAGCTCGATGACGTGGCGGTAGTAGTGAAACATGAAGCGTTCCACGCCCAGACGCGCCTTGGTGTCGGCAAACCCGAGCCTTTGCGCCAGGGTGCGCTGATACTCGAACTGGAGGTGGTCCTCTTTGCGTCCGGCTACCAGGTGCAGGCCGAACCGCACCCACCACAGAAATCTTCGGCCGTCCTCCAGCCACCGGCGTTCCTGGGTCGTGAGCATTCCCAGCTTCTCCAGATCTTCGGGGTCGGTAGTGCCGAACTTGCGGGCCAGGACCCAGATTGCCGTTTGCAGATCGCGAAGACCGCCAGGAGAGGTCTTGACGTTGGGCTCCAGCCCGTACTCCACGTTGTCGTACTGGGCGTGACGTTTGTCCTGCTCGTCCCGCTTGGCTTTGAAGAAGGCGGCGGCAGGCCATAACCTGGGAGCGTTCATTAGCTTGTCGAGACGTCGGGCGACGTCTTCCGAACCCACCAGCATCCGGCGCTCGAACATCGCGGTTGCCACCGTGAGATCCAGCTGCGCTTCGCGTTTGCACTCGCCCAGAGCGCGAACGCTGTGCCCGACCTCCAGGTTGAGGTCGAACAGGCAGTGCAGAAAGCCGGTGATCTGGTTTCGTTCCCGGGTAGGACGGCGGGAGACGATCAGAAGATCGATGTCGGAGTGAGGAAAAAGCTCTCCCCGGCCGTAGCCACCCACGGCGAAGATTGCCAATTTCTCGCGTGATTTCTCCGGTATTTTTGCCAGCCAGATTTCCCGGATGATGTCGTCAAAGAAATCTGACCTTTCGGCGACCAGGGCGTCGATGTCCTCGTTCTTCCAGTAACGCCTCTCCAGGCCAGCATCTTGTTTGACAATACGGTTCCGAAGATCGTCCACCAGCGCATCGGGCCCGTTTCCGAAGCGACGTTTGCTGTTGGTGTCGGGGAGCTTTCCGGTCCCGGCGTCAGCGCCTTTGGCCTTCACGACCGTTTCGCCGTCACGACGGGCGCTCTTCACCGCGGCGGGTAAAGATCTCTGCTCCGCGACTGGTCACCATGATGGTGTGTTCCCACTGCGCTGACAGCTTGTGATCTTTCGTTACCACGGTCCACTGGTCCGGGAGAATCTTTACGTTCCGTTTGCCGGCGTTGATCATCGGCTCGATGGTGAAGGTCATTCCCTCTTCGAGCTTGGGCCCGGTGTTGGCCCGCCCGTAGTGGAGAATCTGGGGCTCGTCGTGAAAGGTTCGTCCGATGCCGTGGCCGCAGAATTCACGCACCACGGAGAAATTGTTTTCTTCTGCATGGGTCTGGATGGCATGACCGATGTCCCCCAGCGTTGCGCCTGCCCTGACGGCCTCGATGCCTCGATACAGGCACTCCTGCGTCACTCGGATCAGCCGTTCCGCCAGGACGCTGGGCTTGCCCACCGCAAACATCTTGCTGGTGTCTCCGTGAAAGCCGTCTTTGATGACTGTCACGTCGATGTTGAGGATGTCGCCGCTCTTGAGGGCCTTCTTCTCCGACGGTATGCCGTGGCATACCACGTGATTCACGGATGTGCAGATGGATTTGGGGAAGGGCGGCGCGCTGCCGTTGGTATAGTTCAGCGGTGCCGGAACGCACTGCAGGTCATCGACGATGAAGTTGTGACAGATGGTGTTCAGCTGATCGGTGGTAACGCCAACGGCCACGTGATCGCCGATCATCTCCAGCACGCTGGCGGCGAGCTGGCCGGCAGCTCGCATTTTGGCGATCTCATCCTCTGTCTCGACTCTGGCGACCATCTTTTTAGCTTGTTCCAGCAGCAAACCATTTATGGTATAAAGCGCGCCGCTGCGGGGCAACGACCGGGTGATTGTACCGGTTTAGGGCGCTGCTGCGTAAACATTGGCCAGGCATTGCCAGGCCGCTCGATTAAACCTGAAAAGACTCACGTTGTCCGGCACGTGCTTCCGGGTGCCCTGCCGAGTTTCCTGACCATGCCCCATTGCGGGGGCATCGCTGGGGAATCGGCTTGGAAATGCGCCGCGCATTTCTGATCAGCCCTCTTGCGACAGCAGGAGGCTGGCGGGTTGAAGCATGGGGATAGCGGAGGCGCAACCCGGAGACATGAACATGGAAGTAAGCATGCGCGACATGCTCGCCGCAGGCGTGCATTTCGGCCATCAGACCCGATTCTGGAATCCCAAGATGGCGCCGTTCATCTTCGGTGCCCGCAATAAAATCCACATCATCAATCTTGAACGAACGGTGCCCGCCTTCGGCGAGGCGCTCACCGAGCTGCGGAATATGGCAAGTTCGGGCAAGAAGATTCTTTTTGTGGGTACCAAACGTGCCGCCAGCGACGTCATCCGCGAGCAGGCGTCGAGGGTGAAGATGCCCTACGTAGACCAGCGCTGGCTCGGCGGCATGCTGACGAACTATAAGACCATTCGTCAGTCCATCAAGCGTCTTCAGGAGCTGGAATCCCAATCCGCTGACGGAACCTTCGAAATGCTGACCAAACGCGAAGCCCTTCAGCGGTCTCGCATTCTCGACAAGCTCGAAGGCAGCCTGGGTGGTATCAAGGACATGGGCGGGCTGCCCGACGCGCTCTTCGTGGTGGACGTCATGCACGAGCACATAGCGGTGACCGAGGCCAACAAGCTGGGGATTCCCGTTTTTGGCATCGTCGATACCAACAGCGATCCAGACGGCGTGGACTATGTGATCCCTGGCAATGATGATGCCATCAGGGCTATTCGCCTCTACGTTACGGCCGTTGCGGATGCCATTCAGACCGGAAGGGACAACGCGTCGGGCAAGGTCAGCGCTGACGAGTTCGTGGAGGTAGAGAACGACGCTGTGGCTCCTGACACAGTCGCTTCTGCGGCGGATTCTGCGTCCGCTCCTGCGGCCGAACCTTCAGTCGAGGCTTCGCCCGAGCCTTCGCCCGAGCCTTCGCCTGAGGTTTCGCCCGAGCGTTCGCCCGAGGTTTCCCCCGAGCCTTCGCCTGGACCATCAGCAGGGCCTGCTGAATCGTCACCGGAGCCGTCCGGCGTTGAAGCCGCCTCAGGCGGCGAATCCCCGGCAGCTGCCGAGCCCCAGAAGACACAGGAGTAAGTGATGGCTATATCCGCGTCAATGGTCAAGGAACTGCGCGAGCGTACCGGCCTGGGCATGATGGATTGCAAGAAGGCGCTGCAGGAGGCCGATGGCGACATGGAGCTCGCCATTGAAGAACTGCGGAAGAAAAGCGCGCTGAAGGCGGCTAAGAAATCCGGCCGCACGACGGCCGATGGGCTGCTGGGCCTCAAGGTTGCAGATCAGGGCACGAAGGCGGCGCTGGTCGAGGTCAACATCGAGACGGACTTCGCGGCAAAGAACGAGAAGTTCATCAGCTTCGTTGCCGACGTGCTCCAGCGGGTGTTTGAGAGCGGCGAGACTAACGTCGAAGCGCTGCTTGCTGACGGCCTGGGCGCCGAGCGGGAAACCCTGGTTCAGGAAATTGGTGAGAACATCACCGTGCGTCGCGCCGCCTACCTGGAAACCAGCGACGGGAAGATTTCCGGCTATCTGCACGGTGACAGCCGCAAAGGCGCCCTGGTGGAACTCACCGGCGGCGGCGACGAACTGGGTCGCGACATAGCCATGCACGTTACCGCGATCAACCCCATGGTGGTCCGCGCGGACGAAGTTCCGCAGGACGTCCTCGCCAAGGAGCGTGAGATTTATGCCTCTCAGGCCGCAGACAGCGGCAAGCCGGCCGAAATCGTGGAGAAAATGGTGGAAGGCCGGGTGCGTAAATTCCTCGCGGAGGTCAGCCTGGTCGATCAACCGTTCGTCAAGGACCCGAACACGAAGATTGGCAAATTGCTTTCTGAAAGTGCGGCCGATTGCGTTCGCCTGGTCCGCTTCGAGGTAGGTGAGGGCATCGAGGTAGAGCAGCAGGACTTTGCTTCAGAAGTGGCCGCCCAGTTGAAGGGCGCGCAGTAAGCGCTCTGCCGCCTTGCGACGGGTGCTCCTGAAACTGAGTGGCGAAGCCCTCGCTGGAGAGGGCGGCTTCGGAATCGACCCGGCCATCGTGGGTCGGCTCTGTTCCGACATCGCCGCGGTGACCCGTCAGGGGGTCCAGGTAGGCCTAGTGCTAGGGGGCGGTAACCTGTTTCGTGGGGCTGCCCTGCAGCAGGCGGGGCTCGACAGGGTCACCGGCGATCAGATGGGCATGCTGGCAACGGTAATGAACGGGCTCGCGTTCAGAGATCTGCTGGGCCAGGCAGGACTTACCGCCATGGTCTACTCGGCGATAGAGTTGCCAGGGGTAGCTGACAGGTTTCATCGCGACAAGGCGCTGCTCGATCTGGCCGAAGGGCGGGTGGCCATTTTCGTGGCCGGCACCGGTAACCCTTTTTTCACCACCGACACTGCGGCCTGCCTGCGCGGCATTGAGATCGGCGCCGACGCGGTATTGAAAGCCACGAAAGTGGACGGCGTGTATAGCGCTGACCCGTTCCGGGATGAGCATGCAGAGCGCTTTGACGCCCTGACTTACGAAGAGGTGCTGGCGCGTGATCTCCGGGTAATGGACCTGACGGCTATCTGCCTCTGTCGGGATCACGGCATGCCCATCGTGGTTTTCGATATGCAGTCCGAGGGCGCGTTGACCCGTCTGGTCAAGGGTGAGAAGGTTGGGACGGTCGTAAGCGCATGAGGCCTCATTTACGGGAAGAAAGGGACCGAAAGACAGGGACCGAAAGACAGGGACCGAAAGACAGGGACCGAAAGACAGGGACCCAAAGAGGAGGTAATCATCGATGATCGACGAGATTGAGGACGACGCGGACGGGCGGATGGGCAAGACCCTGGAGTCTCTTCAGGTCGCCTTTGCGCGAATCCGAACCGGTCGCGCCAATCCGTCGCTGCTGGACGGCATCGAAATCTCTTACTACGGGAACGACACGCCCCTGAATCAGGTCGCGTCGATCACGGTGGAAGATGCGCGGACGCTGCTGATTTCCCCCTGGGAGAAAAAGCTGATTCAGGATATCGAGAAAGCCATCCTCAAGAGCGACATCGGCATAACGCCTTCGTCCACGTCTGACGTGGTTCGGGTTCCGCTACCGGCACTTACCGAGGAGAACCGCAGGGATCTGGCCCGCCAGGCGAAGGGTGAAGCGGAGAATGCTCGGGTGGCCATCCGCAACATTCGTCGCGATGCCATCGGGCACGTCCGGGATCTGGTCAAAGATAAAGACATTGCCGAAGATGACGCGCGGCGTGCTGAAGAAGACATTCAGAAGCTGACAGACCGCCGGGTCGCGGAAGTGGATGCGGCGCTTGAAGGCAAGGAAGCCGACCTGCTGGCGATTTGAGGCTACACTTCGGGTAACGTGCGGTTGATCGCTTTGGCCCGGGATGGGGAAGATTCGATTTGGCGACAACTCGTGGCTTCGGGTGACAAAGGTACGGGTGACAAAGGACGGTTACTGATTCGGTATGGCGGAAGTTAGGGCCTCTCTCAACAAAGCTTCGGCGGAAACCCCATCTGCTGACCAGGCCGATGTCGCCTCCAGCGTTGCGGAGGCGCCGCGCCACGTTGCGATCATCATGGATGGCAATCATCGCTGGGCGAAACGCCGACGGCTGCCGGGTGCGGCCGGACACCGAGCGGGAGCGCGCAACGTTCGCCCGGTTGCGGAAGCCTGCGCCGATGCCGGGGTCGAGGTTCTGACTCTGTTCGCGTTCAGCACGGAAAACTGGCAGCGACCGCCACGCGAAGTCAATCTGCTCATGGATCTCATGCGCAACGTTCTCGAGAATGATATTAACGAGCTCAATGAGCGCGGGGTACGGTTGCGCATCATCGGCGATCGCGAGCGGTTTGCGCCGGATCTGCAGATGGAAATGAATCGGGCCGAAGCGCTGACCCGGGCCAATACGGAGATGACGCTGAACATCGCTGCAAACTACGGTGGGCGGTGGGACATCGCCCGGGCTGCCGAGCATCTGGCTGCAGAAGTTAAGGCAGGCAGGGTACAGCCGGAGGAAGTCGACGAGGCATTGTTCGGCAGCTATCTGTCCCTGGCAGATCTGCCGCAGCCGGACATCTGCATTCGCACCGGTGGCGATTCACGAATCAGCAATTTTCTGCTCTGGGATCTCGCCTACTCGGAGTTGTTCTTCACAGATGACTTCTGGCCGGAATTCTCCGCCACAGAGTTGGATGAGGCCTTCGACTGGTATCGGGAACGCCAGCGGCGCTTTGGGCGCCGCGAGTAGCCCTCGTTGCTGCGCTCCAGGATCCTTACCGCCCTGATCCTAGCGCCCTTGGTGCTGTCTGCCGTCTACCTCCTGCCGCTTCCCGGTTATGCTGCCTTTTTCTGGCTCATCGGTGCTGCCGGCGCCTATGAGTGGGCCGCGCTCGCCGGGCTCAGCGGACCACTGAAGCGTCTGGGCTACGTGAGCGTTCTCGCGGTTCTGGCCGTTGCCCTGTGGTACGTGCCTGCGCTCTGGCAGCCGACGCTCTGGGCGGGATGCGGTTTCTGGGTCCTGGCAATTGCCGCTGTGATCACTTATCCCCGCAGCGGTCGGATCATGGATCATCGCCTCATACTTATGGCAGCCGGACTTCTGGTCATGCTGGCAGCCTGGATGGGGCTGGTGGTTATCAGAGCCACGCCCAATGGGGCCAACTGGGTGGTGTGGCTGCTCATGCTCATCTGGGGCGCCGATATAGGCGCCTACTTCGCCGGGCGACGCTTTGGCCGACGGAAGCTGGCGCCTCAGGTCAGCCCGGGCAAAACCTGGGAGGGCGCCGGCGGTGGCGCTCTGGTGAGTCTGGCGATCACCACCGGCATTCTGGCCCTGATGGGCGCCTTCGCTCTGTGGTGGCTGGCGGTTATCCTCGTCCTGGTAGTGGTGTCCGTTTTCGGTGATCTTTTCGAGAGCGCCTTGAAGCGTCATCTCGGCGTCAAAGATTCCGGTTCCCTTCTGCCGGGCCACGGCGGGGCGCTGGATCGCATCGATTCGGTGATAGCGGCGCTTCCGGTCTTTGCGCTGCTGCTCAGCCTGTCCGCACCGGCCTGACCGACCCGACCTGACCGCCCCGACCCGGAGGCAAACCCGCGCTCCCGTCGCGGAGACAGTTTAGCGCCCGGGCGCGGGATCGTTTATCATCCGCAATCCGCGCGTGCGATACCGAACCTTCGGCGGGTCTTAAGCTCTAAGTTCAGGTGATCATTTGGTGAGCGAGCCGATTTGCGAGTCTTAGTGGCGTACCCGACAGTCGATCGGAGAAGTTCCGGGCTACGGTCCTAGATCTTATGGATTTTCTGCTCTACCCCCTTGCGTTGATCGTCACCCTGGGCGTGCTCGTGACCTTTCATGAGCTGGGCCACTTTGTGCTTGCCCGGCGCTCGGGGGTTCGCGTGCTGCGGTTTTCCGTCGGGTTCGGGCGACCAATCTGGATGCGCCGGGACCGACACGGCACCGAGTTCGCGATTGCTGCTATCCCGCTTGGTGGCTATGTCCGCATGCTTGACGAGCGTGAGCCTGGCGCGATCGAAGCGGAGCGTCGACCGGGTGACGTTTCTTTCAACGAACTGTCGGTATGGTGGCGCATGACCATCGCTTTCGGCGGGCCGGTGGCCAATTTCATCCTCGCCGTTTTCATTTACTGGGTGCTGTTCGTTGTGGGGACGACGACGCTGGCGCCCATGCTCGGCTCGGCTCCGGAGGGGTCCCCCGTCGACCTTGCCGGGATCCCCGCTGGGTGGGAGATTGCCGCCGTTGACGGCACCCCAACTCCGGGCTGGCAACAGGTGACCATGGCTCTCGCTGGCAGGCTGGGTGATTCCGGCAGCATCGCTCTGGATGTACGCCGGCCGGGCTCGTCGATAGAGCAGCGCTACGAGTTGCCCGTATCCAACTGGCATCGCGGAGAGGACGAGCCGGATCTGTTGGGATCCCTGGGCATAGAGCCCTCCCTGCCGCCCGTGGTTGGCGAGGTGCTGCCGGATGGACCGGCCAGCCGGGCAGGGTTTCGAGTCTGGGATCGGGTCGTGGCCGTCGACGGTGACGAATTAGATACCTGGGTTCAATGGGTTGAGGCTGTGCAGCAGGCGCCAGAGCGTACGCTGCGCGTAACGGTGGATCGTGAAGGGTCGATGGTGGAACTTACGGTTCTGCCAGACGCGCGATCCGCCGCCGGTGACACGCAGGTTGGGTATGTGGGCCTTGCCCCTCATACCAATGACATCCGCTATGGGCCTATCGATGCGGTAGCGCGAAGCTTCGGTGAAACCGGCGACAAAACGCTCCTGACGCTGGGTCTGCTCAAGAAAATGGTAACCGGCGACGTTTCCATGAAGAACCTCAGCGGCCCCATAACCATTGCCAAGGTTGCCGGCGACTCGGCCCGGTCAGGCTGGCGATTCTTTTTCAGCGTGCTTGCCCTGCTCAGCATTTCCCTTGGCGTGCTCAATCTGTTGCCGATCCCCATTCTCGACGGGGGGCACATTCTGTTCTGCGCCGTTGAAGCGGTTACGGGCCGGCCGGTCTCGGAAAATGCGCAAGCAATAGGCACGCAGGTTGGCTTGTTTCTCGTTGCCGGGCTCATGATTCTCGCTCTCTACAACGACATATCGCGGTTGTTCTAGCGGTGGAGGCGTAGGGGAGAACATGAGGTTGGTAGCACGATGGCTCGCGCCATTGATCCTGTGTCTGTCCGTCGCCGCACAGGCTGAAACCTTTACGGTGTCCGACATCCGCCTGCAGGGGTTGCAGAGGGTCAGCGCCGGCACTGTGTTCAACCTCATGCCGATCAACGTCGGAGACACGCTGGATGAGGTCTCGATACGTCAGCTGATCAGGCTTCTTTTCAGGTCAGGATATTTCAAAGACATCCGGATGTCCCGGGACGGCAGCATTCTGGTGATCACCCTGGTCGAGCGTCCTGCGATTGAAAGCATCGAGATAGAGGGCAACAAGGCGATCAAGACTGAGGCGCTTCTGGAAGGCCTGGGCCAGCAGGGGTTGCGCGAGGGCGAGATCTTCAAGCAGGCCACCCTGGAGCGAGTGAGCATCGAGCTGGAGAGACAGTACGTGGCGCAGGGCCGTTACGGCGCGAGCCTCGAAACCAACGTGGAAGATCTGCCCCGAAACCGGGTCGCCATTCGCATCGACATCGAAGAGGGTAAGAGCTCGGGCATACGCCATATCAACGTGGTGGGTAACGAGGTATTCGAAGAGCAGGAACTGCTCGATCAGCTGGAACTGAAGCACCCGAGCCTGTTTTCGTTTTACCGCAACGATGACAAGTACGCCCGAGAGAAGCTCTCTGGAGACATTGAGAAGCTGGAGTCCTATTACCGGGATCGGGGCTATGTGGAGTTCGAGATCGATTCTACTCAGGTTGCCATCACCCCCGACAGGCGACAGGTCTATATAACCCTCAGCATCGAGGAGGGCGATAAATACACCATCAACGAGGTCAATCTGGTTGGCGAGCTCAGTGATGTCAGGCCGGAAGATCTGGAAAGGCTCATCCTTGTTGCGCCGGGTCAGGTTTTTTCCCAGGCGCTGGTGACGGCGTCCGAAGAGCGGCTGACTCAGGCCCTGGGTAATTCCGGCTATACCTTTGCCAGCGCCAGCGGCGTGCCCAACATAAGCGAAGACGGCACGGTGGACGTGCAGTTTTTCGTGGATTCGGGCAAGCGAGCCTACGTGCGTCGAATGACATTCACGGGTAATACCGTGACTCAGGATGAAGTGCTGCGTCGAGAGATGCGTCAGATGGAAGGCGGATGGGCGTCAACGGCTCAGATTGATCTGTCCAAGGTTCGGCTGGAGCGTCTTGGCTATTTCTCATCGGTAAACGTCGAAACGCCGGAGGTTCCAGGCGCTGACGATCAGATCGACGTCGTGTTCAACGTTGAAGAGCAGCCTTCTGGCAGCATTTCGGCCACGCTGGGCTACTCCCAGGGTTTTGGCGCCATTCTCGGTGCCAACTACCAGGAAAACAACGTCCTTGGCACGGGCAACAGCCTGGGCGTTGGCGTCAGCTATTCCCAGTATCAGAAATCCGTCAGCTTCAATTACTTCAACCCCTACTACACGCTGGATGGCATCAGTCGTGGCTACAACATGTACTATCGTACGCTGGACTATGACGAAGCCAACATCGCCGAGTACACCACGGACTCCATCGGCCTGGGCCTGAACTTCGGCTTCCCCATCGGAGAGACCCAGCGCATCAACTTCGGCGGCCTGGTGGAATACACGGATATCACGGAGGGGGCTTTCCCGGCGCAGGAGGTATCCGAGTTCATCGAGAAGAACGGCAACACATCCTACAACTACAAGCTCAACCTCTCCTGGTCCAGTTCCACGTTGAACCGTGGCCTCTTTCCCACCCGGGGTCGTTCCCAGTCAGTGGGAATGGAAGTTGCCGTACCGGGCAGCGATCTGCAGTTCTACAAGCTCTTTTACAACGGTCAGATCTACTTCCCGCTGGCTGACCGCTGGACGGTACGGGTGCGCACCGAGCTCGGGTATGGCGATGGCTACGGAGATACCGAGGCGCTGCCCTTCTACGAGCACTTCTTCGCCGGCGGTTTCGGTTCGGTGCGTGGCTTCGAAAGCAACAGCCTCGGGCCGCGCAGCACGCCACCCGTCGTCGACATCAATGGCAACCCCATTCCCCAGTCGTTCTTTAACGACGATCAGGATCCGTTTGGCGGCAACCTGCTCGTAGAGGGCAGCATCGAGCTGATCTTTCCGCTGCCTTTCATCGAAAATACCACCCAGTTCCGCCCGGTGCTCTTTGTCGACGCAGGAAACGTGTTCAATACCGACTGTCCGGACGTGAGCACGGTCTGCGACAGCCTGGATTTCGGGCTGATCAGATATTCCGCGGGTGTGAGCGTAACCTGGATTACCGGTCTGGGCCCTATGACCTTCGGTCTGGCCAAAGCGTACAACGTCGGCGAGTTCGACGAAGAGGAGTTTTTCCAGTTTGAGCTGGGCCGCACTTTCTGATGTAGAATGCGGCCCGTTTTAGCTGGCTGGCTCGGGGCATTTGGGCTGATATCTGATCCCGCACGTAGATCGATATGGCATGCCGATGAATTCACCAAGGAGTGTAATGTGCGAAAGAAGTATTTGAGTTCAAATTTGCTGTTGGTGGTGTTTCTGCTGTTGGGTGCTTCCGGAGCTGCGGCAGAGCTCAAGATCGCGGTGCTGGATACGCAGCGGGCGCTGCTGGAAAGTGAAGAAGCTCGCCAGCTGCTGCAGGCTGCTCAAACCGACCTGGAGAAGGAAGAAACCGAAGTCAAGAGTCTCGGTGATGAGATTGTCGCGCTCCAGGAGCAGCTGCAGAAGGACGCCGAAGTCCTGAGTCAGGGAGAACAGCGCAAGCGGCAGAAGGAAATCGAGGACAAGCGCATCGACTACGAATTTCTGGTCAACAAGCTGCAGAAGGAAGTCAACGATCGACGCCAGGAACTGCTTCAGCAGATGGTTCCCAAGATCGATGCCGTGCTGAAGGATCTGATCGAGCTGGAGGGATACGATCTGATCATGGAGCGGGCCAATCTGCGGTATGCCAATTCGAAGCACGATATCACCCGTCGGGTTACGGAGAAGCTGAACGAGCGCCGGGATTCAGCGCGTTGATCTGATGGACGCCGAACCCGCGCCAGTCGACCCAGCAGATAACGCTTCAGCAGATGAGGAAATCGGCCAGGCTCAGCGAGCAGAAGTTTTCACGCTTGCGCAGCTGGCGGAGCGGGTGCATGGGAAGGTCGCCGGAGATCCGGGGACTCTGATCAGCGGCCTTGGCAGCCTGGAAACGGCGCAGCCCGGAGAGATCAGCCATCTTTCCAGCCCGACCTACAGGCGGTACCTCCGCACCACCAGGGCCAGCGCGGTCATTCTCAACGAGGAAGACGCGGCTGCCTGGGCGGGTGTGGCGCTGGTGGTATCCAACCCTTATCTTGCGTTCGCGCGTATTTCCCAACTGTTCGCTCGCCGACCGTCGGTGACGCCCGGCATCGATCCCGCCGCGCGGATAGCGCCGGATGCCGTGGTCGAAGAGTCGGCGTGCATAAGCGCGGGCGTCATCGTGGGCCCCGGGAGCCGCGTCGGTGCTCGTGTGCGCCTGTTCGGCAACGTGGTTATCGGGGAAAATTGCACGCTGGCCGAAGACGTCGTTCTCATGCCCAATGTCGTCCTTTACACGGACGTGAGGATTGGGGCACGTACCGTGGTTCACAGCGGGGCCGTCATCGGTGCCGACGGCTTTGGATATGCGCCGGACGAACAGATGCAGCTGGAGGCGATCGCGCAGGTCGGCGGCGTGTCCATTGGCGCTGACGTCAGCGTCGGCGCCTGCACCTCCATTGACCGAGGCGCCATTGGGGATACCGTGATCGAGGACGGGGTCAAGATCGACAATCAGGTGCAGATCGGTCACAACTGCCATATCGGCGCCCACAGCGTCGTCTGCGGCTGCGTCGGCATCGTCGGCAGCACACGCCTCGGGCGTCACTGCGTCCTTGCGGGTGGGGTCGGAATAGGCGGAGACGGGCCCATCGAGATTTGCGACCACGTGGTGGTCAGCGGAATGACGCACGTTTCATCTTCCATCGACGAGCCTGGCGTATATTCCGGCGGGGTGATACATAATGACAGCCACAGCTGGAAGAAGAATGCGTTGCGCTTCCAGAAGCTGGACGAGCTCAGCCGGCGGGTAAAAGCCCTGGAGAAGCAACTGGAGGAGGGCGCCGAAGGGGAGGGCTTCTAGGAAGAGCCCTGATTCGACGTCGATGGTCTCAGCCTCTTCGAGTGACTGAGCGAATGAGCTCTGCCATACAACAAGCCTGACCAAAAGGCCCGACTGCCATGAAGACAATTACCGATCTGTTCGACTACCTGCCGCATCGCTATCCGTTTCTACTGGTTGATCGTGTTCTGGAAGTCTCGGAAGGCGAGCGGATTCGCGGATACAAGAACGTCACCATCAACGAACCGTTTTTCAATGGCCACTTTCCCGGGCATCCCATCATGCCCGGCGTGCTGATCATTGAAGCGATGGCGCAGCTGTCGGGCGTGCTGGCTTTCGATGCGAAGAACCGCCGTCCCGCCGACGGGTATACCTACTATCTCGCGGGAACGGACAAGGCACGATTTCGTCGCCCCGTTGTGCCGGGTGATCAACTGATGATGGAGAGCCGGATTCTTGCTGATAAGCGCGGGGTCATGAAGTTCGACTGCCAGGCGTATGTCGAAGGCAATCTGGCGTGTTCGGCCGAGATCACCTGCATGGAGCGAGAACTCTGAGCTTGATCGACCCCCGGGCAATCATCGATCCGTCAGCCCGGCTTGGCAGCAACGTGGCGGTCGGTCCCTGGACGATCATAGGTCCGGACGTGGAAATTGGTGATGAATGCTGGATCGCTTCCCACGTTGTCATGAAAGGCCCGACCCGGCTGGGGCGTCGCAATAAGGTGTACCAGTTCTCCTGCATCGGAGAAGACACATCCGACAAGAGCTACAAGGGCGAACCCACGACCCTCGAGGTCGGTGACGATAACGTCTTCCGTGAGGGATCGAACGTTCATCGAGGCACGCTCAAGGATCAGGGCAAGACGGTCATCGGTAGCGGCTGTCTGTTCATGCCCTACGTGCACGTTGCTCATGACTGCGTCCTTGGCGATCACATCATCATGGCGAATTACTCGGCGGCTTCCGGTCACGTGCACATCGGTGACCACGCGAATCTCGGCGGCTATGCGGGCATCGCCCAGTACCGCAGGGTCGGCTCCCATGCGCACGTCTCCGCCATGAGCCTGGTGATCAAGGATGTGCCCGACTTCGTTACCGTTTCCGGCAACCCCGCATCGGCCCTCGGCGTGAATCTGGAAGGGCTGCGACGACAGGGGTTTTCCAAAGCCCTGATCCAGGACATACAGGACGCCTACAGGGTGGTCTGCAGAAGTGGCCTGACGGTTAGCCAAGCCTGCGAGCAGCTTGCTGAAGCGGCGGGCACAACGCCGGAAGTGGAGCAGTTTCTGCAGTTCGTAAAGAACTCTCGATGGGGCATCGTGCGGCCGCGCAGCCGGTCCAGCGACGGTGAGGGTGTCTGAGGATGGTGCGGGCGCTGCCGAGCGGCGCCCCGTCATCGGAATTGTCGCCGGCGAGGCGTCCGGAGACATGCTCGGACAGGGTCTCATGAGCGCGTTGAAGCAGCGTTACCCGAACGCACGGTTCTTAGGCGTTGGGGGGCCCGCCATGGTGGCGGAAGGCCTTGAGCAACTCGTGTCCATGGACCGCCTTGCGGTCAACGGTTTCATTGATCCGATCAAACGGCTCCCAGATCTCCTGAGCATCATAAGGCTGTTGCTGCGCACCTATGGGGAAACCCGTCCGGACCTCTTCGTCGGTATCGACTTCAACGTCTTCAACCTGTTGCTCGAGCGCCGCCTCAAGAGGCACGGCATACCCACCGTCCACTATGTGAGCCCGTCCGTGTATGCGTGGCGGCGAGGCCGAGTGAGGCGCGTCGCGCGCGCCGCAGATATGCTGCTGACGCTGTTTCCATTCGAGCCGGAGCTGTATAAACACACGCGGGTGAACGCGGTATTTGTTGGCCATCCGCTGGCGGACGCCATTGCGGAAGCGGACGGCGGCGAGCAGGCGCGCCTGGCTGCCTGCCGCGAGCTGGACATCGACCCGAAAGGGCCGGTGATCGCTGTGCTTCCGGGCAGCCGCATGAGCGAGATCCGGATGCTTGGAGACAGATTCCTCGATGCGGCGCAGCTCGTGCAGCGTGAGCTTCCCGATGCCAGCTTCATCGTTCCCTGCGTGCGTCCGCAGATAGCCGATTGGATTGCTGTTGCCCGTCAGACGCGCCCGCAGTTGACCCTCACGACTTATCAGGGAGACGCCAGGGTTGCGCTGACCGCCTGCACTGCGGCCCTGGTCAAATCGGGCACGAGCACCCTCGAAGCCATGCTGCTCGGTCGCCCCATGGTTGTCAGCTACCGCCTCGGCCCCCTCACCTATCGGCTGGTGCGAATGCTCCTGAGAACGCGGTTCGTTGCGCTGCCGAACATACTGGCCGGACGGCCCCTGGTACCCGAGCTGCTGCAGAAAGAGGCTACGCCGACGCTGCTCGCCGGCGCGCTGCTGGCAGAGCTGGACAAGTCGGGTGTCGACCCAGAATACTTGTCGGAGTTTCGGCGTCTGGGAGACATCCTGCGTCGAGACGCGAATACCCGGGCCGCCGAGGCGGTATCACGATGTCTGGAGGCTGAAAACCGAGCCTGATGAGTCTGCTGGACGAAAAATCTTGGTGGGATCAGGTACGCCGCAACGTTGCAGGTGTCGATGAGGTGGGCCGCGGGCCGCTCGCTGGCCCGGTTATGGCTGCTGCGGTCATTCTGGACCCGCAGCGGCCCATTGCTGGCCTTCGTGACTCGAAGCGCCTATCCGCGCGTCGCCGTACCGAACTCGCTGCCCTGATCCGGGAGCGCGCCTGGTCGTGGGCGCTGGGTCGGGCCGATGTCCAGGAAATAGACACGCTGAACATTCTCAGAGCGAGTCATCTTGCCATGCAGCGGGCGGTCGCCGCGCTCGCGGTTGGTCCCGAGCTGGTGCTGGTGGACGGCAATACCGCGTCCAGGCGATAAGCGCCGCCGCGATCATTGCGAAAGTGGCCCGTGACGAGGAAATGGTTGCCCTGGCGGGTCGCTTCCCGGGGTACGGGCTGGATCAGCACAAAGGCTATCCGACTCGGGCGCATCTGCTGGCCCTGGACGAGCAGGGCGCTTCGCCGGTGCACCGACGCAGCTTCGCACCGGTGCGTCGAGTGCTGTCGAAGCAGGGAGCTCAACCCGACCAGCGGGAGAAGCGCGTGGGCGCAAATTTTCAGTCGCAAGCCAGTTCGGAGACGGTGGGGTGACCCCAGGCTTTATCCACCTGCGGCTGCACAGCGAGTTTTCGCTGGCGGACGGCATCATCAAAGTGAAAGGGCTGGCGGAGCGCGCGGCGGCGCTTGGGATGCCGGCTATCGCGCTCACGGACAGGAGCAACCTCTTTGCCCTGGTGAAGTTCTATCAGGCCTGTCTCAGAGCGGGCGTCAAGCCGCTGGTCGGTGCCGATCTCCAGGTGCTCGGCGAGTCGTCTGAGGTATCCCGACTGGGCGTGCTGGCAATGAACCAGGCGGGTTTTCGAAACCTCATCGCTGTGGTTTCCAGAGCCTATGTGGATGCCGAGGAACGCGGCTGTGTGCCCCGCGCTTTGCTGTTCGAGCACACGGAAGGATTGCTGGCGCTGTCCGGCGGTCGGGAGGGTGATGTCGGGCAGGCGCTGCTTAGAGACGACGCGGAACTGGCCCGTCGGCTGGCTTCGGAGTGGGCCGCTGCCTTTCCCACCCGCTATTTCCTCGAGCTCTCCCGAACCGGTCGCCCGCAGGAAGAAGTCTGCGTTGCCCGTACCGTTGCGCTGGCTGGGGCAACGAAGCTGCCGGTGGTGGCGACCAACGACGTATGCTTTCTCCATCGGGACGACTACGAGGCGCACGAAACGCGGGTCTGTATCTACGAGGGACGCACCCTGGACGACCCCCGGCGCGAGCGTCGTTACAGTTCGGAGCAGTACCTGCGCAGTGCCGAAGAGATGGCCGAGCTGTTTGCCGACATTCCGGAGGCGCTCACCAACAGCGTGGAAATTGCGCGACGCTGCAGCGTCGAAGTGGCCCTTGGCCAGTACTACCTACCCAACTACCCAGTGCCGGAAGGGTCCACGCTGGAGTCCTACCTGGACGCCAGTGCGAGAAAGGGGCTCACCGAGCGTCTGGTTCGATTGCAGGGGCTCGGCGAGCTGGAGCGCCCCGAATCCGATTACTGGGAGCGGCTGGAATTCGAGCTGGGGATCATCAACCAGATGGGCTTCCCCGGCTATTTTCTGATCGTCATGGAGTTCATTGGCTGGGCGAAAGCAGAAGGCATACCGGTTGGTCCCGGTCGGGGTTCCGGCAGCGGCTCGCTGGTTGCCTACGCCCTGGGCATTACCGACATGGATCCGCTGCGCTACTACCTGCTGTTCGAGCGCTTCCTGAACCCGGAACGGGTATCCATGCCGGACTTCGACATCGATTTCTGTATGGAAGGTCGCGACAGGGTGATTGCCCATGTATCGGACCGCTACGGCCAGGAAGCGGTGAGCCAGATCATCACCTTTGGCACCATGGCGGCAAAGGCCGTCGTGCGCGACGTGGCTAGAGTCCAGGGTAAGCCCTACGGCCTGGCTGACAAGCTGTCCAAGCTGATTCCGTTCGAAGTGGGCATGACGCTCACCAAGGCCGTGGAGCAGACCAAAGAGCTGGAAAGCTTCATCGCCGGGAGCGAGGAGGTCGGCGAGATCATGGACATGGCCTACAAGCTCGAGGGGATCGTGCGTGGCGTGGGCCGGCACGCCGGTGGCGTCGTGATCGCCCCATCGGCGCTGACCGATTTTGTTCCCCTGTACGTGGACGAGCTTTCCGGTGGCCTGGTCTCACAGTTCGACAAAGACGACGTGGAAAGCGCCGGTCTGGTCAAGTTCGACTTTCTGGGCCTGAAAACCCTGACCATCATCGACTGGGCGGTCGAGGCCATCAACGCCGGCCTCGAACCCGACCAGCCGCCCGTGCAGATCGACCATCTGCCGCTGGACGATCCGGCCACGTTCGAGCTGATGCGGCATGCGGAAACGACCGGGGTTTTTCAGCTGGAATCCAGGGGCATGAAGGATCTGATCGTCCGATTGCTGCCCGACCGCTTCGACGACATCATCGCCCTGGTCGCGCTGTTTCGTCCCGGTCCTCTGCAGTCCGGGGCCGTCGATGACTACATCAACCGTAAACATCGTCGGGAAGCGGTGGTTTACGATCACCCGGACATGGCCCCGGTTCTGGATACCACCTACGGGGTCATGCTCTATCAGGAACAGGTCATGCAGACGGCTCAGGTGCTGGCTGGCTTTACCCTCGGTCAGGCCGACCTGCTACGTCGTGCCATGGGCAAGAAGAAGCCGGAAGAGATGGCCAAGGTACGCCAGCAGTTCCTTGACGGTACGGGAGCCCGCCGGGTGGATCAGAATCTCGCCGGGCATATCTTCGACCAGATGGAGAAGTTTTCCGGCTACGCGTTCAACAAATCCCATAGCGCCACTTACGCGCTGATTTCTTTTCAGACGGCCTGGTTGAAGGCCCACTATCCTGCGGAGTTCATGGCGGCGACCCTCTCCGCGGATATGCAGAACATCGACAAGGTGGTCACGCTGGTAGACGAAGTACGGCGCATGGGACTGGATCTGCAGTCGCCCAGCGTCAATCACTCGGCTTTCCGCTTCTCCGGCCGCCAGGGCAAGGTCATCTACGGGCTGGGCGCGGTGCGCGGCGTCGGCGAGGGGCCCGTGGCCGCTTTCGTGCAGTCTCGGGAAGCCCAGGGGCCTTTTCTTGATCTGTCCGATTTGTGTCGTCGCGTCGACGCCCGCAAGGCCAATCGCCGGGTCCTGGAGGCGCTGATCCGCTCCGGGGCGATGGACGAGTTCGGGCAGGAAGGCGATAACCTCGATCAAGTGCGGGCCCGTCTTCTGCTGGAGCTGCCTGAAGCGCTGCAGGGGGCCGAGCAGGCGGCCCGCAACGACGCGCTCGGGATGGTGGACATGTTCGGTGACGTCGCGCAGCCCATGGCCCGGGCGGCGCGCCAGCTGCAGGCGCCCTCCATGAGCAAGCGAGAACGCCTGGACGGCGAGAAGGAAACGCTAGGCCTTTACCTGACGGGCCATCCCATCGAAGACTATCTTGGCGAGCTCAATCAGATCTGTTCCAGCGACATTGCCAGCCTGCGAGCCGACAAAGGCAACCAGCTGCTTGCGGGGCTGGTGGTTTCCAGCCGAACCATGCGCGGTCGCCGGGGGGGAGATATCTGTTTCCTCGTGCTCGATGATCGCAGCGGCCGGATCGAGGCGTCGTTGTTCGCCGAAGTATTCGAAACCCACCGCAGCAAGATAGTCAAAGACGCCATCCTCGTGCTTGAAGGTGTGGTTCAGTCGGACGATTTCACCGGAACGCTGAAGCTGCGTGCAGAGAACGTGTTGACCATGGAGGAGGCCCGCGCGCGCTACTCCAGAGGCGTGGTCCTCGATCTCTGCCAGCAGCGTGTCCCGGACGACCTTTCCGGGCGGTTGAAAGCGTGCCTCGAACCCCATCGGCCTGGTGGCGGACTCTCCGGCTGCCCGGTGGCCGTGCTGTATCAGACTGGCGAGGGCGGCAACTGTGCTCGCGGTCGTATCACCCTGGGTCCGGAATGGCAGGTGAAACCCAGCGACGATCTGCTGCGTCGGCTACGCTCCGAGTTTGGCGATGAGCAGGTCACGCTGACCTACGTGGCTGGCAGCACCGCCTCGTCGGGGGGGCCCGCCGGTCGTTCCAGCGGTAACGGCCGCCTCGCGACCGCCTGATGTGAACAGCGTCATCGGCGCGGTGGCCGAAGCGGTTCGTTCCAGCAGCGGGGCTGTTTTCATCGGCTTCAGCGGCGGCCTGGACTCCAGCGTCCTGCTTCACGCGGCTGCGAGCCTGGGCAGCATTGAGGCGCTGCGCGCGCTGCACGTCAATCATGGGCTGAATGTAGATGCAGACCGGTGGGAGGCTCACTGCAAGCGGTTCTGCGCGGAACTGGGTGTTGCTCTGGAAGTCCGCCGGGTACGGGTGGATGGTGCCGGCAGCCTGGAGGCGGCAGCGCGTCATGCCCGTTACGGCGCATTCCTGGACTGTTTGAGCGATCCGGAAAACCGCCTGTTGCTTGCCCATCATCGTGGCGACCAGGCGGAAACCATACTGCTGCGGCTGCTGCAGGGTCGCGGCCTCTACGGCATGCCGGAACAGCGGCCGCTGGGCTTGGGCCGGCTGCTGCGTCCCTTGCTGGGTCTGCCCAGAGCAGCGCTGGAAGGTTACGCGCGACAGGCTTCGCTGACCTGGGTGGAAGATCCGGGCAACGCGGATGAATCCCTGGATCGTAATTTTCTGCGTCATCGGTGGCTACCGGAGGTACGGGGGCGTTGGCGGCGGGTGGACGACGCGCTGATTCAAGCTGCTGCGGAGCGTGAACGGGCGGACAGGCTGCTGCTGCGGTCCAGCGGTCTGGATCCAACGAGCTCGGTACTGCCACTGGAGAAGCTGGCAGGGCATGACGAGGCGGATCAGCTGATTCTGCTGCGTTTGTGGCTTCAGCATCGGGGTGAGCGGGTCCCCTCGCGACGGTCGCTGCAGAACTTTCTCAGCCAATTGTCATGCGCGGCGGACCGGCGGCCGATGCTCGCCCTGAGCCATGGCAGCCTGCAACGTTACGGCGATGGGATTCATCAGGTTCCGGTGGCTCCGCGGCTAGATCCGGTTTACGCCATAGAGGCCCCGGGCCGCTTGTGCCTTCCCCATGGCGAGCTGCAGATTGACGTTGAGGACGATGGCCTGCAGCTGGTTGGCAGGCTCTCGGTACGCTTCCGCGAGGGCGGCGAGACGCTGATGCACAACGGCCATCACCGATCCCTGAAGCAGCTGCTGCAGCAGGCGAAACTGTTGCCCTGGCTGCGAGGCACCCTGCCGCTGGTGTTCGATGAGCAGGGTCTGGCCGCCGTGCCGGGCGTTGCCGAGCGGGATCGGCTGCCCGGCATCGAAGGTCCAGGCTTTAGCGTTCGCTGGACGCCCCGCGGACCTTTTCGTTGAGGTCGGCCAGGGCTTTTGCTATCGTGTTCTCCCATCCTGCGTGCGCGTTTCCGCGTGCCTATCTCTGCAGATGGCATAGATGACCCGATACATTTTTGTTACTGGTGGTGTGGTCTCTTCCCTTGGTAAAGGGATCCTCACTTCCTCGCTGGCGGCCGTTCTCGAAGCGCGGCAGCTGAAGGTCAACGTGCTGAAGATGGATCCCTACATCAACGTCGATCCCGGCACCATGAGCCCGTTCCAGCACGGCGAAGTCTACGTGACAACCGACGGCGCGGAAACGGATCTGGATCTGGGGAACTACGAACGTTTCACGCGCGCGCGAATGTCCAAGAGGAACAACTTCACGACCGGCAGCGTGTACGCGGAGGTGCTGCGCCGGGAAAGGCGGGGCGACTATCTCGGGGCGACGGTGCAGGTCATTCCTCACGTGACCGACGAGATTACCCGTCGCATCAAAGGTGCGGCTGAAGGCTTCGATGTGCTGCTCGTCGAAACCGGCGGAACCGTTGGTGATATCGAATCCCAGCCCTTTCTGGAGGCGATCAGGCAGCTGCGGCTGGAAGTCGGGGCGCAGCGCGCCATGATCATCCATCTGACCTACGTGCCATACATCGGCGCGGCGGGAGAAATCAAAACCAAGCCGACCCAGCACTCGGTCAAAGAGCTGCGTTCCATCGGTTTGCAGCCGGATGTGCTGGTCTGTCGATCCGATCGGCAGCTGCCCCGGTCTGCCCGCAGCAAGATTGCGTTGTTTACCAATGTAGAAGAAAGGGCGGTAGTATCCGCCGAGGACTCCGAAACGGTCTATCAGGTGCCCGAGAAGCTGCACCAGCAGGGTCTCGACGCCTTTGTCGTAGAGCGTCTCAACCTGGATTGTCCTCCCGCGGACCTGGAAGAATGGCGCCGTATCGTCGACGCCCAGCTGCATCCCGACCGCAAGGTCCGGATTGCCATCGTTGGCAAGTATCTGGATCTGCTGGATGCCTACAAATCGCTCATCGAGGCCATCGTGCATGCCGGAATCCAGACCCGTACGCGGGTCGAAATCAAGTACCTGGATGCCGAAGACCTGGAGCGCGAGGGCACCGACGCCCTGGATGACGTCAGTGCCATCCTGGTTCCCGGCGGCTTCGGCCGTCGCGGCTTCGAAGGCAAGATTCAAGCCGTACGATACGCAAGAGAACATCAGGTTCCCTATCTGGGCATCTGCTACGGGCTGCACGCCGCGGTTATCGAATACGCGCGCAACGTGGCCGGATTGGCTGGCGCGCACTCTACGGAGATCGAGCCGCGCACGCCGCATCCGGTCATCGGCCTCATAACCGAGTGGACAGACGGGGAGGGCAAGCTCGAGCACCGCACCGATCACGACGACCTGGGTGGCACCATGCGGCTGGGTGAGCAGGTGTGCGTGCTGAAGGACGGAACGCTCGCGCGGCGGCTTTACGCTCAGCGTGAGATTCGCGAGCGGCATCGCCACCGCTATGAGGTGAACGACGGCTATGTGTCTCAACTCGAGGCCAGCGGGCTGGTGATATCCGGCCGATCGACAGATGGAGAGCTGGTCGAGATGCTCGAGCTCGCCGATCACCCCTGGTTCGTCGCCTGTCAATTCCACCCGGAGTTCACATCCTCGCCCCGTGACGGTCATCCGTTGTTTACTGGTTTCATCGAGGCGGCGTTGCAGCGGGCCGAGCGCCCTGCGCTGCTCAAAGACGGAACGTCCAGTTAGGTCACAGAGGTTTCCCGAGTTCCCCCATGAAGATTTGTGATTTCGAAGTCGGCCTCGACAAGCCGCTGTTCCTGATCGCGGGCCCGTGCGTCATCGAGGAAGAAGCCCTGATCCTGGACGTTGCGGGCCAGCTGCGTGAAATCACGCGTGGCCTCGGCGTGCCGTTCATATTCAAGGCTTCCTTCGACAAGGCGAATCGATCTTCTCACGAGAGTTTCCGGGGCCCGGGGGCGGAAGCCGGCCTGCGCATTCTCAGCGAGGTGAAACGGCAGATCGGTGTCCCTGTGCTGACGGACGTGCATGAAGACACCAACATGCAGGAAGTAGCCGACGTCGTGGACATTCTGCAGACGCCGGCGTTTCTCTGCAGGCAGACCAACTTCATCGTGAATGTCTGCAGCCAGAATCGACCGGTGAACATCAAGAAGGGTCAGTTCCTTGCCCCTCTGGACATGGTCAACGTGGTCAACAAGGCACGTTCCACCGGCAACCAGCAGATCATGGTGTGCGAACGCGGCGCCAGCTTTGGTTACAACAATCTGGTTTCCGATATGCGCGGCCTGGCGCTGATGCGGGACACGGGCTGCCCCGTAGTTTTCGATGCTACGCACTCTGTGCAGATGCCCGGCGGCCTGGGCAGCGCGTCCGGCGGCCAGCGGGAGATGGTTCCGGTGCTGGCCCGCGCGGCGGTCGCGGCGGGAATAGCCGGCCTCTTCATGGAGACGCATCCGAATCCGGCCCAGGCGCTCTCCGACGGCCCGAATTCGTGGCCGCTGCATCTGGTCCAACCGCTGCTGGAGCAGCTGCAGGCGCTGGATGCAATAGCCAAATCCCGACCCTTTCTGGAAGACAGTTTCGATTCGGAGTAGCAGTACCATGAGCAAAATTGTCAGCGTTCGAGCCCGGGAAATCCTCGATTCCCGGGGCAATCCCACCGTCGAAGCCGATGTGGTAACGGACACCGGAAACCTCGGTTCGGCCTGCGCGCCGTCCGGCGCCTCCACCGGATCCCGTGAAGCGCTGGAGCTCCGGGACGGCGATGCTTCGCGCTACCTCGGCAAGGGCGTCGCTACGGCCGTTGGCGCCGTTAACGGCGAGATCGCCGGGCTGGTGACCGGGATGGACCCTGCAGACCAGCAGTCTCTGGACGAACGTCTGTGTGAGCTGGACGGCACGGAGAACAAGGGGCGTCTGGGTGCCAACGCGATTCTGGCCGTTTCCCTGGCGGCCGCCAAGGTTGCTGCCCAGGATGCGTCGGTACCCTTGTTCCAGCACATCAATGCCCTGATGGGTGGTGTGAAGATGTTCATGCCGGTACCTATGATGAATATCCTCAACGGCGGCGAGCACGCGGACAACAACGTGGATATTCAGGAGTTCATGATACAGCCGGTTTCCCAGTCCTCCTTCCACGAGGGGCTGCGGTGCGGCGTAGAGGTGTTTCACGAGTTGCGGAAGGTGCTGCAGGCCCGCGGCCTTGCCACCTCGGTGGGAGACGAAGGCGGCTTCGCCCCCAACCTGAACTCGAATGCGGAAGCGCTCGAGGTCATTGCTCAGGCTGTAGCCGCCGCCGGATATACGCTGGGTGAAGATGTCACTCTGGCGCTGGACTGCGCCGCTTCTGAGTTTTACCGGGAGGGCCGTTACCAGCTTTCCGGTGAGGGAAAGAGCTATGACAGCCCGGGATTCGTGGACTACCTGGCGGCACTGTGCGAAGACTATCCCATCGTTTCCATCGAGGACGGAATGGATGAGGCTGACTGGGATGGCTGGCAAACGCTCACCGCGCGCATCGGTGAACGGGTGCAACTCGTCGGGGACGATCTTTTCGTTACCAATACGCAGATTCTGTCGGAAGGGATCAGCCGGGGTGTGGCCAATGCCATCCTCATCAAGTTCAATCAGATTGGCACCCTGACCGAAACGCTGGATGCCATTCGCATGGCGCACACTGCCGGCTATAAGGCCGTCATCTCCCATCGCTCTGGCGAGACGGAAGACACCACTATCGCTGATCTTGCCGTCGCTACCGGCGCCGGGCAGATCAAAACGGGGTCGCTGTGTCGTTCCGATCGCGTTGCCAAATACAATCGCCTGCTGCGGATCGAGGAGACACTCGGGAATGCGGCCGTTTATCGAGGTCGCCAGGAATTGCTGCATGGTTGAGCCGGACTTTAGGGACGTCGTCCAGTGCGGCTGCTGATGGCGCTGCTGGTGGTGCTGTTTGCCGCCCTGCAGCACAAGGCCTGGTTCAGCGACGTGGGGTATCTGGCCGCATGGGATCTGCAACGCGAGGTCGATCAGCAGCGCCAGCGTGCCGAGGTGCTCGAGCAGAGGAATCGGCTGCTGACCGCCGAAGTGCTGGCGCTCAAGGACGGTCTGGACGCCGTTGAATCCCGTGCTCGCAGCGAGCTGGGCATGATCAAGAAAGACGAGACTTTCTACCTGGTTCCCGACGACGGATGACATTCCCCTGGCCACGGGTCTGCCCGACCGCTCCAGTGCCAGCGGTGTTCAAACGGACTGCAGAGGACTTTCGGGTTCGAGAGGCCCTGGGATTCGAACCCTGCGGCAGTGGCGAGCACCTGTATCTGCGGGTAGAGAAAACGAACGTAACCACGCCTTTCCTGGCGGGCGAGATTGCCAGGGGTTTCGATGTCGCGCCCGTCGCCGTCGGCTACGCGGGCATGAAAGACAGGCGTTCTATCGCGGAACAGTGGTTCAGCGTCTGCACGGCAAAGGATGAGACGGCATTACCGGGCATTGAAGGCGCCCGGCTTTTGAGCGCAACCAGGCACACGCGAAAGCTTCGCAAGGGTCAGCTTGCGGGCAATCACTTCGACATCTGCCTTCGTGACCTGGGAGATGGCGAATGGGAACGTCGGCTGCATCGTGTCGTTACTCATGGCGTGCCCAACTACTTTGGTCCCCAGCGGTTCGGGGGGGATAATCTGCATGCCGCGCTGGCCTGGCTGCCGGATCGGCGGCGGGCCCGCCTGTCCCGATTCAAGCAGGGCCTCTATCTTTCCGTGCTGCGCAGCTATCTGTTCAACGAGGTGCTCGGCGTCAGAGTCAAAGCGGGGAACTGGAGTCGTCCGGTGGACGGCGAGGTGCTCGAAGACGGCGCCGAGACCGCGACGCCTACCGGTCCCCTCTGGGGTCGCGGGCGATCAGCCGCGGTTGGCACCGCCGCGGAGATTGAATCCGCGGCCCTGGCTGCGCACGGGGATCTGCTGACGCTGTTGGAGCATGCGGGGCCGACCCAGGGTCGGCGCAGTCTGCTTCTGCGTCCGAAGGAAGCGCGGTGGTGTTCCCACGAGGGCGGATTGAAAGTCGGCTTCTGGTTGCCGTCGGGGGGCTATGCGACAGCTATGCTTCGGGAAGTCTTTGACCTGGTGCAGCCGGAGGCAGCGTCATCGTGAGGCAGTTCGATCTCGACGGCATTGGTATGACCTCGCAGCGCACCAGAGACCGTCTGGTACGTCGCCTTCGGGAGCGCGGCATCACCAGTGCTGCCGTGCTCGATGCCATGGGCCGTGTTCCTCGGCACATTTTCATCGATGAGGCGCTGGCCCACAGAGCCTACGAGGACAACTCGCTGCCCATCGGGCACGGCCAGACCATCTCCCAGCCGTTCGTCGTCGCGCTCATGACTCAGACGCTGCTGAACGCGCCGCGAGCTCGGCTGCTGGAGGTAGGAACGGGCTCAGGCTATCAGACCGCCGTTCTGGCCAGCCTCCAGGATGATGTGAAGCGTATCTTCTCGGTGGAGCGCCTGGCTGTTCTGATCGAGCGCGCCGAAGAGCGGCTGCGGGCCCTGCGTTTCCGCAACGTGCGATTTCGTCACGGCGATGGGTACCAGGGTTGGATCGAGGAAGGGCCTTTCGACGGCATTCTGGTAACGGCGGCTCCCCTCGAAGTTCCGGAAGCGCTGCTTGATCAGCTGGCGGTGGGTGGCCGCATGGTGGTTCCGGTAGGTGGCGGCGAAGTGCAGGAGTTGAAGGTTTATGATCGAACCGCCAGCGGCGTGAAGGTAGATACTCTGGAGTACGTGCGTTTCGTGCCCCTGGTCAAGGGTACGCGCTGAGGTGATGCGGTGAGCCAGCAACCGGTGAGCCGGAGCGAGGATGAATCGCCGCGTGCCGGCGTTGTGGCCTGGCTCGGCCTTTTCGTTCGCGGCATGGCCATGGGGGTAGCGGAGCTGGTGCCAGGCGTTTCCGGTGGCACCATCGCTTTCGTGACAGGCATCTATACCGAGCTTGTGCGCTCGCTGGCTGGTTTTCGCTTTCGCTCGCTGGCGTTGCTGAAAAGCGACGGGCCGATCGGCTTCTGGCAGCACAACAATCTGAGCTTTCTGTTCGTGTTGGGGCTGGGCATGGTGGCCAGCGTGCTGCTGTTTGCCCGCTTGTTTCACCACCTCCTGCTGACGGTACCTACGGTGGTCTGGGGCTTTTTCTTCGGTCTGATCGCGGCATCTGCGGTCCATATCGGCAGGCGACTGCCCTGGCGCAACCTTGTCAGCGCCGGAAGTCTTGGCGTGCTTGCAGGGTTGATGCTGCTTGCCGTCGGTCCCGGCGACGCGGAACCCGCACCGTGGGCCTATTTCTTTGGTGGCATGGCTGCGGTTTCCGCCTGGTTGCTACCGGCTGTATCGGGCAGTTTTCTGCTGCTGGCCCTTGGCCTTTACGAGGGCGTGCTGGAAGCGCTCAGTCAGGGTCACATGGTCGTTCTGCTCCTGCTGGGCGGCGGATGCGTCGTCGGCCTGCTGCTGTTCTCCCGACTGCTGTCCTGGCTCATGCATGCCTACCGCGAGCCGGTTCTCGCGCTGCTCACCGGTTTCATGGCGGGTTCGCTGGTTCGCCTGTGGCCCTGGCGCCACGAGGGCGAGCTTTTCTCTCCCCAGGGGTTCGAGGCGGCCGCAGGACAGCCGGCGCTGCTGGTCGGCGTTGTGCTTGCAATCGCCAGCGGGACAGTTGCGCTGTGGCTGCTTTCCAGGCTGGAATAGCCGGCGGGCGCCTGGGTCGTCTGGGGCTTGTGCTGGCGGCCGTCGTCTGCGCTGTCCTGGTGTCGACCTTTCTGGCCGCCTGCGTGCAGCACGGCCGTCCTCCGGTGTCGGACCGATCGCCGGTGTTCGGCCAGAAACCAGAGCTCTACCTCGTTCAGCGGGGTGACACCCTCTACTCCATTGCCTGGCGCTACAACATGGACCACCGTCGTCTGGCCCTGGCCAATGGCGTTCGGCCGCCCTATACCATCTATCCAGGGCAGCGCCTGCGGCTGAGCGTCTCTGCAACACCCGGCGCCGCGTCGGGTTCCAGGGAGCGAACCACGCAGGGCACCAAACAGCCGCGGTCCCGACCCTCCGCGCCGTCCGCACCCGTTCTGGCAATCAACTGGCAATGGCCGACCAAGGCGCCGGTTGGAAGATCCTTCGGTCGGGGAAATAAAGGGATCGACTATCGTCTGGCGCCTGGCGTTACCGTGCTGTCGGCCGGTGCGGGTGATGTGGTTTATGCCGGCAAGGGGCTCGGTGGCTATCGTCACCTGGTGATCGTCAAGCACAGCGACGTCTTTCTCAGCGCCTACAGCCTGAACGGCGGGTTACGCGTCAAAGAAGGTCAGCGGATTAAAGCTGGCGCCGCTATTGCCGATACAGAGAATACAGGGCGCACCGCCGGAACGCTGCACTTCGAGATTCGCAAGGATGGCGAACCCGTTGATCCGGCGTCGGTGATTCGCAGCTGAATGAGCTACGCGCTTGATCCTCGGGCTGGAGAAGGGACGTTCTATGTCGGTCGAAGAACTCACAGAAAAAACCAAGACACGCAAAAACGGTTCCGCAGATCGGTCTGAATCCGCTGATGCAGCCTGGAAGGCTGCCACCGATCTGGAGAGCGAGGTGGAGCGGGGGAGTGAAGCGCCTGACGCCACGCAGCTCTATCTCAAGGAAATCGGCTATGCCCCGCTGCTGAGCGCGGACGAGGAGCGTCACTTCGCCCGGCTGGCCCAGGCGGGAGATGCTGCCGGTCGCAAGCGGATGATAGAAAGCAATCTGCGCCTGGTGGTCAAAATCTCCAGACGCTATCTGAACCGGGGGCTGGCGCTGCTGGATCTCATTGAGGAAGGAAACCTGGGGCTGATACACGCTGTTGAGAAGTTCGATCCCGAGAGAGGATTCCGCTTTTCGACTTATGCGACCTGGTGGATCCGCCAGACCATCGAGCGTGGCATCATGAACCAGACCCGCACCATCCGCCTGCCGATACACGTTCTCAAGGAGATGAACCTGTATCTGCGGGCTGCCCGGGAGCTGTCCCAGAAGCTTGATCACGACCCCTCGCCGGACGAAATTGCTGCGCTCATCGACAGGCCTGTGGAAGACGTGCGGCGAATGCTCGGGCTCAACGAACGGGTGGACTCGATCGACGCGGTACGCAATCCCCAGGATCGGAACATGCTGGAGATGGTGCCTGATGAAGGCTCGCCGGACCCCGCGACCGAGGTGCAGCACAGCGAAATACTGAGCCACCTGGACTCGCTGCTTTCGGAGTTGTCGGACCGGCATCAGGAAGTGCTGGCGCGCCGATTCGGGCTGCGTGGCTACGCCCCTGGAACGCTGGAAGAAGTGGGTGCCGAAGTGGGGCTCACCCGGGAAAGGGTCAGACAGCTACAGGTGGAAGGCCTCAAGCGGCTGCGCCGATCCCTCGACGCTCATGGTCTGGATGTGGCGCAGATCTTCGGCTGATAGGCGGGAGAGGATGGCTGGGCGCCTGCTCAGCGCTCCAGCAGCTCCCGTTTGCCCGACTTGCCGTCCCATTCTTCGGCATCCGGCAGCGGGTCCTGCTTCTCGGTGATGTTTTCCCAGGTCTCTGCCAGCTCGCGATTGAGCTCCAGGAAATCCTGCTGATCTTCGGGCAGTTCATCTTCTGAGAATATCGCATCCACCGGACACTCCGGCTCGCACAGAGCGCAATCGATGCACTCATCCGGATGGATAGCCAGCATGTTTGGCCCTGCGTAGAAACAGTCTACAGGGCAGACTTCCACGCAGTCCGTGTGTTTGCACTTGATGCAGTTCTCTCCAACAACGAAAGTCATGTTTTGCAACCCGTATCCAGCGGAAGCCGGGTATTCTAATGATATTCGTGCTGCTGTCGAGACGTTCTGACCGACACCCTGCGGCCGGGATGCGTTTCATTCCCCCGCTGTCAGGCTATCGATCCTCGGGCTCCGAATCCTCGTTCGCTGGAGCCTTCAGCGGATGTAGAGCCTTCAGCGGATGTAGAGCCTTCAGCGGATGTAGAGCCTTCAGCTCATAAAGCGCCTCCAGCGCCTGGCGTGGGGTAAGCTCATCGGGGTTGATCTCAGCTAGGCGCCCTGCCACCGGAGCGGGCAGGTCCGACTCGGCCGGGCTGTCCGGGGGCGGCGGGCTCGATGGTGCGGAAAGCCGGAACAGATCCGGTTGCAGCGGGTCTTCGACGCTCTGCAGCTCCAGATCCTGCAGCTTCTGCCTGGCTGCCTCGAGTACCTGCGCCGGCACGCCGGCCAGACGTGCCACCTGAACGCCGTAGCTCTGGCTCGCGGGGCCGGGCTTCACGCTGTGCAGGAACACTATGCTGCCTTGGTGCTCGGTAGCCGCCAGATGAACGTTCGCGGTATCCGGCAGCTCTTTTTCAAGACCTGTCAACTCGAAGTAGTGGGTGGCGAAGAGGGTGTAGGAACGGCGCTCGCGCGCCAGAAAGCCCGCTGTGGCCCAGGCCAGGGCCAAGCCGTCGTACGTGCTTGTGCCTCGACCGATCTCGTCCAGCAGCACCAGGCTCGTTGCCGACGCGTTGTGCAGTATGTTCGCGGTTTCGGTCATCTCCACCATGAACGTGGATCGGCCGCCAGTCAGATCATCCGACGCGCCGATTCGGGTGAAGATTCGATCGATGGGGCCGATACGGGCGCCGCGGGCCGGCACGTAGCGGCCGGTGTACGCCAGCAGAACGATCAGCGCCGATTGGCGCATGTAGGTGGATTTCCCCCCCATGTTCGGTCCCGTGATGATCAGCATGCGTCGGCCGTCGCCAAGCTGAAGGTCGTTGGGCACGAACGGGTCCCGACTGGAATGGCGAACCACAGGATGCCAACCCTGGTCGATCTCCAGAACGGCCTCTTCAGTGAGATCAGGCCGATTCAGGCCCAGGGTCTTTGCCCGTTCTGCAAAGCAGGCCAGCACGTCCAGCTGCGCGGCGCTTGCAGCGGCTTCCCGCAGCTGGAGAGCCGCCGCGGCCAGCGTTTCCTGTAGGGTTTCGAACAGCGCCCGCTCCAGCTTGAGCGCCCTGGCCTGGGCGGTAAGCGCCTCGTCCTCGAAGCGTTTGAGCTCCGGAGTAATGTAGCGCTCAGCATTCTTCAGGGTCTGGCGTCTGACATATTCAGGGGGGACCTCGGCATTGCCCGCGGCGCGGCTGGTTTCTATGTAGTAGCCGTGAACCCGGTTATATCCCACCTTCAGCGTGCTGATACCTGTCTTTTCGCGCTCCTGGCGTTCCAGCTCGGCCAGCCATTGGCTGGCGTTTTCGGTCATGTTTCGCAGATCGTCCAGCTGCGCGTGATATCCGGCTGCAATGACACCGCCGTCGCGAATGGTCACGGGCGGTGCTTCCACCAGCGCGGCGTCGAGCAGATCTACCTGCTCGGTGAAATCCCCCAGGCTTGCGGCCAGGGTCTGGAGATGGGGTGCCGTGCAACGCGCCAGCGTTGCCCGAAGGTGGGGAAACTGTTTCAGCGCGGTGCGCAGCCGGGACAGATCTCGCGGGCTGGCCCGCAGCAGGGCAAGACGGGAAACGATCCGCTCCAGGTCTCCCACCTCCTGCAGCTGCGCGCGCAGCGCTTCCAGATCGCTCTCTTCCAACAGCGCGGTAACCGCGCGCTGTCGTGCAAGCACCAGATCGAGGTTCCGGGTCGGCGCGTTCAGCCAGCGTCGCAGGCAACGCGCGCCCATGCTGGTTCGAGCAGTGTTGAGCAGCGCGTACAGCGTCTGGTCCTCAGAGCCGTCCACCCGGCGGTCGATCTCCAGATTCCTGCGGGAATGGGCATCCAGAATGATGACCTCGCCCTGGCTCAGCGGGACCATTCGATCGATGTAGTCCAGGGTCTGGCACTGAGTCATCTGGGCGTATTCGATCACGGCCGCCGCCGCGCCGATGACGGGTGAGGTGTCATCGATGCCGAAGCCTCGCAGATCCTGGGTGCCGAAATGACGGGTCAGGCGCTCCGCGGCGAACTCCCGGTCGAACACCAGGGTGTCCCGCTCGCGCACGGCGGTCAGCTGCGCGGGCAACGTCTCTGCCAGAGTGCTCAGGCCGGCGGGCAGCAGAATCTCACCGGGCGTCAGGCGCGCCAGCTCGTTCATCAGGCTCGCTGAATCTGCTACCTCGGCGACGGCGAGCTCGCCGCTGGCCAGGTTCAGCAGGGCGACGCCGAAGCCGTCGCCAGCGGGATTGATGGCCATCAGAACGCTGTCCCGGGATGCGTCCTGCAGCGCCTCCTCGGTCAGGGTGCCGGGCGTGACGATTCTCTGCACCTGGCGTTCCACCGGCCCTTTGCTGGTGGCCGGGTCGCCCACCTGCTCGCAGATCGCGACGGATACGCCCAGCTTTACCAGCTTTGCCAGATAGCCGTCGGCCGCGTGGTAGGGCACGCCGCACATTGGAATGGGCTCCCCCGCGGACTGTCCCCGAGCGCGATAGAACAGCAGCTCGTCCGGGTGCCCGGCCTTTATGCGCAGATACTGCTGCATCATGGGGGTATGAGCGCTTTGCGAAGTCTGTGGCAATGGCACGGCAGTGGTCATCAAGTGGCGCTGGTAGGACCGCGGGAGTGAAACACTCCTGGCCGTGGAGCGTCAACTCGGGGCGCTCGGTATGATTCCCGCCTGAAAAAGCTGGTTGTAACGTAAGAAAGTGCCGCCGCAGCGACGCGTCCTGTTGCGACGGGTACTGATTATATATACAGTGCATCTCAGTGGGCTAAAACCTGCCCGCAGGGCAGATTCAGCAAAAAGCGCGGGCCGGATTCAGAGAATAAAGCAATCCGGCCTCAGATTCAGGAGCAACTCAGGAGCAGACCGTGAGCAGAGACTTCAAGAAAGATGCGAGTAAGAACGAAGTGCACAAGGAAGTAAGCAAAGACCAGAACAAAGAGCGCGCGCTCACCGCAGCGCTGGCACAGATCGAACGTCAGTTCGGCAAGGGCTCCATGATGCGTCTCGGCGATCGGGAGCAGGTGAACGTGCCCGCCATTTCCACCGGCTCTCTGGGTCTCGATATCGCGCTGGGTGTCGGGGGGCTTCCCCGCGGCCGCGTCGTCGAGATATA
>CAMYJX010000032.1 GCA_947258825.1 uncultured Pseudomonadales bacterium
GCATCGTGAAGGCACACACGGCCGCTGCGATCGGCTTGAAGGTTGCTGATTGTTCTGTTTTTGTGTTCATCGGGCAGCTTCTCTTGGTTCGAGTTGCCAAAGGAATTGCGAAACTCGTGCCAGTTAGACGCAAATTAAGAAACTTCAACAAAATCAATGGGTAAGGCTGCTCGACGGCAACGGTCGAAAAATCGGCGCAGCGGCAGCGCGAAAATATCGGCGGATGTGCTGAAAGATTCGGCGCGATCATCCGAAATTTTCGTGCATCAGTTCTCATCGCGTGCGTGCGCTGGTCCGTTTGAAAGCGTGCCCTGTTTCCATTTAGACCAGCCTGCGTCCTTTTGGTCAGCAATAAATGTATCTATGCTACATTCGCTCTGGGGAGAAGTTCGAAGTACCTCGGTTTGCCGATGCTGTTTCGGCTCATAGAAACCAGAAGAGGAAAACACCATGAAATCCACTCTTGTGGCAGCGCTGCTGCTTCTGTCCTGTTCTATCGCGCATTCAACCCCGCTGGCTGTGACCATCTGGAAGGCCTATCCCGGCAAGAGCGCGCAAATGCTGGAGCAGGCCATGGCCGCCAGGGCCATCCAGGAAAAGCTTGGGGCCACGGTGATGATCGCCATGGAAAATACCGGTCGAATGCACTACGCGGTCGGGGGATTCGAGACCTGGCAGGAGTGGGCCAAGTGGGTAGCCAAATTGCAGGCCAGCGAGGAGTGGACCAGTTGGCAGGCCAGAAGTGCAGCCGATCCCGCCTCCGCACAGGAGGATAACTATCTCTTGAACGTTCTTCCCGGTGCCAATGGTGATGGGGGCGTTTACCAGGTATTTATCTGGGATCCCAGGGATGGCGGCGTTGGCCCGTTGGTGGAGGTGGCTCAGCAAGCCAAGGCCATTCATGAAAAGTCAGGTATCAGAGTCTCCATCAACATAGATCAGATGCAGCGCATGCACTACGTCATGAACTATGACAATCTCGAGCACTGGGCCAAGATGCAGGACACCCCCAACGAGGAGTTCACGGCGTTCATGGATCGACAGTCCGCGAACCCGACGGGCGATCTGATCGAAGTCTACACGGCAAACCGGCTGCCGTAACAGGAAGTCACACCCTCGGGTCTGAAGGGGTGCGAAGGTGAATCGGACGGCAAAGTTCTGGGACAGAATCTCAGAAGGCTACTCGAAGCAGCCCATCGCTGACGAAGCCGCTTACCAGAAGAAGCTGGAGGTTACTCGCGACTATCTGACGCCCGACATGGAGCTGCTGGAGTTCGGCTGCGGGACGGGATCGACGGCCATTTTGCACGCGCCCTATGTGAAGCACATTCTGGCCATTGATATCTCGCCGAAAATGATTGCGATCGCCAGGGGGAAAGCGGAAGCGCAAGGCGTCGAAAATGTCACCTTAGAACCTTCCACCCTCGATGATGTAGAGCTCTCAGATCAATCTCTGGATGCTGTTCTGGGCCTGAATATTCTCCACCTGGTGGACAGCAAGGAAGCGGCCATTGCCCGAGTTTACGAGGTGATCAAGCCGGGCGGCGTGTTTGTTTCCAGTACCGTATGCCTCGGGGACACCAAATGGAGGTTCCTGAGGTACGTAGCTCCAGTTGGACGGCTCATCGGCTTGAACCTTAAGGTGTTTACCGGAAACGAGCTGAAAGACAGCCTGACCGAAGCCGGGTTCGAGATCGACTATGAATGGCGGCCTGCCGGGGGTTTAGCCTTGTTCCTGGTTGCTAAGAAAGTTGCCAGGAAACCTGAGGAGCCTTGAGCTCGTCGACATGAATCCATCTTCCCGGGAAAGGCAGGCATCATGAACACACCCCTCGGTACGGTCAGACAGGTGGCCTATGTGGTCGACGATATGGATCGCGCCCTGGACTATTGGATTACCGTGATGAAGGCGGGGCCGTTCTTCCTCTTCGAGCACGCGGTCATGGAGAACCAGCGATATCGCGGAGCCGCATCAGACGTCGATGCGACTTTGGCGGTCGGGAATACGGGCGATGTGCAGATCGAGCTCATCTACTGTGAGAACGACGCGCCATCCGTTTACCGGGAGTTTCTGGAGGCGGGGCGTACCGGCGTCCATCATCTGGGCCTGATGCCAGAGAATTATCAGGAAACCTTCGACCGATACGTCGCTTTCGGTTACGAGCCCGCGTTCGAATGTTCCATTGCCGGAACCGAGCTGGTTTATTTCGATACGGTGAAGACCCTCGGTCACTTCACCGAGCTCTGGCAGAACAGCGACGCCTTCAAGGACTTTCTGGAAGCGGTCAAAGCAGCGTCGAGGGGCTGGGACGGCAGCGATCCGGTGCGAACGGGCGCTTTGTGAAATCATCGGTATAGGCTGAAGTGCCGGACAGGGAAAACACAAGCGGAGGGCCTGTCATGTTGCGGATAGTGAAGATTCTGATGGTGCTGACCGTTGCGTCCTGGGGTTTTGTAGGTGCCTTTCAAAATGTCCTTGATTGGTCCGGAACAACCGGATCCGTAGCCGCCGCAACATCCATGTCCACGTTCGAGGGCGGTGCCGAAAGCTGGCAGGCAACCGCCAATCCGGTGGTAATCTGGGCCGGCGCGGTGTTCATCGCCAGTTCGAAGCTGGTCGCAGGCTTGCTGTGTCTTATGGGTGCTCTGAAGATGTGGGGAGCGCGGCAACAGGCTGCGGCCACTTTCATGGCGGCGAAAGAACTTGCTCTGGTTGGCTGTGCCATCGCCGTCATCATGTTGTACGGTGGTTTCTTCGTCATCGCCGAGAGCTGGTTCGAGCTTTGGCGCTCCGATGGCATGGGAGGTCCGGTGCTTGATTCAGCGTTTCGATATGCGGGCATGATCACGCTGATCGCGATCTTTGTCGGGATGAAGGAGAATGAGCGACCGGCTGCGTGATGACCGCGCCGATCAGCGCTTGTGGAACCGCAGCAACCCCTCCTGAGCCACCGACGCGATGCGTCGACCATGCTGGTTGTATAGCCCACCCATTGCCAGCCCGCGGCCGGCGTTCGCCGCCGGGCTCTCCATCGTGTACAGCAGCCAGTCGTCGAAACGGGGGATCTCGTGAAACCACATGCTGTGATCGAGGCTCGCGCCGGCAAGCTCCCCCACGTCGGCGTGCGGGCGCCAGGCGGTTTCCAGCAAGGTCCTGTCGCTGGCGTAGACCAGCACGGCGAGATGCAGCAAGGGATCTTCGGGTAGCGGCCCGCTTGGCTTCAGCCAGACCCGCTGTTCCGCTGGCAGGGGCTGATCCACGGTTATTTCGGTTGCCATCCGCACATCGATGGGCATCTGGGCCCAGTTGCTGCGTCCGCGCAGGGCGTCTCTGTTGGGTGAGGCTTCGGGACCCGGCGCCGACGGCAGCGGCGCCTGATGTAGCACGCCGGCCACGGGCTCAGTGAAGCTGGCTTGCAGGTGGAAGATCAGCTGCTCCCGCTGCCACACTTCCACCGCCCGTGCCTGAAAGTTACGGCCTTCCTTGAGCCGCTTGACCCGGAACTCCATGTCTCTTTCCGGTCGGCCGGGACGCAGGAAATAGGCGTGCAGGGAATGCATCGGTATGCCGTCGGCGGTTCGCGCCGCCGCTGCGGCCGCCTGCGCCGCGACGAGCCCGCCGAACAGCCGATTGTCCACGGTGACGCCGCCGGTCCCGGAGCCGCCACGAAAAACGTCCACCTCTACTTCTTCCAGCAGGAGACGATCGACAAGCCGTTTCAGCAGCGTAGCCATGCTCAACGCATGACGCCCGGCATGCCGCCGTCGACGACCATGGTCTGCCCCGAGATGGACGTTGAGGTTACGAAGGTGATTACCTGCTCGGCGATATCCTCCGGCTGACCCACCCGGCCCAGCACCGCTTGCCGCCGCGCCCCTTCGGCTACCGCATCAGGCAGGCGATTGGCCATCCGGGTGTTTTCCACCAGCCCCGGCGCCACGCAGTTCACGGCCACTTCCGGTGCCATGGCAACGGCCAGGCAGCGGGTCAGGTGATTCAGCGCCGCCTTGCTTGCCGAGTAGGCGATGCTGCTGCTGCCGGGGCTGATGCCACCGGCGGATGAAATATTGACGATGTGGCCACCGCCGTTGGCTTTCAGCAGCGCGGCGCCGGCCCGCGCCAGCAGAAACGGTCCGCGCAGGTTGGTTTCCAGCACCCGGTCCCAGATGTCCGGCGTCAGGCTGTCCAGATCGGGAAACGGGATGCCGATGTTCCAGGCCGCGTTGTTCACCAGGATGTCCAGTCGGCTGTGCTGTTCCGCCACGCTGCCCATGCAGGTTTCGACGGCCTGCGGATCACGCTGGTCCAGCTGCAGCACGCTGGCGCTGCCACCTGCGGCAGCAATATCGTTCGTCGTGGCTGCAGCAGCTTCTGCTGCGCCGACATAAGCGGCGATCACGTGAGCACCTTCGTTTCCCAGGCGCCGGGCGATAGCGCCGCCGATATCACCGGACGCGCCGGTTACCAATGCCACTTTTTCTTTTAGTTTCATGTTCTGTCTCTCTGAGAAGAAGGCGAAGCAGAAAAGTATATGGGTCCCGAGTGCCGATTCACATCAGCAGATGTGGTAGGGAGGCCGAATACGCTCGCTCACAAGCGTTGACTATTCGCGGCCTGCTTGTAGGGTGAAGAACTGATGCTTTGGCAAGGCTTTCGAGGTTTATGTCAGCGCACTAGGCCGTTACTCAGCATGGCGAACATAGTCAGCCGATCCGCGTCGCACAGGAGGCGATGCTCGATGTCCTCATCCACCAGGTCGCGCTGTCCTGACGGGGCGGCCCACCTGGTGCTGCCCCCGCTGAACCCTACGTCGCCCCGGTAACAAGAAGGCGTTATCTGTCTGATGCGCCCACCTGAAGAAACTGTCTGATATAACTGTCTGATTCAAGAAGGAGAGATGAGACCATGCCGACCCAACCTTTGACTCATTGGCGGGTGGTGCAGGTGCTGGGGCACCAGCGCTATCTGTCCCTGTCTTTGCTGGCATTTCTGTGTATTGCGCCGTTTACCCATGATGTACAGAGTGAAGCGCAACTCCTGACCTATGGCGTGCTGACGCTTGTGTTCATCACGGGTCCGCTGGCCATTGCGCGCACTCGAGGTCAGCTGATCGTAACGATTGTCCTTGCCCTGCTCGTGCTGTTGCCAGGGCTGGCATCCGCGATGGGGCAATTCGAGGCCTCCTACCGGTATTCCCTGCTCGCCGGCATTCTGTTCTTCAGCTTTCTGGCCGGCCTGCTGGTCCGCGAGTTGCTCGTTAGCGGCACCCGGGTCGATTCCGAAACGCTCTGGGGCGCCGTCAACATATATATCTTGATCGGGCTGTGCTTCGCGTTCTGGTACGCGGCTTTAGCGCTGTTTGTGCCAGGGCTTTTTGCCGGCAACTTCATGGAAGAGACGCATCGCAGTCAGCTGATGGGCTTTGTCTACTTCAGCTTCGTCACGCTGACCACCCTCGGCTACGGTGACATCACGCCCAGCGTGACATGGGTAGCAACGCTCAACTACCTGGAGGCGATCATCGGTCAGCTGTACGTCGCCATCGTCATCGCCCGGCTAGTGAGCCTGTATCTCGCTGATCGCCAATAGACGTCGCCAGCTCGAGGATGGGCGCCTTGTTCATGGCAGCAAAAAGGCTGTTCGTAACAGTTTCATTTCAGGTCCTGGGCAAGTCCTGGTTTCTCTGTGCTGGCGGCCGTCGCCAGAGCCAGGGCCGTCACGATGACTTCCACCGCGATCAGCGGCACCGCAAGCGCTGCGTCCTGGATGAGCCAGGCGAGCACGCGGAAGACGGCAGCGCCACCAAGGAGCATGGCCGCGCCGTACAACCAGGTGCGCTGCAACCTGATGGCGCCAAGCAGCAGCATGCTGCCGGCGGTAAGGAAGAAAGCGCCGAGGTCACCGATCTGGCTGCTGCGGGCAATGCCGTCCAGCAACGGCATGCCGATGCTCGCTGCGGCGCCCGCTGGATCAATCAGCCAGCGCAGGCTGATACCGATGAACAGCACGCCGGGTAACAGGGTCAGATAGCGTAAAGCGGTTTTCATTCGACAGCCTCTCTAGGACCAGGGGGGCAGCGCACGCCATTCGTCGTCGGTTCCCAACGCGGCTTTGTCCGCATCGTAGCTGTAAAGCCAGTGCTGCTGTGGGGAAAAATCGCCGCCGAAGCGGTCGTTGTTGCGCCGGAACCGCTCGTTGCGGGCAGCGACCTCGTCAGGGTTATCTAGATGGTACCAGCGTTCGGCGCTGCGTGACTGCTGAACCATGAGGTTGGCCCGTGCGTAGCGCAGCGATTCGAATCGTTCCAGCGCCCTGGTCAGATTGTCGGCACTCAGCTCGAGCGTGCGTGCGAGTACCCACGCGTCCTCGATGGATTGCACCGCGCCCTGGGCGTGGTAGGGCAGCATGGCGTGAGCGGCGTCACCCATCAGCGCAATTCGCCCGGAAACCCAGGTTTCCAGCGGTTCGCGATCGTACAGCGCGGTGACGAACGGCTGGTCCGTCGCCTCGATCAGGCGTTTCGGGCGGTCGTACCAGCCGTCAAATGCGGCGATCACCTCTTCCTTGCTGGCAGTCTGCGACCAGGACTCCCGCTTGCGATCGTCCGCCTGACCCAGTGCCAGCCAGTTCAGACGCTGGCCGCCGGAGACGTAGTAGTAGACGAAGGAAAGCCGTGGGCCCATGTCCACGTAGGCGGAAATCGGGATCTGCAGATCGGCGATCGCCGCGCTGTCGACGACGCCGCGCCAGGTGACGTAGCCGGAAGCGCGCGGCGGGCCAGGCCTGAACACCTGCTCGCGTACCAGAGAATGAATGCCGTCCGCACCGATCAGCAGGTCGCCTTCAAACCGGGATCCATCCTCGGCTTCAGCCCACGCGACGTCGGCATCCTGACCCACGGCAACGATCCTGGTCGTCAGCCGCAGGTGGCGCCGGTCCAGCGCGTTGGTGAGGGCGTCGATCAGGTCCGGTCGGTGCGCGTGGTAGTAGGCGTATCCGTAGGCCTCGCGCACGCGTGGCATGAGCGCCGTTCGCAGGATGGTCTCGCCGGTGTCCCAGACGCTGTACTTGTGAAAATCCGGCACGGTGCAGAAACGCGCCAGCTGCTCTTTCAGACCCAGGGTTTCCAGCACCCGAACGCCGTTCGGGCTCAGCTGAATGCCAGCGCCGACGTCGCCGAAGGCGGGCGCCTGCTCCAGCAGCAGATGGTCGATACCCAGCTTCTGCAGCGACAGCGCCAGGGCCGATCCGCCGATGCCTGCACCTACGATGAGAACCTTCACCGCAGCCGCGCCAGCAGATTTTCCGCCGCGCTGATAAGCCCGTCCTGATGGGGCTGGAGTTCCTGCTGCCCCATGGGTGCCAGGAACGGCTGAAACGGGTCTTCCACGTCGGTGCGGATGCCCGCAAGCTCTTCCATGACCGCCAACCCGAAAAACGGCACCGTATGGGCGCTGTAACCACCCTCGTGGCTCATGACCAGTTGGCCTTCACAGAGCCGTCCTGCCGCCTCAAGCATTCGCGCGGTAAGGCCACGATAGCCCTCGCTGGTGAGCATCTGCCGTCCCAGGGGGTCCTCGGCGCCGGCATCGAACCCGCTGGGAACGATGATCAGCTCAGGCCGGTAAAGATCCAGTGCCGGCAGCACCACGCGATCGAAGGCGGCCTCGTAGGCGCCCACACCGGAGCCCGGAGGCAGGGGGATGTTGAGGTTGTAGCCTTCTCCCTCGCCGGCGCCGGTTTCCGCCAGCAGGCCGGAATCCACCGGAAAGTTTCGATCCTGGTGGATGGATATCGTCAGCGCCCGCGGGTCCTCCCAGAACGCGGCCTGGGTGCCGTTGCCGTGGTGAACGTCCCAGTCGACGTAGGCGATCCGCCGCAGCCCGCGCACCGTCAGGGCATGCAGGCCGGCCAGCACCGCGTTGTTGAACAGGCAGAAACCCATGGCGCGGTCCGCCACGGCGTGATGGCCGGGCGGTCGAACCAGGGCGTAGGCGTTGTCGACCCGGCCGTCCAGCACCGCGTCCACCGCTTCGATGACGCCCCCGGCAGCCAGCAGGGCGATCTCGTAGCTGCCATGCCCCAGCGGTGCGCTCAGCCCGCCCTCGGCGTTCACCTGCCCGCTCTGGGTCTGGATGTGGGCGATGTGCTCGGCGCTGTGAAAACGCAGCAGCTCCGCTTCGGTAGCCGGCCGTGGCGCGATGGGGATCAGAGATTTCAGCAGGCCGCTGACCTCCAGCAGGTTGCGCAGCCGACGCTTGGTTTCGGGGTTTTCCGCGTGCTCCCCCGGCTGCACCGGGTTGCCGAAAGGCACCACCCCGGCAAAATTGGGCGTGCTGTGCCAGGCGTAAAGCTCGTGCCAGACGAAGCCGGTTCGACGTGCCATTGGTGGTTCTCCTGTACCGCTTCCCTAGCTGGCGCGCTGGTGCTCGGGCAGCGGGCGCAGCCGGGGATAGTAGGGGTGTCGCAGGGGGTCTCCAGGTTTCAGCGCCAGCGACAGGCCCGGTGTCAGGGGTACCGTGGGCCGCGATGGCGGCCGTTCCGCATAGACCACATCGTCGCCGTAGCAGCGCACGGTAATGGTCCGTCGCCTTCGGCCCTGGGAGGTCGGGCCGCCCCCGTGCAGCAGGCCGGGATGAAAGATCACCACGTCTCCGGGGGTGATGTCCCAGGAAACGATGTCCCACTTGTCACGCTCAGCTTCGATGTCCGGCAGCGGCGGCAGATCCGTGCCGTAGAAGGGGCGGGTGGGGTCTTCGTTTACGGCGCCGGGATCAAAGCCGTCGTAGCGGGTCTGGCGGTGAGAGCCGCGGACGAACTCCAGGGTTTCCTCCCGCGGCAGCGTGTCCAGGGTGATCCACATGGAAGCCAGCTGGCTGCCTTCCAGTGGCCAGTAGGGCATGTCCTGATGCCAGGGCGTGCGCGCGCAGTTGCCGCCCTCCTTGATGAAGAACTCCTCCGAATACAGCCAGACGTTGTCGGAACCGATGACCTTACCCAGCATGTCGGCGATGGGAGAGTCGTACAGCAGCCGCTGGATTTCCGGGGTGACGTCGAAGTTGCGAACCGTCTCGATGAACTCTCCGGGCTGGCCCTGAAAAAATCTGTGCTTGGTCTGGGCCGTGTTGTCCATCACCCGCATCATGCCCAGCTCGATCAGCATGAGCCATTCGGGATGCAGGGCCCGGGGCAGAAAGACCACGCCGTCGGTTTTGAATTCGCTCAGGACCTGGTCCGTGAGCATGGCCCGCCAGTCCGGCTGAAGCGCGTCGGAACCCATGATGTGACCCTCCCCGGTCTCTCTACGGCGCCATTAAATCACGATTGGGATGACGGCCAACAGCGTCGCGCCTGTTCAGCGCCCTGGCCACCGCAAAATCATCAACGACGGCCCGGTGGCGTGGTAATGTCCCTGTCTGGAAATGCAGGGACCCGCCGCGGACGTGAAGATAGCCCCATACTTTCCCCACCAGCAGGCGTCGGTTTTCTTCGCCATCTCGGCGGACGACTGCCTGCTCCATTTCCGCAGAGGAGAGCTCACGGAAAAGCAGCTGGCGGACGACACCGCGAACAAGGATCTCATCGCCATGCTGCAGGTGGGATCAATGTTCGTGGCCAAGCCGGGTGACCGGGTAGCCGTGTACGAGGGTTTCGACCGCGAACCCTGGCGATCGACGCTGGCCCGCTACCATGCGGGTTTCCAGCAGCTCGGCCTTTCCCCGGTGGACTTCGATGATCTGCACTACCACCCGCGGGAAGACTTCTACCGGCCGCTGGCGGAAGCTGCCCCCGGCACGGATCTGGTCACCGTCTATCTGCTGAGCGGGTCCAACGAAGCCCTGCACCCGAGCCCCGACGTTCTGGATCTGAGTCGCACGGTCAACTCCAAAATGCATCTGGCGCGGAACGCGACCGAGCAGGCCATTCCCGTGCCGGAGACGCTGGTCTGCACCAAGGGGACCCTCACCGACGCAGCAGCCCGGCGCTTTCTGGATGCGCAGGGTAGCGAAGTGATGCTGAAGGTGATGGGGCTTGCGGGCGCCAGAAACGTCACGACCATCAGCAGCATCGAGGCGGGCCTGGAATATCTTTCCGAGTACGGCGATGACATGGAGCTGGTGCTGCAGCAGAAGCTGCCGACGGATCGCTATACGGAGATGACCGTGGACCTGATGGTTGCCGACGACGAGGTGCGCATCGCCAACGCGCGGCGCATACTGTTCAGCGACGGGCTCTGGGTCGGGAACTACATCAGCGACGCGGTGACCCTGACGGATATCCAGGCCCAGACGCTCCTGCGGGTGGGCGAGTACGTCAGAAGCCTGGGTTACAGCGCGCCTCAGGGGCTGAACTGCGGGATCGACTTCTTCGTCAGCAGCGATGACATTCAGGTCATCGAGATCAACGCCCGCTGGACGGGCGGTCTGCTGCCGGCGGAAATGGCCCGGCGTCTGAATCTGGGACGCACGGATGCCGTCGCCTCTTTCGATACGGTGTCCGCCGACCGGCTGAACGACTACCTGGCGTTTGCCGAACGCTATCTGTTTGGCACCCACGACGGTGCTTTCGCCGTGGCCCCCATGGGTTTCAGCCCGTATCTTTACGAGGTTGACGGCGAGCGGCGGGTGCACGTCTGGCAGCTGACCATTGGCGATTACGAGGACTTCAAGCGGGTCAAGGACGAGGTGCTGGGTCTGGATCAACTGCCGGTAGCGAGCGCCATCGACCTCGGCCACATAACGGGAACCCGTTCCTGATAAGTTCCCGAACCACCTGTCGCTGCGCCCGCGCTTCGCCCGAGCTGCGCGTCGACGCCGATGGCTTCTTCTGGTTAACTGAGTACTCATTTCATGAAGGGGGATGGATATGTCTGATCAATGGGCTGCTGATCGCATCGCGCTGATGGATGTCATGCTCAAGTACGCGGCCGGTGTCGATGAGCGGGATTTCGATCTGTATCGGTCGTGCTTCGCCGATGACGTGGAAGTGCTGGATTTTACGCCAGATGCCATTCATGGCGGTGATGCCTGGTTGGCCTACGTCAAGCAGGCGCTGGGGCGTTTCGGCCCCACCCAGCACATGCTGGGGCCGCAGCTGGCGACGGTGGATGGCGACAATGCCCATTGCCGTACCGATGTGCAGGCGCACCACGCCCTGAAGGAAGCGGAGGGCCAATGGCTCACCCTGTGGGCCACCTACGAAACCGACATGCAGCGTATCGGCGGTGAGTGGAAGATCAAGAAGCACCGGCTGGTGTCCCGGGGGACAAAGCAGTGGTAGCGGCTGGCCCAGTCAGCCCAGCCAGCTAGACCGTGCAGTTCTGACCGGCCTTTTCATTTGGCTGAAGTAACAACGAGCAGCGAACCCGCACCCTATCCCAGGCCGCTATACGCCTGGGGGGTGGTGGTCGTCCTGGTGTTTGCGGCCCTGATCGCCTTCATCGACCGGCAGGTGGTGGCCATCGTCGTCGACCCCATGAAGGAAGATCTGGGCGTGGGCGACACTCAGATCGGCTGGCTCTACGGGGTGTTCGCCGTCTTCTACGCCGTTGCCGCGCTGCCCATCGCCTGGTTGTCGGATCGCAAAAGCCGCAAGCACATCATCGCTGCGGGTATATTCTTCTGGTCTCTGGCCACCATTGCCTGCGGGCTATCACGCAACTTCTGGCACGTGTTTCTGGCGCGAATAGGCGTCGGGGTTGGCGAGGCGACCCTGACGCCGGCAACCACTTCGCTCGTCGGAGACTATTTCCCTCGGGAGCAGATCCCGCTGGCGCTGAGCATCTTTCAGACCGGCGCCATCATGGGCTCGGGCATCGCCTTCATCATCGGCGGCTTCGTGCTGGATATCGTCGAGCAGGCCAACCCTATGGTGCTGCCCTTCTTCGGCGAGCTGCATCCCTGGCAGCAGACGTTCGTCTACGTAGGCACGCCGGGACTTCTGCTGGCGTTTGTCTTCCTGCTGCTGCGGGAACCGACCCGGCGTCACATGCAGGGCGCCGGACATCGAGAAGGCGCGCCTGTAGCCGAGGTGCTGGCGTTCTATCGGCGCAACGCCCTGACGCTGACCTTCCACCATCTGGGATTCCTGTCCCTGGCCCTGATGGGCTACGCGTTCGTTTTCTGGACGGTGTCCTTTTTCGTCCGCGTCCACGGCTATGACGCTGCGGGGGCGTCGCAGATATTCGGCTGGATCTTTCTGGTGACCGGGCCCATTGGGCCTATCGGCGCTGCCCTGCTGGCGCGAGCTCTGAGCGTTCGTGGTCGTCGCGATGCCAACATCATCGCCGGGATGCTGGGCGGGCTGCTGGCTATCCCGATGATCATCGGGATTCAGTTCGTGCCTTCGGCTGCCTGGGCCTTCGTGCTCTACGTTCCGGCGATGATCCTGGTGAATTCTCCGTTCGGCATCGCCAACGCCTCGCTACCGGTTATCACGCCGCCGCAGATGCGCGCTCAGGTGGCCGCCTTCTATATGCTCGTGGTGTCTGTCGGAATGATGCTGGGGCCCCCGCTTGCGGGCGCCTTCAACGAGCAGATTTTTCCCGGCCCGGAGGGGGTACGCTACTCGTTGATCACACTGACGGCCATCTTCGGCACCCTTGGGGTGGTGCTGCTGTGGATCGCCCGTGGCTTCTATGCGCGCAGCATGGCGGAAGCGGACGGCTGGACGTGAACGCAGGCACGGCGCTCTGAATCGATACGCCGTGCCTCGTTGCCCTTGCCCGCGGGTCAGGCGGACACGTACTTGTCCAGCGTCTGGTGGAAGTGGCGAATCCGCGACTCCTGATAGTTGCCCAGGGTTTCCCCGGGTTTTATCGACGCCTTGATGCCCGCCCACTGGCGGCGAAAGTTATCCGTGTCCTGGTCCAGCACCATGCCGAGGGGAAAGCCCTCGACGCCGGTGTAAGAGTCGTCCATGCCCAGCTTGACCACCTCTGCTGGCTTCGGCCGCGGCTTGCCTTCGGGCACCGGATCGAGCAGCAGAATCTCGTGCACGCAGGTGTCCACGGTCAGCGGTCGGAAGCGATAGATCAACCGGATGTTGATGCCGGGGAAGAAACAGGCGTTTGGAAACAGGTGGTACTCGATGGAGTCGAGCATCTCGCTGTTGCTGTATTCGGAAAGATCTGTACCCATCTGCTGGCCCATCTCCTGACGCAGCAGCTCCGCGTGGCGCTGCCGCGCGCTCGTCCCTTCCGGCAGCGTCTGTGGGTCCCTGCCCAGGGATGCGAACAGCTCTTCCTCGCTGAGGTGCTTCGGCAGGTGCGGGCTGGGATAACCGATGGTATGAACGAATCGGGAAACGTTGTCGCCGAAGCAGTCGTAATCGGCGTTGGCGTCCCCGGAGGTTCGCAGCCCTTCCGGGTGGGTGGCCAGCACGTGATAGGCCTCCAGGAAGCCCTCCATGCACATCTTCCAGTTGCCCGGCAGGATCTTGTGCATGTGCAGGCTGACGTAGCGGTTCTGCAGATCCCACTTGCGGTCCGAGAAGTGCTCGGGCAGCACGCCGAGATACTCGTGCAGCGGCTGAGCGTTGCGATCCAGGTTGATGAAAACGAACCCACCCCAGGTGTCGCAGTTCACTTCCGCCAGGCCGAAATTCTCGTCATCGATGTGGGGAAAGTCCCAGCGGCAGGGTATCTCCCGCAGAGAGCCGTCCAGGTTCCAGGACATGCCGTGGAAAGGGCAGCGCAAAAACTGCTTGCCCCGGCCCTGGGTGCCGGAATCGAAGAACTGCATGCCGCGGTGCGGGCAGGAATTGACGAAGGCTTTGATGGCGCCGGTGTCATCGCGTATCACCATCACCGAGTAGTGGGCGATGTCGTAGACGCTGTAGTCCCCGGGGTTGGGTATGTGCTCTTCGCGGCACGCCCACTGCCAGGTGCGCGACCACATCTGTGCCACCTCCTGATCGAAGAACGCCTGAGACGTGTAGCGGGCGTAAGGAATGTCCGCGTCGCCCAGAAACTGGTAGCTCTCCGCGGTCAGCGCCGCCGGCGCGCCGTCGTTGTCCTGCAGGATGATCTCGCGGGTGCTTGGCCCGGGGCAGCGGGCTTCTCCCGGCGCCAGGCTCGGGTCGCTGGGTTGGGTCAGGTCGTAGGGCATGTGTCTCCTCCCATCATCGATTGTCCTTCTTCTATTATCCTACCCGTTCCGGTTGGATAACCATACGTACGGCATAACGGCCGGCGACTCAGTCGCGCTCGCCCCGGCGCACGAATTCGGCACCTTTTTCGGCGATCATCACCGTAGGCGCGTTGGTGTTGCCCGAGGTGATCTGCGGCATGACCGAGGCGTCGACGATCCGCAGCCCTTGGACGCCGCGCACGCTGAGCCGATCGTTTACGACGGCCATGGGGTCGCTGCCCATACGGCAGGTGCCCACGGGGTGAAAGATGGTCGTGCCCAGGTCCCCGGCCGCCTTCAGCAGCGCCTCGTCGCTCTGCAGCTCCGGACCTGGTTTCCATTCCCGGGGATTGAAGCGTTCGAGCGCCCGCGCGGCCATGATTCTGCGGGTGAATCGCAGGCCGTCCAGGGCCACCTGGCGGTCCGTGTCTGTGGACAGGTAGTTGGGGGCGATTGCCGGCGGCTGGTGTGGGTCCGCGCTGCGAATGCGCACGTGGCCCCGGCTGGAGGGCCGCAGGTTGCAGACCGATGGCGTGATGGCGTTGAACGGGTGCAGGGGGTCGCCGAACTTGTCCAGCGACAGCGGCTGCACGTGCCATTCAATATTGGCCGACGGCTGTTGCGGGTCGCTGCGGGCGAAGGCGCCGAGCTGCGACGGCGGCATGGTCAGCGGCCCGGTCTTGAACAGGAAATATTCCAGCCCCATGGCGGCTTTGCCCAGCAGGCTGGCGTAGCGCTGGTTCAGGGTCACCGTATTCTCGACTTTGTAGACCGTGCGTATCTGCAGGTGGTCCTGAAGGTTTTCGCCGACCCCGGGGAGATCGTGTGCAACAGAGATACCGTGGGCCTGCAGCAGCGCCCCGGGCCCGATGCCGGACAGCTGCAGAATCTGTGGCGAGCCAATGGAGCCGGCGGCCAGCAGGATCTCCCGACGTGCGTTCAGGGTCTGCACGCCGTCCCGGCCGAGGCGGGCCACCACGCCTGTAGCCCGTGGGCCGCCGGTGGCCTTGTCTACCACCAGCCGCTCCACGGTGGCTTCCGTGATGACGGTCAGGTTGGGCCGCGACAGCACCGGGCGCAGGAACGCGCGGGTGCCGCTCCAGCGCACTCCGCGGCGCTGATTGACCTGAAAGTACGCGTTGCCGAAGTTGTCGCCGCGGTTGAACTCCTCGATCTTCGGTATGCCGCACTCTTCTGCCGCATCCCGCCAGGCGTCGAGGATCTCCCAGTTGACCCGGCGTTCCTCGACCCGGAGCTCGCCGCCGGCACCGTGAAAGTCATCGGCCCCGTGCTGATAGTCCTCGGATTTCCGGAACACGGGCAGCACTTCGTCCCAGGACCAGCCCCGGTTGCCCAGCTGTGCCCATTGGTCATAATCGCTGCGCTGCCCGCGCATGTAGATCATGGCGTTGATGGACGAGCAGCCGCCCAGAACTTTGCCCCGGGCGTAGCCGATGGTTCTGCCGTTCAAACCCGGGTCGGGCTCGATTTCGAAACACCAGTCGGTTCTGGGGTTGCCGATGGTGAACAGGTAGCCCACCGGAATATCGATCCAGAAGTAGTTGTCCTTGCCGCCGGCTTCCAGCAGCAGGACGCTGACGTCCGGATCTGCCGACAGGCGGTTCGCCAGAACGCAGCCCGACGTGCCCGCACCGATGATGATGTAGTCGTATTCCGTCAACCGCCGCGCTCCCCCTCAACGCCCTCTGCAGTGATGCGATGTGCAGATTACGTTACCCGGCTTTGCGGCGCGTAGCCACCGCGGCAGGCGACCCGCTCGCTGGCCGGCAGCTGAGGGGCAGAGGTGGGGCGTCTACCGGACTTCAAGTTCCTGTTACAATCGGCGGCCATTTTTCGTTGTTTTTTTGTTATTTTTTGTTATGGATTGGGGGCGATCGCCAAGGCGACGAACCCCGGGCAAGAGGATCGCGCTCGTGGCCTACTGGTTGATAAAGTCCGAACCTGATGAGTTCAGCATAGACGATCTGCGGTCGTGTCCTCGCGGCACCGACCATTGGGACGGCGTGCGCAATTATCAGGCCCGCAACTTCATGCGGGACGAAATGAAGAAAGGCGATGAGGTCTTCTTCTACCACTCCAACTGCAAGGAACCGGGCATCGTCGGCCTCGCCAGGGTAGTGCGTGAATCGTATCCGGATCACACCGCCTTCGATCCCGACGACCCCCACTATGATCCGAAAAGCGATCCGCAGAAGCCGACCTGGTTCATGGTGGACGTGAAGTTCGTACGCACTCTCAGGCGCAACATCAGCCTCAAGGAATTGAAAGCCGAGCCCGCTCTGGAGGGCCTGGCCCTGGTTCGCAAAGGCAATCGGTTGTCGGTGATGCCGGTAAGCGAAGATCACTGGAAGCACATACTGGAAATGGAGTAGCGCATGACTCAACTGGGCGCCGCCGGCAACCCGCTCAGGGTCGCCATCATTGGTTCCGGACCGGCAGGTTTTTATACGGTCAGCAACTTTCTGAAGCATGACGACATGGTCGTGGAGATGGACATGTATGAGCGCCTGCCGACGCCTTTCGGCCTCGTGCGCGCGGGCGTGGCACCGGATCATCAGAAGTACAAGACGGTCACCAAGGGGTACGACAAGAGCGCCAACATCTCGACGTTCCGCTTCTTCGGCAACGTCGAGTACGGCAGGCATGTGAAGCTGGAAGATCTGCAGCGCTACTATCACCAGGTGATATTTGCTACCGGCGCCCAGAGCGACCGGTCCCTGGGCATTCCCGGAGAAACCCTCGAGGGCAGCCATTCGGCGACGGACTTCGTTGCCTGGTACAACGGTCATCCCGACTACGCGGACTACCAGTTCAATCTCGATTGCGAGGCGGCCGCCATCGTCGGCCTCGGCAATGTTGCCATCGACGTGGCGCGCATCCTCTGCAAGACGCCGGACGAGCTCGGTGCCACGGATATGGCCGACTACGCCGTGGAAGCGTTACGGCACAGCCGGGTGAAGACCGTTTACATCCTCGGGCGCCGGGGTCCGGCACAGGCCGCGTTCACACCGCCGGAAATTCGAGAGATGGGCGAGCTGGAAGATGCTGACGTGCACGTGCTCAAAGAAGAAGCCGAGCTGGATGCGTTGAGCCGCGAGGCGATGGAAGCTTCAGGGGACAGAAACACCCCAAAGAACGTTGAAGCGATTCAGGCGTATGCGGAACGGGAGTCGAAGGGCAAGAACAAACAGCTGACCATCCGGTTTCTGGTTTCCCCCGTGGAGCTGATTGGCGACGATCAGGGCAGGGTCAGCGCCGTAAAGATCGTCCGCAACGAGATAATCCGCGATGACAAAGGCAGAATTGGCGCCCGGCCCACCCAGGAGACGGAAACGTTGCCAGTGGGTCTGGTGTTCCGGTCGGTGGGATATCGGGGCATCCCTCTGCCCGAAGTTCCTTTCGATGACTCGGCCGGCGTCATTCCCAACGTTTCCGGACGCGTAACCGATCAGGCTGGCAGCGTGCTCGAGGGCATGTACGTGGCAGGGTGGATCAAGCGGGGTCCGTCCGGCGTCATTGGCACCAACAAGGTGGACGCGAAGGATACGGTCCAGTGCATGGTGGAAGATGCCAAGGCGGGCAGAACCTTTTCGCCAGAGCAACCGGGCGTCGACGAAGCGCTGGCGATGGTGAAAAGCCGGCAGCCCGATCTGGTGACCTACAGCGACTGGAAAAAGATCGACGAGGTGGAGCTCGAGCGCGGCCGCGAGAGCAATCGGCCCCGGGTCAAGATCACCAACGTGCCCGACTTTCTGGGCGTTCTCGAGCGCTGAACCGCCGATCAGCCGGCGATCAGCCGGCGAACTCGGCTCTCAGCCGGCGGTTCCCGCGTACTGCTCCGGTTCGGCTTGCCCGCCTGGCGTCGTTCCCGGTGCTGCCAGGAAATCTGCTGAGCGGGCCAGATACGGATTGTCGTCGTTCAGGTCGCGATAAAGCCTGCCGTCCTTCATCACCGCCGTCAGCCGGGATTGATCCTGCAGAATCCGGATGTCCGCAAGGGGATCGCCGTCCACGATTACCAGGTCGGCGTACTTGCCTGCTTCCAGGGTGCCCAGCATGCCGTTGGCATCTACCGCGGCGCCGCCGTCCCGGGTCGCGCACAGCAGGGCCTCGGCAGGTGACAGATCGAACAGGTCGACGAAATACTCCAGGTCTTTGGCGTAGGTGCCGTGGGGCGTGATGTTGAGCCCGTAGTCACCGCCGATGAGCACTCGAACGTCTGCCGCCTTCAAGCGCTTGACGGCGGAAACGGTGGCTTCCACTTCCTGCTCGTACGCTTTCACCACCGGGCTCGATCGCGAGAAGCCCATCTGCGTGCAGTTCTCGAGGAACTGCATCTCCCAGGCGATTGCGGGACCAACGAACACCCGGTCTCTATTCTTCTGGAGGAGATCCAGCGCTTCGTCATCGATGAAGTTGGCGTGGCCGATGTAGTCCACGCCGAAACGTACCGCCTGCTTGACCGCTGCAGCGGAGCGGGCGTGGCAGGCGACCTTCATATTGCGGGTGTGCGCTTCCTGAACCGCGGCAGCTACCTCCTCGTCGGTGTAGGTCAACTCTCCGGGAGGAGCGTGGGCGGACAGACGCTCGCCGTCGAGAAACAGCTTGATGACGTCCACACGGTTCTTGCGCAGGGTTCGCACCGCTTTGCGCACCGCCCAGGGGCCATCCGCCATCATGCCGAGGCCTTCCATCTGCGGTTTGGCGTAATCCGGATGCAGATCGGCGTTGCTGGCAGTGGCTCCGATATCCCGGCCGGAGGCCAGAAGCCTGGGACCTGGAATCTGACCCGTGTTGATGGCGTCACGCAGATACACGTCGATTCGGTGCACCGAACCGAAACTGATGGCGGACGTGAAGCCGGCGCCCAGCATGACCCGCGCGTTGCGCACGGTCTGCACCATGGCGTCTTCAACCGGCGTCTTGTCGAGCTCGGTCGGGCCGTTGTTGGTGTAAGAGAGGTGGGAGTGAGACTCCGTCATCCCCGGCATCACGAACTGCCCGCCCAGGTCCACGCGCTGCACGCTGTCCGGCACATCGCCCAGGTCTCCGGCCGGTCCGGCGAAGCGGATGGTGTTGCCTTCGACCCAAAGGGTCCCGTCGGCGATCACCTCGTCATCCACCGCGGTAAAAAGCCGCGCGTTGGTGAGAAGCAGGTTGGTATTCATGGTTGGCCTCCGCTTTCCCGAGAACTTTCTCGACCGTCGTTCTGACGTCCGAGCTTAGTCTACTCCTGCCTGGAATTCAGCTTCTGCGGGCGTGGGGCTGTGGTTGCCTCACTTCCGGGCGTTTCCGGTCGGAATGGCGGAACCTGTACTATCTGCGCCCGGCACACAATCCAAGCGCAGATCAGGTCAGAGCAGATGAGGAGCAAATTGCCCATGAAAGCCGTGACGGCAAAGGCGCAGCTTGAAATGCACCAATGGCTGCTGGGGGCCTTGGGCCTTGGGTTCGCTTTGCTGCTGTTGGCGACGGGCTCTGCCTCTGCGGCGCAAGCCACGGATGAGCCGCTGCTCCGGCTGCTCAACGAGAGGCTGGATCTGATGGAGCAGGTGGCTGCCTACAAGTGGCAGCACGATCTTCCCATCGAGGACAAAGCCCGTGAAGATCAGGTGGTGGCCAGCTCCGTCGACAAGGCGCTGCGGGTCGGCATGGAGCCGGAGTCGGCGGTTGCATTTTTCCGAGCCCAGATTGATGCGGCCAAGGAGGTGCAGGCCTACTGGTTTGCGCGGTGGCGGACCGCAACCGGGCCAGCCCAGGCTCCGGATCTGATCACCGTCATTCGGCCCCGGCTGCTGGTGCTGGGGGAGCAGATCATCGACGCCGCCGCGCTGGGGGAGCAGATCGGATCCCGCGCGGAATTCGATGCCGCCCTGAAGGTTGCCGGGCTGACCGAACCGACCAGGGCCGCCCTCTTTGATGCCGTGGTCAGGCTGAAGTTTTTTCCGCACCGGCTTCGGCAGATCCTCACCACCGGCAACCTTCGCGTTGGAACCACCGGAGACTACGCGCCGTTCTCTCATGCCACGGGAGAAACAAGCGTGTTCACGGGCATCGACATCGATCTGGCCAACGACCTGGGACGCGCGCTGGGCGTCGACGTACAGTTTGTCCGCACCTCCTGGCCGGCGCTGATGGATGATCTCGCCTCAGGTGCCTACGACATCGCGATGAGCGGGGTTTCCCGCACGCTGTCGCGTCAGCGGGTTGCCTTTCTTTCCTCCCCTTACTACGCGGGGGGCAAGACGCCTGTCGCGCGATGCGACCGGGCGGATGAATTCGGCTCCCTGGAAGAGATCGATCGTCAGGGCGTGCGTCTGATCGTCAACCCCGGTGGCACGAACGAGGCGTTTGTGCGGCAGCACATTAAGCGTGCGGCGGTGTTGGTCCACCCGGACAACCGGACGATCTTCCAGCAGATCATCGACGGCAAAGCGGACCTGATGATCACCGATAGGATCGAGGTGGCGCTGCAGGTGGCCAGGGCTACCGAGCTGTGCGCCACCATGGCAAACACCCTCAACTATCAGGAGAAGGCGTTTCTGCTGCCGCAGGATCCGGTTTGGTCAGAGTACGTCGCGACCTGGCTGAGTCTACGTCTGGCGGATGGTACCGTGGCAGCCGTCTTCCGCCGCCATGGCGCCGAACCCGGCTTGATGGCTAGCGCTTCTGCGCCGGCCGATTCGGGTTCTGCTTCCGATACCCGGCAAAACCTCGCCAACCCTTAGTCTGACGATTTGGCTTCTTTCTGATCGCCACCATGGATGGTTTTCCGTTCGAGCTTCACGAGCTGCTCGAGCGGGGCACCGCTGCCGGTACATCCATGCCGTTTGCCGGGGCTACCTCCACTGACTCTGCATTGCTCGGCGCGAACTGGGTGTTGCCGAAATGGGTAACCCCGTTCTCATCTACCCAGGTCGCTATGTGGGAATCCGCGAATGCCTGGCCCGCTGCCGCCATGCTCAGCATGGCGACGATGCTCAGCGCCGCGGCCAACGCCGTTGTCTTTGCCACTATCATGTCCGTCCCCTGTTGGTTCGTTGCGCTGCTTTTTCTGTGCAGCTGCTCACGTTTTACCACTTCGGACGTTGGCGAATGTGCCGTTTTGTGAAGCAGTTCACAACACATTGCACATGGTTTGCGCAGGTTTGCTGACTAATGGCGGCGGTAGGGTACGGCTATGGGGCCTTCTGGTGACATCTCAAGCATTCGAACCGGATCTGTCGAGCCGTCCCAGGTGTCCGCTGCCTCCTGCAGCAGGCCGAAAAACAGATCGTAGAACTCGCTGCGCGCCATCAGCTGGATCATCACGCCCGGGTGGGCCTTGCTGTCGATGTAGGCATGCAGAGTGTAATCGGGCGCCTCACCGTAGCGCTGCCAGACCTGATAACGATGTCCCGCGGACTCCAGCTCCTGAAGCTTGTCGGCGATGTTGTCTACCCAGAAAGCCAGATGCTGCAGGCCGCCCTGGGGCGTGTGCTGCAGAAAGTCTTTATAGATGGATGGATGATCACCCTGGGGCGTAATGACCTCGATCTGCTGATTGCCGCAGAAGGCAAAACCGGCGCGCATCTGGGCCATGATGGGTTTGCCGTCGTACTCGCCGGGAAAATCTGCGATGTCCTGCAGGAAGAACGGGCCGATGCCCCGAGACGTCCAGTGGGCGATGGCCTCATCTACATCCGGAACCACGTATCCCTGCTGCACTACCGGGCCGAAAAGCGTGCTCATGCCGATTGCCTCCTAAGGGCTGCTTTGCTGGCTGTCCTTTTCCGGCGCGCCGTCGCCGCTGAACAGCTCGCGATTTGCCTGGCGCAGAAAAACCAGGCCGATGGCGGCGTTGAACAGCAGAAAGAAGTTGTGCTGAACAAAGCCGAAAACGGCCATCTCGGCCACGTGCTCCGGGAACAGCGTCGGCCACAGGGTAACCGCCACGGCGCGAAAAGGCCCCGGAACCAGAGTGCCGAAGAAGATGACCGGCAGCACGCCCAGCATGTCGCGCAGCGGGATCTCCACGCCGAACAGACCGGCAGCAGCGGAGTAGACCCAGACCGCCGCGAGCAGCGCCGGCGAGCGTATGAGCATGATCGTCAGATAGTAGTAGACCTTTCCTTCGCGGAAGGATTTGAGCAGCGGTTTGGCGCGCAGTCGCACGTCGGCGAAGCGCGGCGACCGGAAGAACCAGACGAACAGCACCCAGAACAGCGCGGCGCCCGCTGCGATGTAGGGAATGACGTGGAAGATCGGTGGGATGAGATCCCAGGAAATGGCCACGCCGATGGTCGCCCAGGCCAGCAGGTAAAAGAACTCGCAGAACATGATGAAGAGCATGCTGGAGCCCACTTCCCACGCCGAGATGCCCTCCCGGCGGTTCAGGTAGTAGACCATCGCGCCTTTGCCGATCTGCTCGTTGAGAATGGAGATGATGTAGGTGCTGGCGCGCACCGGCAGCAGATCGCGGTAGGAAACCCGCGCGTTGAACCAGTTGACCACCCGCCACAGGATGGCGGTATCGATGAGCAGATACAGCACCGAGTAGGGCACCATGATGCCCAGCCAGGCCAGCCAGTTCACCGTGCCGAAAACGCCGGCCAGGTAGGTGACGACGTTTTCTCCCTCCGGTGTGCGCGCGGCGATGCGGCTGTACAGGTAGCTGAAGCAGATGATGGTAATCAGCCAGGGCAGCAGTCGCTGCCAGGCGCGCGCCTGACGGCGTCGACCTGACGGCTGCTCTGTTGCGGTTTCGCTTTCGCTGCTCAATGCATCCCCCAAAAAAAGACTGTGAAACGAGTGATCGGCCGGATGATCGATCATTCTTGCTTTTCTGTTGCTTGGCATCGTCTCGCGAGACGATGCCTGACGCAACCGGGAACCGCTAGTTCAGAGGCTCCACGTCGAAGGCCACGCAGATCCTGCGCTGCCGGCTGCGGAACGGAAGGGTGCCGTGATAGAAGTAGGACGGAAACAGCACCATCTCGCCGCAGGCCGGTTTGTGGTGTCTGATGACAGGATCCGACCTGACGTGCAGCTCCCGGGTAGGCCGGCCGAACTCCAGCCATCCCTCGTGATTTCTATCCGGGTCATCGATGAGATCCGGCAGCTGCAGATAGAACACGCCGCTGAGCCAGCCCTTGGGGTGAATGTGGGCGCGCTCGTGCCCCCTGTCCAGCATCACCACGCCCCAGGTGGTGAGCTTCCAGTGGCCGGGTATCCAGCGCACCGCCGGATGCTCCGGGTCGTCCGGCAGCTGGCTGATGTACCAGCGCACCGCCTCGTGGATGCGCAGCTCCATGGCGCCCATGGGGCCCCGCGGCGCTTTCAGCAGCTCGCCCGTGTGCTTGCCGTGCTCGGTGGACATGACGTCGCTGCGCAGGGTGGGGTGGGTTTGCACATGCGCCGCCAGCGCGGCGTTGAATGCCTCGATGCTGGCGAATCCTTCCGGCGCCTTGAAGGGGTAGACCTTTACGTAGCGGTCGAAGTCGAGCAGGTAGCGGGCTTCCTCGTGGCGGCCGGCGTCGTCCAGGGCGTGGGCCTTGTAGGCCAGGGCGTGGTAGTCGCGGCCCCGGGTCGCCATGCACTGGTCGAAGACCTTTATCGCGGCCCCCGGGTTGCCCAGGCGCAGGTACAGATCGCCCAGGTTGTAGTAGGGGTCGGCGTAGCCTGGCGCCAGCTCGATGGCCCGTCGGTACGCCTGCTCGGCATCCTGGGAATGGCCTGCAGCGACCTGGGCCGTGCCCAGATTCATGAGGTAGCCGGGATTGTCGTCGACGATGGCGATGGCCCGCTTGAGCAGTTCTACGGCTTCGTCCGGGTGCCCTGCCTGATGCCGGATCATGGCCCGGCTGCTCAGCGCATCGGCGTGATCGGGGTCTGCCGCAAGCACCCGCTGATACAGTTCATCGGCCTCGCCGAAGCGACCCGCCTGGTGCAGGTCGACGGCCGTTCTCATCATTGCCGCAGGGCTGGTCCGCGCGGGGGTATTCCGCGTTCTGGCCTGCTGCTGATCGCGCGCCTTCTGCTTGCGCAGTTTCTCCTTGCGGGCGGCTCGCTGCCGCAGCTGTCGCTGCTGCCGGTTGGACATGTCGGCACGTCCTGGTGTTCGATCAGCCAGTTTAGCCCGACTGTGGCCTACATGTTGTAGGCCAGCTCGATGGCCCAGTGACGGGGCAGGTTCGGCACGCGGAATTCCACGACCCCGCCGACGTTGGTGGTGGCCTGGTTGTAGAGCTCGTTGCCGATGTTCTTCACGAACGCCGAGATCCGGTACTTCTCGGTTGGATCGCGCCAGACGATGCTGGCGTTGTAGATGTCTGCGGAGTCGCGCAGGTGCTTGAGAAAGTCGCCGTTGTACTGCTGAACGCCTTTCAGCTCCGAGGCCCGGGACACGGACACCAGCTGGCTGGACATGTGGAACCAGTCGGCGGACACCGTCAGGCTGCCGAGATTGTTC
>CAMYJX010000033.1:0-27007 GCA_947258825.1 uncultured Pseudomonadales bacterium
ATCGAGGACACCCTGACGGCTGGAGCAGGGCTCTGTGACCAGGAGGCGGTCCGATTTACGGTCGAGGGCGCAAGTAAGGCCATAGACGATCTGCTCCGTTGGGGCGTGCATTTTGACGCGGAGGACAATCACTTCCATTTGACCAGGGAAGGGGGGCATTCGTTCCGCCGAATTCTCCACGTCGCGGACGCCACCGGCAGAGCCATCATCGAGACTTTGAACCAGCGGGTTCTGGATCACCCCCGAATCGAGCTGTTCCGGGACCGGGTCGCCATCGACCTCATCAACCAGAGCAAGTTCAGCCGTCACCCCACCCGCTGCGCAGGGGCCTACGTGCTGAACCGCAGCACCGGGCACGTGGAAGTTTTTCAGGCCAAATACGTCATTCTGGCGACGGGGGGCGCCAGCAAGGTGTACCTCTACACCAGCAACCCGGACAGCTCCACGGGAGACGGCATCGCCATGGCCTGGCGAGCCGGCTGCCGGATCGCCAACATGGAGTTCAACCAGTTCCATCCTACCTGCCTCTATCATCCCCACGCCAAATCCTTCCTGATTTCCGAAGCCGTGCGCGGTGAGGGGGGCGTTCTGCGCCTGGCCACCGGCGAGCGATTCATGCGCCGCTACGACCAGCGCATGGAGTTGGCGCCGCGGGACATCGTGGCGCGGGCTATCGACCACGAGATGAAGCGTCTGGGCGCGGACTGCGTGTATCTGGATATCAGCCACAGGCCGAGAAAGTTCATTGAGTCCCACTTTCCAAACATCGCCGGCCGCTGCCTCGAGTTCGGAATCGACATGACCCGGGAGCCAATACCCGTGGTGCCCGCGGCGCATTACACCTGCGGTGGCGTGCTGGTGGACATCAACGGCGCCAGCGACGTGCCAGGCCTGTACGCGATCGGGGAGGTAAGCTGCACCGGGCTTCACGGGGCCAACCGGTTGGCCAGCAACTCCCTGCTGGAATGTCTGGTGTTCGCCAACGCCGCAGCTGAACACATTCGCGCCCGCCTGCACGACCCGTTTCCCGACATCACCGTGCCGCACTGGGACGAAAGCCAGGTAACGGATTCCGATGAGGACGTGGTGATCGCCCACAACTGGGAGGAGCTGCGGCGTTTCATGTGGGACTACGTGGGCATCGTCCGCACGGACAAGCGCCTACAGCGTGCGCAACGGCGCATCGATCTGCTGAAGCAGGAAGTGCACGATTACTACAGCCACTATCGGGTAACCAACGACCTGATCGAACTGCGCAACCTGATACATGTGGCCGAGCTCATCGTGCGCTCCGCTCTCGCCCGTCAGGAGAGCCGGGGGCTGCACTACAACCTGGATCATCCCGGGATGCAGCCTCAGTCAGAGGACACCATTCTGTTCCCTGGTTTTTCCGATCGCCTGGATGTCCTCAAACCGGTTGCCCGATGACTGCAGGGGCCAGCGGCTTTCCAGACTGGCCTTCAGCTGGGATGATCGGGCGTTGTTTCAATCAGATGCGCTTTCAATAGCCGCCGCAACCGGGCGTAATCTTCCCAAGGCAACTCATCTCGGAAAACTTCCACGCGTCGCAGCCCGCCAAGGCCCAGATAGACGCGAAACGGATGCAGTTGCACACACCTCACCTCGTCCATCGAGAAAGCAAGGCTCGTCGGTACCGGCCGCCCCCTGTGCCACCACCAGATGAGCGTGGGTATCAGGCCGCTGAGGCCGAACCAGCCCCAGGTGGCGGCGCCAGCGAGAGCAAGCAACAGAAGGTGCTTCGCCTTACGATGCCGGCCGGGCGCAATCTCAAGGCGAATTGGCACGCCGTATCTGTTCGAGGATGCCGGCAAGCGAGGGGTCCTCCAGTTCCAGGCGGCCCTGCAGCCACTCGAAAATATCCCAGTCATCGTGATCCAAAAGCCGCGCGTAGGCTGTCCTGTCCGCGGCTGAAAGGTCTGCAAGCTTTGCCGCGCGTAGGCTGTCCTGTCCGCGGCTGAAAGGTCTGCAAGCTTTGAACGCACAAAAGGCAGCAGGAAGAGCTCCAGCTCGAGCATGCCACGGCGGCTTCGCCAGGTGAGCTGCCGGATGGTGATCGCCGCGCGCTCGCTATCCACGCCTGTGTTGTCGGTGCTCATCGTCAGTTTCCGGCTAAGTCCTCGTCAGTCTGTCCTTCAGGCTGATGGTCCTCAGGCTGATGGTCTTCGGGCCGGTGTTCTTGGCCGGTACCCATGAACTCGACAGTCATGCTACGACGGGTGACAATTCGTCATTATGCGACGAAACAACCCAGGCACGTAAGCGATGCTGCATGACGACTGGCAGAAATTCCTTGCCGCGCAGGCAGACAAACCGTCCGCAGCCACACCAGTCCGGGGACAGGTCGTCTGGTTGCAGACCTGGGCGGCGCTGCGTTTCAGCGGCCCGGACGCCCGAACCTTCCTGCAGGGGTACCTGACAAGCGACACGGCAGACCTGACGCCTGATCGCCTGGTACCCACAGCGATCTGCAACCTCAAGGGTCGAGTCGTCGTAAACGGGTGGTGCTGCGCCCACGGGGCAAACGACGTGCGCCTTCTCGTGCACCGCAGCCTGGTTCCCCGGCTGGCCGACTTTCTGAAGCCCTATCTGATGTTTGCGAAGACAGAGATGATCGACGGAACCGCGAGCCTGCTCATCATCGGGGTTCAGCCAGCGGCAGCAGAGACCAGCGGGTTTCTGCTGGGGGACCAGCGAATCAGGCTTGCCGCTGATTACCGAAGCTACCGCGGAAGTTTTCTTGCCGCAGATGCTGGGGTTGGACGCTGCGGGGGCAGTAAGTTTCAACAAGGGATGCTATCTGGGACAGGAGGTCGTCGCCCGGGCGCAGCATCGAGGCGCGGTAAAGCGCCGGCTCAGATCGCTGACCTGGGAAGGAGACCGCCAACTGGAGCCTGGCCAGGAGATTACCGACAGCACAGGCCGCAGCGTAGGTATCGTCGTGAACGCAACCAATGATTCCGGCCGGGGGTTCTGCCTTGCCGTCATGCAATCCGATGAGGCCGATGGGTTTCGGCAAGGAGATACAGATCTCAGAAGCGCGTCGTGATGGGCGACTATACTGACCGAAGCCCACTCAGGAACCCTCTTGATGACCATTCTCGCCCAACAGGTTCAGGACGAGCTGGCCAGTGCTGTCAGCAAGGATCAGCTGGATTTGCCCACCCTGCCGGAGGTTGCGCTGCGCATTCGCGACGCGGCTGAGGACGAAAACATATCCGTTCAGTCTCTGGCCGCGGTGATCTCTGAAGACCCTGGCCTGACCGGCCGCATGATAAAAGTGGCCAACTCGCCGATGTACCGGGCGGCCAACACCATCGAGGACATCAGCACGGCAGTCGCTCGCCTGGGCATCAACTTCACTGCCAGCCTCGCGACGGGCATGGCCATGGCGCAGATGTTTCAGGCCACTTCTGACGTCGTCGATCGCAAGCTGCGCACGGTCTGGTCGAGGGCAGCAGAGGTTGCCGGGATCAGCGGCGTGCTGGCGAAAAACTTCACCAGGCTGCGATCGGACCAGGCGGCACTGGCTGGTCTGACCCACATCATTGGCGTCCTGCCGATTCTGTCATGGGCGGAAGACCATCCGGAGCTGGTGCGCGACAGCCTTACCCTGGACAAGGTGATCGACAGCATCCACGGCTCTCTCGGCACCATGATTCTCAACAGTTGGGATTTTCCCGAAGAGATCGCACTGGTTCCGTCTCAGTACACGGAGTTCTCCAGAAAAGTGGCCGAGCCCGACTTCGTGGACGTGGTAATGGTGGCAAACCTGCAGACGCTGGTCGGCACCGATCATCCCTTCACCCAACTCGATTGGCAGGAAATCCAGGCATTCAAGAATCTCGGGCTAGACCCGGACATGGAAGCCAGCCAGCTCGAGGACCTCGAGGAAGACCTCGTCGCCGCCAAAGACGCCTTCGTCTGAGGGTAACGCGCCGGTTGTTGAGAACTTTTACACGAGGCGCCAGCGCAAAGATTGCAGGCCGATGTTGCGACGCCACGCGCCGTAAATTGACGCGATAGCGGCAACTTTGTGGGGCACGGGGACCGCGGAGCGGCGGAGCAAGGGCCAGCAATCTTTGCGCTGGCGCCCCGCCGTGATCATTTCTCTACAAACCGCGCGTTACCCTCAGACGAAGGCGTATCAGCCTTTCAGGTCGGGCTTGAAGAGCCACTGGATGCTGGAGAAGTCCAGGCGTCCGGCGTCGTGAAGCTGCTGATGGACCCGGTACAGATTTTTGGCCAGGGCGCCCAGGGGCACCGAGCTCTGGGACGAATCAGCCGTTTCCATCGCCAGCCCGAGATCCTTGGTCATGAGATCCACCAGGAAGCCGCCTGAGTAATCCCGGGAGGCAGGGGCGTTTTCCATGACGCCGGGATAGGGGTTGTAAACATTCAGCGCCCAGTTGCCGCCGGACGACTGCTTCATGATCTCTGACAGCACCCCCGGGTCCAGACCGCTGTTCACTCCCAATGCCAGGGCTTCGGCTGTGCCGGCCATCAGGATTGCCAGCAGCATGTTGTTGCAGACTTTGGCGACCTGACCAGCGCCGTTATCCCCGGCATGGAAAATGTTGCTGCCCATCACCTCTAGAAAGGGGCGAGCTTTCTCGAGCGCATCTGCGGCACCACCGACGATGAACGTCAGCGTGCCGCCCTGAGCCCCCGCCGTACCACCGGACACCGGAGCATCCAGCATGGCCAGGCCTTTGTCGTGAGCCGCAGAGGCCACCTTGCGCGAGGTTGTCGGATCGATGGTGCTGCAGTCGATGAGAAGCGTCTGCGGGCCGCAGTGCTCCAACACGCCGCCCGCGCCCAGGTACAGGCTTTCGACGTGGCGGCCGGCTGGCAACATGCTGATGAAGACATCCACACCCTGGGCGCAGGCTTCCGCAGAGGATTGGCCGCTGGCACCCTTCACACCGGCCACCAGATCAGGAACCAGATCGAAAACCTTTACCTCGTGTCCGGCCGCGGCGAGGTTCCCCGCCATGGGACCACCCATGTTACCCAGGCCAACAAAACCGACGGTGCTCATGCTGCTGTCTCCTCAAGATCGTGCAATGGATTCTGCGGCCAGGGCGCCTCGAAATGTTCGGCGACGTAGGCTTCCGGTAAATCCTCCAGCTTTTTGTAACGCCAGTTTGGCTGGTTGTCCTTCTCGATGAGCAGCGCCCGGACTCCTTCCGCAAAATCCGGATGATTCGCGCAATGGGTAGCAACGATCATCTCCAGCTGAAAGGCCTCGGCCAGGCTCATGGTTCGAGCACGCCGCAGTTGCTCAACCACAATGCCGATGGTCGTGGGACAGCCGCGCCCCATCGCCGCTATGCCGCCGTCTATCCACTTGCCCTGACCTTCGAGGGCGGCGATCCGCTGCGCCACTTCTGCCGGAGTGCCCGACGCGGAGAGGCTGTCTGGCAGCTGGGTAACCTGCGCTTCGGGCATGTCTGCCGCAGGCAACGCATCAAGTACCGCCCTCATCCGCGCATCATCTGTATCGGTATCGCCAGACCAATCCATTTCCAGCAGGCGATCGCGAACGATCTCGTGCTCGGCAAGGGAGACGCTGTGCGTGCCCAGGCCAAGCGCCAGCGCATCTGCGCCGTTCAGAGAGCTGCCCGTCAAACCGATGAAAACCGCCACCTGCTCGGGTAGATTTCTAAGCAGCCAGGTGCCCCCCGCGTCCGGGAACAGACCGATGGTCACCTCCGGCAGCGCGATGCGGGACTTCTCGGTCACCACGCGATACCGCGATCCGGAGAAAACCCCGAGGCCACCGCCCATGATGATGCCGTGGCCAACGCAAACGATGGTCTTCGGATAGGTGTGCAGCCGATAATCCAGGCGGTACTCGTGCTCGAAGAATCGATAGGGATAGTCATCCACCACGGCGCCAGCCTGGTGGTTTTTCACAATGGCCCGGTACAGCGCCTGGATGTCGCCGCCGGCGCTGAACGCCCGATCTCCCGCGCCGGTGATCAGGACGGCTGTCACCCGGGCGTCGTCCTCCCAGCGGTCCAGAGCAGGCGCCAGAATCTCAATCATCTCCAGGCTCAGAGAATTGAGCGTGGGCTCGGAGTTGAAACGGGCTTCCGCCAGTATACGGCCACCGGCCAACGCATGTTCGAACAGCAGCATGGGCGCCGCGGGGTCATTGACAGGTTGCATCGCCATAGTCCCCCCTCAGCCGTTGACCCACTCGGCGCCGCGTTTCTCGAGAAACGCATTCACGCCCTCTTTCTGATCCTGAGTATCGAAAAGATTGACGAAGGATTCCCGCTCGGTGGCATAGGCCGCGCCAATATCACCGTGGCGCGCCTGCTGAATGAGGCTCTTGCAGGCCGCGACAGCCGGCGGGCTTTGCTTGCCCACCGCTTCTGCAAGCTCCAGCGCCCTGCCGAGCGCCTGACCCGTATCCACGACTTCCTCGACCAGCCCGATGCGCTGGGCGGTTGCCGCGTCCACACGTTCGCCGCACAGAATCATTCGTTTCGCCCAGCCCTCCCCGACCAGCCAGGCCAGATTCTGAGTTCCGCCGCCGCAAGGCAGCAGCCCTACGGTGGCTTCCGGCAGAGCCATCTGCGCCTGGGTCTCGGCAATGCGTATGTCGCAGGCAAGCGCACACTCCAGGCCACCACCCATGGCGTAACCATTGATGGCCGCAATGGTCACCCCGCGGAAATTGGCAAGGGTCTCGAACGCGCTGCCAAACCCTGTTGCCATTGTGGAAGCGACGCCTTTGTCTCCCTCGGCGAAAAGTTTGAGGTCCGCTCCCGCCGAAAAGAATTTGTCTCCCGAACCGGTGACGACAATCGCGTACACGCTGCGATCTTCGTTGCACTGGTTGATCAGCGTTTTCAGGCCGCCCAGGTTTTCCTCGTCCCAGGTGTTGGCCGGCGGGCTGTTGATCGTCACGAGCAGGGTGTGGCCCCGCTGCTCAACCAGCAGTTTCTCTGTGGGGGATGCAATCATGTGGTTCGACTCCCTGTCCCTATGCAAACCGAAAATACTGACACATTCGTGCCCATCAATCGATACCGGACAGCCATCCGCCCTCGACGGGGCGACCTTTCCGGCGACCTTTCAGGCGACCTTTCAGGCGACCTTTCACGCGACCCTGAACCAGTCGATGGCGGGCTGGCCATGTGCTTCGAGGTATGCGTTGGCGGCCGAAAAGTGGTGGCAGCCGAAGAACCCCCGGTGCGCCGACAGGGGCGACGGATGCGGCGCCGTCAGAACGCAGTGCCGCTTGCGGTCGACAATGGCCCCCTTCTTCTGGGCGTAGCTACCCCACAGCAGAAATACGAGATGTTCCCGCCGCTCGTTGAGCACGGCGACAATACGGTCGGTAAAGGTCTCCCAGCCCTTTCTCTGATGAGATCCGGCCCTGGAACGCTCCACGGTGAGCACGGCGTTCAACAGCAGAACGCCCTGTCTGGCCCAGGGCTCCAGGCAGCCGCGGGTTCCGTCCAGGCGCTGGTCGGGCGTCCCAAGATCGTCGTTGATCTCCTGAAAAATATTGATCAGCGAAGGGGGCTGGGGAACGCCGGGCTGTACCGAGAAGCACAGGCCGTGCGCCTGGTTCGGGCCGTGATAAGGATCCTGACCGATGATCACGACCTTTACCTCGGGCAGCGGGCAAAGATCCAGGGCGGCAAAAATGTTCTGCCCGTCGGGATAAATGACCTTGCGTGCCTGCTTCTCCCGCTGCAGAAAAACCCGCAGCTCCCGCATGTAGGGCGCATCAAACTCTTCGGCCAGCGCCGCCTTCCAGCTCGCTTCCAGCCGGACGCGGTCCCCGCCGCCGCCCTTGCAGGCGCCCCTGCAGGCGCCCCTGCAGGTGCCCTCAGTCATCCCGCGGCCTCATCAGGGGAAAAAACAGGACGTCGCGTATGGACGGGGCATTGGCCAGCAGCATCACCAGGCGATCGATCCCCAGGCCTTCACCTGCCGTCGGCGGCAGACCGTACTCCAGCGCCGTGATGTAATCCTGATCGAAATGCATCGCCTCGAGATCGCCGCGACTTTTCTGCTGGGACTGGTGCATGAAACGCTCGGCCTGATCCTCCGGGTCGTTGAGCTCGGAAAACCCGTTGGCGATCTCCCGACCCGCGATAAACAGCTCGAATCGGTCCGCAAGCGCAGGATTGTCATCGTTGCGCCGGGACAGCGGAGAAACCTCCGCCGGATAGTGGGTGATGAACGTTGGCTGCATGAGCCGATCTTCTACCCGGGCTTCGAAAAGCTCCATCTGCAGCTTGCCCAGCCCCCAGTCCGGTTCCACCGTCAGGTTCATCTCCCTGAGCAGCTCAGCCAGCTTTCCAGCATCTTCCACTTCCGCAGGGGAAAGGCCTACGAAGCGTACCAGTGACTCCGCCATCTTCATGTGCTCGGCGGGCTGAGAAAAATCGAGGGTCTCGCCCTGATAATCGATCTTCACGGAGCCAACCACTTCCGTAACCAGGCTGGAAAGCAGCTCCTGGGTCAGCGCCATGAGGTCTTCGAAATCGGCATAGGCCCAGTAGAACTCGAGCATGGTGAATTCCGGGTTGTGCCGGGTAGACAGGCCCTCGTTGCGGAAGTTGCGGTTGATCTCGAACACCCGCTCGAACCCACCCACGGTCAGGCGCTTCAGAAACAGCTCCGGCGCTACGCGCAGGTAGAGCTCGAGATCAAGCGCGTTGTGGTGGGTGATGAAAGGCCTTGCCGTGGCGCCTCCGGGTATGACCTGCATCATGGGGGTTTCCACCTCCATGAACCCTCTTGCTTCGAAAAAGCCCCGTATGCTGCTGACGACCCGGGAGCGCAGCTGGAAGATCTCGCGCGAGTCGGGATTCATCATCAGATCGAGATAACGCTGACGGTATTTGATCTCCTGGTCGGCGAGACCGTGATACTTCTCTGGCAGGGGCCGCAACGTTTTGTTCAGCAGCTCGATGCGGTGCGCCTGCACCGTAAGCTCGCCCTTGTTGGTGCGCATCATGACACCCTGGACGCCGACGATATCGCCCAGATCCCATAGCTCGTCGAATTCCTGGTAAGCCGCCTCGCCAACGTCATCCTTGCGGATGTAGCACTGTATCCGGCCGTCGACGTCCTGCAGGGTTATGAAGCTGGCTTTGCCCATGACACGGCGCAGCATCACCCGCCCAGCTACCGCCACCTGAAACTCAGCCTGCTCCAGCGCAGCCTTGTCCATCTCCGCAAAGCGCTCATGCAGCTGCGCCGACAACGCGTCCCGGCGGAAACCGTTGCCATAGGCGCGGCCCGTCGCCCGCCAGCGCGCCAGCTTCTCTCGGCGAACCCTGATGATCTCGCTGTCTTCGCTCATGCGCGCCTGTTCTCCCCTGCTCGCCGCAAGTCGATTACTGACCAGCCTTCAGGCTGGCCTCAATGAAGCCGTCCAGATCACCGTCCAGCACGTTTCCCGGATCCGTGCGCTCCACCCCGGTACGAAGGTCCTTCACCCGGGACTGATCCAGCACGTAGGAGCGAATCTGGCTGCCCCAGCCGATGTCGGCTTTGGAATCTTCTATCGCCTGCAGCTCCGCGCGACGTCTGAGCATCTCCAACTCGTAAAGCTTTGCCCTGAGCTGTTTCCAGGCCTTGTCGCGGTTCTGGTGCTGCGAGCGCTCGCTCTGACACTGAACGACGGTGTTGCTGGGAAGGTGCGTCAGTCGCACGGCAGAGTCGGTTCGGTTGACGTGCTGTCCGCCAGCGCCGCTGGCGCGGTAGGTGTCCACGCGAACGTCCGAGGGATCGATCTCAATTTCGATGTCATCTTCGATTTCCGGTGAAACGAACACGGACGCGAACGAAGTGTGCCGACGATTTCCCGAGTCGAAGGGCGACTTACGGACCAGGCGGTGAACACCGGTCTCGGTCCTCAGCCAGCCGAACGCGTGATCACCAGAAAACTGCACCGTAGCGCTCTTGATACCGGCGATTTCTGCCGGCGAAAGCTCGATGATCTCCGAGGTGAAGCGCCGCTTCTCGCCCCAGCGCAGATACATGCGCAGCAGCATCTCGGCCCAGTCCTGAGCCTCTGTGCCACCGGAACCCGCCTGAATCTCCAGATAAGCATTGGCGCTGTCCGTCTCACCCTGGAACATGCGATGGAACTCCAACTCCGCCAGGTCTGATTCCATGGCATCCAGCTCCGTGTCGACGTCTTCCAGGGCCTCCCTGTCCTCATCGGACGCCGCCAGCTCCGCCAGCTCGTTGAGATCCGCCAGGTTGTCTTCCAGCTTGGACAGAATTTCCACCACGCGCTCGAGGCCCGCCCTTTCCCGGTTGAGGTCTCGGGCGCGGTTCTGATCCTCCCATACTTTCGGATCGGCAAGCTCCAGCTCTACCTCTTCCAGGCGCTGCGCCTTGCCATCGTAGTCAAAGGTACCCCCTGAGCGCCTGGTCGCGCTCCCGGAGGTCTTTGATTCGTTCGCGAAGGGAGGTGATTTCCGCCATAACTTTCCGCCATCAGACAGGCCCGCCGGTACCAGCTTGCCGCACAAAAGCGCGCAAGTTTATGCCAACGCCGTCAGATGCTCCACCACCAGCTGCAGCGTGGTCCGATCGTTCCAGGTGTTCTCGGAGAGCCGGTAGGCCAGCCGAACCCGGGTCGCTCCTTCGACGGGACGTTGACGGAACGCAATGGCGTCCAGCACACGCTGGCCCTGCTTGACTACCAGCTTCAGGTGATGCTCGCCGACCACCCTCTGGCTGACCAGCTGGAACTCATCATAGAACAGGGGCTCAGGGAACCCCTGACCCCAGGGTCCGGCATCCGCCAGCAGCCGGGCCGTATCCAGACTCAGCTCGGTTTCGCATAGCGATCCATCGGTTTCTACGACGCGTTCAAACGCGTGGTCCGGCAGCTGACGTCGAACCTCTGCATCGAAGGCCCGCGCAAACCTCTCATAGTGCACCCGCTTGAGGGACAGGCCTGCCGCCATCGCGTGCCCGCCGAACTTCTTCAGCATGCCGGGATGACGGGCGGCGATCGCATCCAGAGTATCCCGGATGTGCAGGGCGGGGAGCGATCGGGCCGAACCCTTGAGCTCGTCGGGCGCGAGGTCGCCCGCATCGGCAAAGGCGATCACCGGCCTGTCGATCTTTTCGCGGAGTCGACCCGCAACGATGCCGACTATCCCCTGATGCCAACCGGGCTCGTAGACGCACACGCCAAACTGATCCTGCACATCCAGGTGCTGTTGAGAGACGAGCAGCTCCGCATCCCGAACCATTTCGAGCTCCAGCTCCCGTCGCGCCCGGTTGAGCTCATCCAGCGCTGTTGCCCGCTCCCGCGCCGCAGCGAGATCCTCGGCCATCAAACACCTGATGCCGACGCTCATGTCATCGAGGCGGCCCGCTGCATTCAGCCTCGGACCTACCGCATAGCCGAGATCCTGGGCGCTGAGTCGCGACAGGTCACGACCCGCCACTTCGACCAGAGCCTGGATTCCCGGGCGGCACCGACCAGCGCGCATCCGCAGCAGGCCCTGATGAACGAGAATCCGATTGTTCCGATCCAGCGGCACCACATCGGCTACGGTGCCAAGGGCTACCAGGTCCAGCCAGTCGGCCAGATTGGGTTCCGAGCGATTCTCAAACCACCCCTCCCGGCGCAGCTCGGCCCGCACGAGCCCGAGCAGGTAGTAGATTACGCCAACCCCGGCCAGATTCCTGCTGGGAAACTCACTGCCGGCCAAGTTGGGATTAACGATGGCATAAGCGTCAGGCAGCTCGAGACCGGCGAGATGATGATCCGTGATGATGACGTCCATGCCTCGAGCGTTGGCCGCGGCAACCCCCGTTACGCTTGAAACGCCATTGTCCACAGTGATGAGCAGAGCCGGGTCGTAGGTCGCGGCCAGATCGACGATTTCCGGCGACAGCCCGTATCCGAACTCGAATCGATTGGGCACGAGAAACTGCACGTCAGCCGCGCCGAATCGGCGCAGCAGCGAGACGCCAAGCGCCACCGACGTGGCCCCGTCGGCATCAAAGTCACCAACGAAGAGTATGGTTTCCTGGGCGGCAATGGCTCTCACGATGCGGCGCGCGGCCTTGCCCGCATCCGCCAGACCAGACGGAGGTAGAAGCCGGGACAGCGAACGATCCAGAACGCCCGCGTCGGTTACACCTCGAGCGGCATAAACACGCTGCAGCAGCGCAGGAACGGAGTCGCCGAAATCGACCTCAGATGCCTGCGGCTCTCGCTCGACGAATACCGGCTCATTGGTCGTCAAGATCTTCGACCCTGATGCGCACGATCTGACCAACCACCTCCGGCAACGCCTGAACCGCGGCAACCGCCTCGGCGACCTGACCCTCAACGACCGGCTGGGTAACGATAACGATCGGCACCCAGTGCTCTTTGGACTCAGTATGGATGGCCTGGGCCCGCTGGATGGCTGACTCGATGCTGATCCCATGCTCGCTGAGAAGCGTGGCAACGCGCGCGAACACACCGGGCCTGTCCAACGACGGAATACGCAGATAGTGGGCGCTGACGCACCGCTCGATCGGTATGACCGAGATGTCGACGGCGCGGCTTGCAGCCGGCAGCAGAGCGGTACCCCGCGCCAGATCGACGAGATCGGCAACCACGGCGGAGGCGGAAGGCAGCTCGCCGGCGCCAGCGCCATAGTAGAGGGTGTCCCCCGCGGCGTTGCCATTTACCAGCACCGCGTTCATCACGCCGTCCACATGGGCAAGCAGGTGCGACTCCGGGACCAGCGTTGGATGAACGCGGATCTCCACGCCCGTGGCACCACGACGGGCGATTCCAAGATGCTTGATCCGATAACCCAGTTGCCCCGCATACTCCAGGTCTTCCAGCGTTACCCCGCTTATGCCCTCGATATAGATCTCTGAGAAACGGTGATCCATGCCGAACGCCAGCGCCGCAAGAATGGTGAGCTTGTGCGCGGCGTCGACACCTTCGACATCGAAGGTCGGATCGGCTTCGGCGTAGCCCAGGCGCTGCGCGTCCGCCAGAGCGGTCTCGAAAGACTGCCCGGATCGCGCCATCGCGGTGAGTATGTAATTAGAGGTGCCGTTGATGATGCCCGCAATCCGTTCCACCTCGTTGCCGGCAAGACCGCGTTGAAGCGCGCCAATGACCGGTATACCTCCGGCGACCGCACCCTCGCAACCGAGGCTCACGCCCTGCTCGCCGGCGAGCTTCAGCAGCGCGTGACCATGCAGAGCGAGGACGGCCTTGTTAGCCGTGACCACCGGCTTGCCGGCTCTCAGCGCGGTTTCGATCAGGGACAACGCGGTATCTTCACCGCCGATCAACTCGACGAGAACATCGATGCCGGAATGATCCGGCAGGCTGGACACATCGGTACTGAACCCGGCTCCCGCCAGATCGATTTCCGGTCGGGCCGAGCGGCTGGCTACTTCGGTTACGACAATCGGGCGTCCGGCGCGCTGACCGATGATCTCAGAATTCTCCTGCAGAACCCTGATAACGCCACGGGCAACGGTTCCCAACCCGCAGATTCCAACCCTCAACGGGGACGATTCAGATGGCAACTCGGCTCCTGGGAAGCAGTGGGGAGCCGCAATGTTACGGACGTTAGCGTTAGATGCCTACCGTTTCCGCAAGTTCGGCAGCCGGCATGTAGCCCGGCAACAGTCGGCCATCTTCAAGCACGATGGCCGGGGTACCCGTAACGCCGACCTGCCGTCCCAGGTCGAACTGGGAAGCTACCGGGTTCTCGCAGGAAACGTCAGGGATTTCCATGCCCGACTTCAGCTGGGTCATGGCCTTGTTGGGATCCTTCGCGCACCATGCCGATACGGTCTTCTGATAGGACCTTGAACCGACACCGGCCCTGGGATACGCCAGATAGCGGACCTCGATTCCCATCTGGTTCAGCTTGGGCACTTCCTGATGCAGCTTGCGGCAGTATCCACAGTCCACGTCCGTAAATACGTTGATGACCCCTTTGGTTTCGCCTACCGCAGCAAAAACGACCATTTCGTCTCTGCTCACCTCTGCCATCAGATCCCGACGCTTTTCTATGCGGGCAACCTCTGCCAGGTTGACGAGGTCATCATCGGTAAGCTCATAGAGATCTCCGGCAAACAGGTAACGACCATCCGCGGTGCCGTAGAACACCGTGCCCCCTGCCAGTTCCAGGGCGTAGATGCCGGGAACGGGAGCGGCGGAGACTTTTTCGATGGGGATGTCCGGTCGCAGCGTTTTGAGCTTCTCCACCAGCTTGTTTCCACCGTCCGCGGTTGCGCCGTCCGCGGTTGCGCCGTCCGCGGTTGCGCCGTCCGCGGTTGCGGCCCATACCGCAATCGCCAGGGAGGCAGCGGTTAATATCATCAAGATTCTGGTCATTGCACGCTTCCTATGCGCCCGCCCTGCTCGTTCGGAGTCGGTTGGACGATTTTTCAGGCAGGCTTTCCCCGCGGGTTGTCGTTTCGACCTCAGCCGGCTGCTGAAATTCCTCACCAACCATCGAGCGCATCACACCCTCAGCGCTCAGCCGCCCCCTATCCTCTGGGGTGATGCGCTTTGTGCAGCTCTTTCAGACGCGCCTGAGCAATATGAGTATAGATCTGAGTGGTAGATAAGTCCGCATGGCCCAGCATCATCTGTACGGCGCGTAAATCCGCCCCGTGGTTGAGCAGGTGCGTGGCAAAGGCGTGGCGGAGCGTGTGCGGGGAGATCTCCCGCCCGATCCCGGCCAGGGTCGAGTAACGCTTGACCGCATGCCAGAAGGTCTGCCGGGTCATCTGTCTCCCCCGCCGGCTGGGGAACAGGGCGGAACACGGCCTCCCCTGCACCAGCGCCGGCCGGGCCTGCTCCAGGTAACGCGAGATCCAGCTCAGCGCTTCGTGGCCAACGGGCACCAGTCGCTCCTTGCCGCCCTTGCCAAGCACTCTGACGACCCCCTGACGCTCGTTGAGAGCCGCCATGGAAAGTCCAACCAGCTCGGAAATACGCAGGCCCGAGGCGTAGAGCAGCTCCAGCATGGCCCGATCGCGCAAACCGATGGGATCGTCCGTGTCGGGCGCCTGCATGAGCGACGCGATCTCGTCCTCCGACAGGGACCCGGGCAGGCTGCGACCAAGCTTGGGCAGCTCAAGTCGCGCGCTGGGATCCGAATCCAGCCGCCCTTTGTGCACCTGATGTCTGTAAAAGCCCCTGATGCACGACAACCAGCGCGCGGATGATCGAGTCTGGTAACCGGCCTGAAAGCGTTCCGCTACGGCATCCAGGAGGTGCCGAGGCGATGCGAGAAGCAACGCGACCGGCAACGCGCGCGCCAGATGTAACAGATCCCGCCGATAAGCAGACAGGGTATTTTCGGAAAGACCCCGCTCCAGCCAGATTTCGTCAAGATATTGATCTATCGTGGCACGGGACGCAGCCAGTTGCGGCGACTCTTCGGTTGTGGCCTGTGAAAGCAGACTAAACCTTCTCTTTGATCCTTGCCGACCGGCCCGAGCGCTCCCGCAGATAGTAAAGCTTGGCCTTGCGTACATCGCCACGCCGCTTGACGCTGATGGCAGCGATGAGCGGGCTGTGCAGCTGGAAGCTGCGCTCTACGCCGACCCCATGGGAGATCTTGCGCACCGTGAACGAGGAGTTGAGCCCCCGATTACGCCGGCCAATGACCACGCCCTCATAAGCCTGAAGGCGTTCACGATTCCCCTCTCGAACTTTTACCTGCACGACCACCGTGTCGCCTGGGGCAAACTCCGGGATTTCCGACTTGAGCTGCTCGTTTTCGAGCGCTTCAATCACCTTGTTCCTGCGCACCTTCCTGCTCCTGACTGCCTTAACTGACTTAGTACAGATACCTGACCCTGGACCGATACGGCTATGCCGCAATCACCCCAGAGGCCTGTTCAATGGGAAGAGGCGCCCAGCGCTTCTTCCAGCAACCGCCGATCTTCTTCCGACCACTCCCGGCCCACAAGCATGTCCGGACGCCGAAGCCAGGTTCTCAGCAACGCCTGCTGACGACGCCAGAGACGAACCGCTTCGTGGTCCCCGCTGAGAAGCACCGGGGGTAACGAGGATTCCCCCTTACCAGACCGGCAGATTTCCGGGCGCGTATAGTGAGGGTAATCAAGCAATCCATCAAGGTGTGATTCCTCCAGCGCCGAAGCAGAATTTCCCAGCGAACCTGGCAGCAGGCGCGCGACAGCGTCCAGGACCACCAGGGCGGGCAGCTCGCCCCCGCTGAGCACGTAGTCGCCGATGGACAGCTCCTCATCAACCGCGCTGTCGAGCACGCGTTCATCCACCCCTTCGTACCGGCCCGCCAGCAGAATCAGAGCCGGCAATTCGGCCAGGGCTTCGACCTTTGCCTGAGTCAGCGGGTCACCCTGAGGCGACAGGTAGATCACCCTGGGTTCAGCCATCTGCTCTGCCCCGGATGACCGGGACGCCTCGCGAGCGGCGTCGATGGCTTCCAGCAGAGGTTCCACCATCATCACCATGCCCGGACCGCCGCCGTACGGCCGATCGTCGACGGTCCGATGCCTGTCCGCCGCGAACGACCGGGGGTTGAACAGCTGCAGATCCACCAGGCCAGTCCCTATCGCACGGCCGAGAACCCCGGCATCAGCAGCAGCGCGGAACATATCCGGAAACAGGGTCACGACGCCGCACCACATGGACTTAACCTCCTGCACCCGCCTGGGGGCCGCTAGGCCGGATCCTGCCAATCAACCAGCAGCTTGCCGGCTGCCAGATCCACTTCCGGCACGTATCGCTCCAGAAACGGTATCAGGCACGTATTATCCCCCTGCTTGATCACGAGCACGTCATGCGCACCGGTCGCCAGCAGATGGTCCACCCGCCCCAGGTGCTGCCCGGCGGTATCGAACACTTCGAGACCAACGAGATCACGCCAGTAGAACTCGGTCGTTTCATCCAACGCTGGCAACTGGTCTCTGGGTACCGCTATAAGCCGTCCGGACAGCGCCTGGGCCTGATCCCGGCTGGTAACGTCCCGCAGCTTGGCAATGAAGCCCTCACCGTGAACCTTGATCTCACCGACGCTCAGCTTTCGCCATCCCGATCCTTCGGCGACATACCAGGGGACGTAATCGAGGATATTCTCGCGTGGTTCGGTGAAGGAAACGACCCGGATCCAACCGAGAACGCCGAACGCTCCGGATATTCGGGCTACGACGACCTGCTCCGGCGCGTGATCGGGCGCCGACATGAACGGGAGCGGGTCTTAGCTACTCTGCCGCCGCGGCGGCTTCGGCAGGCGCAGCGGCCGGCGCGGGCGCAGTCGCATTGGCACGGGCTCGAGCGACGAGCTTCTTGACGACCTCCGAAGGCTGGGCGCCGACTGAGAGCCAGTGGTCAACCCGGTCGAGGTCGACACGCAGTTCCTCTTCATTGCCTTTGGCGAGGGGGTTGTAGAAGCCAACGCGCTCCACGAACCGACCGTCGCGGCTCGTCGAACGGTCCGCAACCGTGATGTGGTAGAACGGATTTTTCTTGGATCCGTGACGCGCGAGGCGAATCGTGACCATTAACCTACCTTTAAACCTGCTGAACCTGTCTGGGGAACGAAAGGCGGCGTATTGTAATGAAACCCCACGGGCATGCAAGGCCGGACGACAATCGAGGCACCTGCCCTCAGCCGGCACCCGCTGGGAATTTGCCTAACGCGACATGCCAGAGGGACCACCAGGTGGGCGCATGCCCTGCAGGCCCCGCATCATCTTCTGCATGCCGCCCTTGCGGGTAACCTTCTTCATCATCTTCTGCATCTGCTTGTGCTGCTTGAGCACGCGATTGACATCGGGCACGTGGGTACCGCTGCCGCGGGCGATGCGCTGCTTCCGGGAACCGTTGATCACGTCTGGAAAACGGCGCTCGTGGGGGGTCATCGAGTCTATGATCACCGCCATCTTGGTGAACATGCCGTCATCGATCTGAGCCTGGGCGCCGGGCGGCAACTGGTTCATGCCTGGCAGCTTTTCCATGAGGCTGCCCATGCCGCCCATATTGGACATCTGGTGAAGCTGATCCCGGAAATCCTCCAGGTCGAACCGTTTGCCTTTCTGCAGCTTGCGGGCGAGCTTCTGTGCCTTCTGCTTGTCGACCTTGCGCTCGGCTTCCTCGATCAGAGAAAGCACGTCGCCCATGCCGAGAATCCGCGACGCCAGCCGATCGGGGTAGAAAGGTTCCAGGGCATCCGTTTTCTCGCCCATGCCAAGGAACTTGATCGGTTTGCCGGTAATGGCTCGAACCGAGAGCGCAGCGCCGCCGCGCGCATCACCATCCGCCTTGGCGAGCACCACCCCGGTCAGGCTCAACGCGTCGTTGAAAGCCTTAGCCGTATTCGCCGCGTCCTGGCCCGTCATGGCATCCACCACGAAAAGGGTTTCAACAGGATTCAGCTCAGCCTGCAGAAGCTGGATCTCCGCCATCATGTCGGCGTCAATGGCCAGGCGACCGGCGGTATCCACGAGCAGCACGTCGGCGAACTGCGTGCCCGCTTCCTTTACCGCCCGTCGGGCAATGTCCAGCGGCTGCTGATCCCCGCTGGATGCGATGAAGTGCGCGCCGACTTCTGCCGCGAGCGTCTGCAGCTGGGCAATGGCGGCAGGTCGATAGACATCGGCGCTGACGACGGCGACTTTCTTTTTGTGGCGCTCCTTCAGAAACCGCGCAAGCTTGGCGACCGTGGTGGTCTTGCCCGCGCCCTGCAGGCCTGCCATCAGGATGATCGCGGGCGGTTTGGTATTGAGATCAAGGGCGTCGTTGGCCTCGCCCATGACCCGAACGAGCTCCTCGTGGACGATCTTTACGAACGCCTCGCCAGGGTTCAGCGACAGATCAACCACGGAGCCCAGCGCCCGGGTTTTGACCGTGTCGATGAAATCCTTGACCACGGGCAACGCCACATCGGCTTCAAGCAGGGCCATTCGCACGTCACGCAGTGCCGCGCTGACGTTCTCTTCGGTTAAGCGGGCTTTACCGGTAATCCCCCTTAGCGTCTGGGTAAGTCGATCTGAAAGGCTGTCGAACATGGTGATCCTCAATGGCGAGCGGGCAATTATAGCCCTTCACGCTCCTCCCGGGTTATGCCAAACTGCAACGCCCTTCTGCCGCAAACGCGCCGCATACACTCTCGCACCAGCACAATGGCAACGAAATCATGGCTTTAACGATAACCGCTGTGCCGGGGGCTGCAAGCGCTGCAGCGGCCATCCTGTATCTGGTCGGGCTGACGCTGCAGATTCGCGGGGTGGTGCAGAAGCGGAACATGCCCTTCTCGATGCTCGCCGCGATTACCCTGCCGGCGGTTCTGCTGCACGGGGTAGCCGTTTACCTGCAGATAAACACCCAGGCGGGTATGTACCTCGGCTTCTATACCGCGGGCAGCCTCGTATCGCTGATCATCGTGCTGGTGGTGTTCGTCACGGCTCTGCGCCTGCCCGTGCAGAACCTGCTGATGCTGGTGTTTCCCGTCAGCTTGATCGGCGTGCTGACCGCGGCCCTGGGCGAGACCGGATTCAGCCCGCGTGCAAGCCTGAGCGCGCCGCTGGTGACGCACATTCTGATCTCGCTGTCCGCCTACAGCCTGCTGTTCATGGCTGCCTGCCAGTCGGTGGTGGTGGCCTTTCAGGAGCAGATGCTGCGCAGACACGGAACCATCACCCTGCTGCGCTTGCTGCCCCCGCTCGAGTCCATGGAGAAGCTGCTGTTCGGCCTGCTGTGGATCGGCATCGTGGCTCTGACCCTGGCCATCGTGACCGGTTTCGCGTTCATGGAGAACATGTTCGACCAGCAGATCGTTCATCACACGGTGCTCGCCATCGCATCCTGGGTCGTGTACGCCCTGCTGCTTGCCGGTCGTCAGGTTTTCGGCTGGCGCAGCACTACGGCCACCTACTGGATCCTGATCGCGTTCACGTTGCTGGTGCTGGGTTACTTCGGCAGCAAGTTCGTCCTCGAAGTGCTGCTCAAAGGCTGATGAACCTGACCGAATTGCCTTCCGGGGTGCTGCTGATCGTCGTCCTCGTCCTCACGGCGATTTCCGCCTATTTCTCAGGCTCGGAAACAGCGATGATCGCCCTCAACCGCTACCGGCTGCGCCATCTGGTCAAGGAAAAACATGGCGGAGCACGCAGAGCCAGCCGGCTGCTGAAGCGGCCCGACCGGCTGCTCGGGGTCATCCTCATCGGCAACAACCTGGCAAACTTCACCGCCGCCAGCGTCGCCACCGTGCTGGGTCTGCACGTCTTCGGGGACGCCGGCATCGTCATGGCGCCGGTGGTGCTGACGGTATTCTTCCTGATCTTTGCAGAGGTGGCACCCAAAACCATCGCGGCCCAGTCGCCGGAGCCCATCGCCTTCCGTTCGGTCTACGTGCTGGAACCGCTGCTCAAGCTGCTCTACCCGGCGGTAGCCGCCATCAACGGTATAGCCAACTTCCTGGTAAAGCCATTTCTGCCGAAGAAACACGCCGGGGCAGGAAACGACAGCCTGACGGCCGAAGAGCTGCGTACCGTGGTCAACGAGGGGGTAGCGCTACCCGGCGAGGGGCAGAACATGATGCTCAGCATTCTCGATCTGGAAAAGGTCTCCGTGGACGACATCATGGTGCCCCGCAGCGAGATCATCGGCATCGACATCGACGACGACATCGCCGACATCCTGAATCAGCTGGCCGCCAGTCAGCACACCCGCCTGCCCGTCTACCGGGACGACGTCAACAGCATTCTGGGCTTGCTCCACCTGCGTCGTCTCGCCCGTTACCTGCAGAACGAACAGATCGACAAAGCCGAGCTGCTGCAGCTGACAGAAGAGCCGTACTACGTGCCTGAAGGGACCCCGCTGAACACCCAGCTCATCAATTTTCAGAAAGAAAGAAAACGCATCGCGCTGGTGGTGGACGAGTACGGAGACGTCCAGGGAATCGTCACCCTGGAAGATCTTCTCGAGGAAATTGTCGGCGAGTTTACAACCGACTTCGCCGCCAGCATGCCGGAGATTCACCCTCAGAAAGACGGTTCGTTCTTCATCGACGGCCTGGCCGTGCTCAGGGACATCAACCGGGCTCTGGGCTGGGAGCTGCCCACCCACGGACCCAAGACGCTGAACGGCCTGGTGCTGGAGCATCTGGAAACGCTGCCGGAAAACAATCTCTGCCTGCGTATCGACGACTATCTGATCGAGACCCTGCAGATTAAGGAAAACGTCATCAAGACCCTGAAAATCACCAGGGTCGTGAAGCGCCCGGATTGATGCTGCTGCAAGCGCGGCTGTCGGCCCTGCTGCCAGGGCCGTCGTCCGCTCAGCCCCGCCAACGCCGGTTCAGCGCGGAGATGATTGCCGCGTAAGAAGCCGTGATGGTATTTCTGCTCAGCCCGACCCCGTAACATCGCCCCGCTTCACCTTCATCGATGGCGACGATGCAGATGGCCTTGGCGTCCTTGCCCGTGGTCATGGCGTGCTCGTGATAGTCGATGATATTCAGGGGCTCATTTAGGGTTTCCACCAGGCCGTTGACAAAAGCCTCGATGGGGCCCGAACCCTCGCCATCTATGGTCATCTGCTGCTCAGACACTTCGACCCGGGCAACGCAACGCTGATCGGCCTGGCGCCCGGTGAGCAGATCAAAATCCAGCAACCGGTAGGGGCCACCATCGGCAACGTACTCGTCCAGCAGCGCCTGAAGGATTTCCTCGTTCTTGATCTCCCGATCCAGCGTCTCCGTGAGGTTCTGCACCGTGCCGCTGAACTCAACCAGCATCTCGCGGGGCAGAGAAACGCCGTAGATCTCTTCGAGAATGAAACCAACGCCACCCTTTCCGGACTGGCTGTTGACCCGCACCGTCTCCTTGTAGGAGGAACCAACATCCTCCGGGTCGATGGGCAGATAGGGCACTTCCCACCGGTCCCGATCCACCTTGGCCATGCCCTTGCGGATGGCATCCTGGTGAGAGCCGGAAAACGCCGTGAACACCAGCTCCCCTGCGTAAGGATGACGCTCGTGGACGGGCAGCTTGTTGATGGTTTCTACCGTACTTTTGATACGCGGCATCTGACGGAAATCCAACTCCGGATCCACGCCCTGGCTGAACAGATTCATGGCCACGGTGACGATATCGCAATTGCCGGTTCGCTCACCGTTGCCGAACAGCGTCCCTTCTACCCGATCCGCACCGGCCATCAGCGCAAGCTCGGTCGCCGCCACGCCCGTGCCCCGGTCGTTGTGCGTATGCAGGCTGATGACCGCGCTGTCGCGACGGGGAAAGTTGCGGCAGAACCATTCGATCTGATCCGCGTAGATATTGGGCGTGGCCATCTCGACCGTCGAAGGCAGATTGATGATCATGGGCCGCTCCGGGGTGGCACCCCACTCGTCTGCCACCGCCGTGCAGATCTCCACCGCAAAATCCAGCTCGGTTCCGGTGAAGCTCTCTGGCGAGTACTCGAACGTGATATCCGCATCAAGAGATGCCAGGCCTTCCCTGACCACGCGGGTTCCCTCCACCGCGAGGTCAATGATGCCCTGTCGGCCCATGTCGAAAACCACCCGACGCTGCAGTTCCGAAGTGGAGTTGTAGAGATGGAAAATCACGCTTGACGCCCCTTGCAGCGCCTCTACGGTTCGCGCGATCAGCTTGGGACGGGCCTGACAGAGCACCTGCACGCTGACGCCGTCGGGAATGCGATCCTCATCGATGATTCGCCGGATGAAGTCGAAGTCCGGCTGGCTGGCGGCCGGGAATCCCACCTCGATCTCGGCGAACCCGATCTCCAGCAGAAGGTCCCAGAGGCGCAGCTTCTCTTCGACGTTCATGGGATCGATGAGCGCCTGGTTGCCGTCCCGCAAGTCGACGCTGCACCATCGCGGTGCGCGCGACAGCAATCGATCCGGCCACTGACGATCAGGCAGGGAGATGGGTTCAAAACGTCGGTACTTCTGAAAAGGCATGTGCCCGCGGCCGCGATTGCCGGTTTCGGCAACCGCCGGATCGGACTTCTTCCGTGTCTGAATCTGCTCGCTCATGACGAACCTCACGTCAATGTACCCCTGGCCATTCGCGGCAGGAGCTAAACTTTCTGGGGGAACCGGGGTGGGCCGTTGGCCCTTGAGATTTCAAGTGTTGCCGGCTACGCCGGCAGTCGCAGCACCGCCAGCAGGCACGTGCGAGCCCGGAGACGCGGGTGCGTCTGGCTCGTTTGCGGCCCAAGGGCCTGGCGATGTGAATAAACGTTGGACACCGGGAAGCTTTGTTTCTAGCGCCTTCGGACTATAGCCCCACCGGGTAGCTTTGCCAAGCCTGCCGCGTCTCGGAATCCCTGATTCCCGGCCTGCGGACCAACCCATGGCTGTCAACCATCGTCGAAGCTCGCGGTTACCGCTGCGGCAGCGGTCCTCGCCTTGGCGCGAGCGTCGTCCACATCGTCTCCAAGCGCCAGAGCAACGCCCATTCGACGCTCTCCCCGCACTTCCGGCTTGCCGAACAGACGCAGCTGAGTATCCGGAGCTGCAAGCGCATGATCCAGGCCATGATATTCCACGCAGGCCGAGTCGCCCTCCACCAGGATCACGGCCGAGGCTGCGGGTCCATGCAGCCGGATGCCGGGAATCGGCAGCCCCAGAATTGCCCTGGCATGCAGGGCGAATTCCGAGAGATCCTGACTGATCAGCGTCACCATGCCCGTATCATGGGGCCGGGGGCTGACCTCGCTGAAGTAAACGTCGTCACCGCAAACGAAAAACTCCACGCCGAACAGACCCGCACCGCCAAGCGCCTCCGTAATCTGGCCCGCAATCCGCTCGCAGGCTGAAAGGGCCGCTTCGCTCATCGGCTGAGGCTGCCAGGACTCCTGATAATCGCCCCCTTCCTGACGGTGACCAACAGGCGCGCAGAAGGTCGTTCCCCCACCGTGACAGACGGTCAACAGGGTTATCTCGTAGTCGAAGGGAACGAAACCCTCGACGATGACCTTGTCAGCGCCGCCGCGCGCACCCTGCTGCGCCGTCGTCCAGGCGGCTGCAGCATCCGCCGGAGATCTCACCGTCGACTGGCCTTTACCCGAAGAGCTCATCACCGGTTTTACCACGCACGGCAGACCCACGGCGTCCAAAGCTTGGCGGTACTCGGATTCGTTTCCCGCAAACCGGTAAGGCGAGGTGGGTATGCCGAGCTCCTCTGCAGCAAGCCGACGAATGCCTTCTCGATCCATGGTGAGGCGCGCCGCCCGCGCCGTGGGGATCACCCGCAGGCCCTCGGCTTCAAGGTCCAGCAGGGTAGCGGTGGCGATGGCCTCGATCTCGGGCACAACCAGATCCGGACTTTCGGTCTCTATCAGGGCCCGCAGCTCGTCACCATCGAGCATGTTGATGACATGACTGCGATGGGCGACCTGCATCGCTGGAGCGCGAGGGTAGCGATCCACGGCGATTACCTCGACGCCGAGCCTCTGCAGCTCGATGGCGACTTCCTTGCCCAGCTCGCCGCTGCCCAGGAGCATGACCCGGGTGGCGTTGCTGGCCAGCGGCGTCCCGATCCCCGTCATGATTCCGGATCTGCCTGCGACTGGGGCTTGAGGCCCTTTCGGAAACGCCGCGCGTTCTTGGCGTAGCCTTCGGCGCTGCGGCGGAGGCCTTCGATCTCCCGCTCGTTGAGCTCTCGAATGACCTTCCCCGGCGCGCCGAGCACCATGGAGTTATCAGGTATCTGTTTTCCTTCGGTGATCAGGGCGTTGGCACCTATGAGGCAGTTCCGGCCGATCCTGGCGCCATTCAGCACCACCGCATTAATGCCAATCAACGAGTTGTCGCCGATCTCACAGCCATGGACCACGGCTTTATGGCCTACCGTGACGTAGTCGCCGATGGTCAGCGGAAATCCCGGGTCCGTATGCAGCACCGCGCCATCCTGCACATTGGAATGTGCGCCCACGGTGATCAGCTCGTTGTCACCGCGCAGCACCGCGTTGAACCAGACGCTGGCATCGTCTTTGAGGAGCACGGATCCCAACACCACAGCGCCATCAGCGACGAAGTGATCGCCTTGTGCCTGAACCCTTCGATCATCCAGTTGCAACAGCAAGCGCCCGCTCCTTTGTCCCGTATCCGGCCGGTGATTTTACATTCCCGCTACATCAGGCGAATAACCCTGCAGCTGTTCGATGGGCATAGTAGACAACAGGAAAAGGTAAACCAACTAAAAACAGGGTCACCCATGAAGCCCCGCCTGCCAGCTTTTGATGTGCTGGTGGACATGGCCCGCAACGACCCGCAAGGACTCGAGAAGTTGCGACGTTCGTTAACGGACGCCGTCATTGCCACAGCCAGCAACGAGACCACTCGACGGCGCCTGATAGGGCTGCAGTTTCGGGTGGATATGGAACGCAGAAAAGCGGGTTCGCCCCTGGCTGCGACCATTCGAATTTCCGAGATGATGTGCCATTCGCTTGCCGCGCTGCATCGTTCGATGGTGGCGCCGGAAACCTGGGACGTGCCGGAGCCGGCCCTGAGACCCGAAGGCCAGGTGCTGAGCTTCCGACGGCCCACCCTGCCGGACGACGCTTCGCCCTGACTGGTGCTGACGCTACCCGACCCCTCATGACTGGGCCAAGACCGGGTGAAAAAACAGATTCCAGCCGCCGCCGCGCCTCACCGATCGGGCTATAATTCCGCTTCCGGAACCTGGCGACTCGCATGAAATACTGCAGCAGCTGCGGACAGACCCTGATCGTCACGACGCCACCCGGCGATACGCGGGAGCGCTTCGTATGCGAGCACTGCGACACGGTGCACTATCAGAACCCGCGCATCGTAACCGGCTGCCTGGTGGCATGTGACGACCGGGTTCTGCTGTGCCGCAGGGACATAGATCCACGCAGCGGCTACTGGACCCTCCCCGCCGGTTTCCTGGAGAACGGCGAAACCGCCGAAGCGGGCGCCGTCAGAGAAACCTGGGAAGAGGCGCGCGCCAGGGTGGTGGTCGATGATCTCTACACCCTCTTCAGCCTGCCCCACATCTCCCAGATATACATGTTCTATCGGGGACGTCTGGCAACCCCGGAATTTTCCGCGGGCGAAGAAACCAGCGAGGTGGGCTTGTTCGGCGAGGCAGACATACCGTGGGATGAGCTGGCTTTTCCCGTGGTGAACCAGACCCTCAGGCACTATTTCGAGGACCGGCAGAACGATCACTTCCCGGTTCGTGCGAAGGACATCATCGTCGATCGGACGCGGCGCCGCTGGTGACCGCCCGTTTCCGGGGGACAGCTACCTGAGGGCCAGTCTGGCGTTGCGAAACAGGCGCAGCCAGGGGCCGTCTTCTCCCCAGCGCGGATCCTGCCAGGCATTCTGCACCGCGCGGAAAACCCGTTCCGGATGCGGCATCATCACCAGCACCCGACCATCGGCCGCCGTCAGGCCGGCAAGACCCCGCTCCGCGCCGTTGGGGTTAGCCGGATAGCTTTCGGTAGGCTGGTGGCCTCCGTCTACGTACTGAAAGCACAGCTGCGGGGCGGAACGCTCCCAGAACCGCAGCGCATGATCGCGGCTCGCAAACTCGGCCCTGCCTTCACCATGTGCAACCGCTACCGGTAGGACGCTTCCCGCCATCCCTGCCAACCAGGGAGAGGCGACCTCGTTGACCTGCAGCATGACCGTACGCCCTTCGAACTGCTCTGATCGGTTGCGCACGAAGCGCGGCCAATCTTCTGCGTCGGGGATCAGGTCTTTCAGCGCCGTCATCATCTGACAGCCGTTGCAGACCCCCAAGGCAAGGCGATCGCTGGCGAAAAAACGCGCAAACTGCTCGCGTATGGCATCGTGATAAAGAACGCTCTTGGCCCACCCGCCGCCGCCGCCCAGCACGTCGCCGTATGAAAACCCACCGCAGGCCACGAGCGCGGGAAAATCCATGAGATCTGCTGCGCCGTCGAGCAGATCGGTCATATGCACGTCAACCGCCTCGAAGCCTGCCCGATCGAAGGCTGCCGCCA